>CANSNA010000023.1 GCA_947648255.1 uncultured Clostridium sp. | reverse complement strand
AGAACAAATGGACACAAGATTTGGTGAAATGCAAGAACAAATGGACACAAGATTTAGTGAAATGCAAGAACAAATAGATATAAGATTTGAGAAAAATGATAATGATCATAAAGGATTTAAAACTGATTTAGGTAAGCTAATTATTGAACTTGCAAAACAGGTTATGTCAAATGAAAAAGATATAAAGAGAGTACAAAGAGAGGTTGATAAACTATATAAGCTATAGATAAGTTAATAAATAATAACAGTTACTTAAAATATTTTTACAAAAATATAAAAAACTATAGAAAAATTATAATAAGAGTGATATAATACATTTATATTTCATATTAAATATGAGATATTATAGGAAGAACGATAAGATAGACTATACTATACCCCTTATCGTTCTCTTGCTAATTTACAAAACAAGTATAGGAAATACTTATACTTGTTTTTTTAGGATATAAAAATAGCAGAAGCTATAAAAAAGCTTCTGCAAAAATTATTTATACAATTTTAAAATTTCCTCAAGCACATATAAAATAGGTAGAACATCTTCTGTATTTGCTTGAAGTCCAAAGAACTTGTCCTTATCTACAGTTTCATAAACTGAGACTTGGATAGTTCCAACAGTTCTGCATTCTGATATTATCACAACTTACACCTCTTTTATCTTTTGTAGTCATTAAAAATTACACTAATCTATTATATCGATCAACTATAAAATTGTAAATAGATGACCAAAAAAGTACCAAAATTAATTATTTAGATTTTATAGAAAAATCTATTCCATCAATATTTACTGGTTTTACAATAACACTATCAAGAGGAATGCATACAATAGGGCGAAGCGAAGCTTTTTGAGCAGTAGAGTTCAGTATAGAGCCACGAGCACTATGCAGATTAATACCAGATATTCCAGAAATATTTACCGACTGCAAGCCAAAAATGCAATCCTGATCTTTTTCTTGAAAGCCCATATTTGAACCATAGCATTTAACAAAACGAGAAGAAAGTAAATAAGAACTCTCAGATGCTGCATCTAAGACAAGTTCTTTATACTTAGCATTAGACCAACCAGATAGATCCTTCATATCAGTATTTTGCCATACTATATAAAATGGTTCTTTTGTAGCTGAAATAGAAGTTTCAGGTGTTAAATCATATGCTATACTTCTGTTATTTATAGCGTCATCTCTACTATTACTCTCATACTTAATCCAAGTATAAGGATAATCAGCAGTATAGTTAGAACTTTGCATTCCATATAAATTGACTAATGTATTTTCATGAGTTATTATTTTAGTAATATCATCAATTTTCATATTTCTAACAACAAGACCTTTGTAATTTTTGTTGCTATAGCAAGTGCTACAAATAGTATCTGCTAGAGTAACTCCGATTATTGTAACCAAGGAAATCTTGCAAATACAAAGTTTCAGTTGTTGGGATCTCTGAAATCAAATATATCATTTTGTCATCAATATTCCATATTCTCCACTTCATATTTTCATTTGTATTAAATTCAGAATTGCTAGAATTTCCAGCATATATACTATCTGGCAAATATGTAGCATTTTCTGGCTTGTAATCTACATACTTTCCGTATTGTAGCTTCAAGATTTGTACTAGAATTTTGGTTATTATTTCCACCTAAATTCAAAATTCCATTTTCATAAGATGCAGAAGGTGTAGAAAAAATATTAAAAACAGCTTTAACTAAGAAAACAGCTAAAATAACAAGAGCTACAAAAGTTAGTAAAATCCAAGTAAGAGAGATATTTTTGCTTTTTCTAAAAATTTTCATAAAAGTTCCATCCTTTGTTATAAAAATAAATTATAAAACTATTATATTAGCAATATCTTAAGCTGTCAAGTGATAATACATAAAACACAAACATTTTTTCGAAAATAGCATTGACATTTTTTAGTTTGCAATATATAATCTTAATATAAAATTTGGAGGAAAATAAAATATGAAATTTATACATATAGCAGATGTTCACTTCGATATACCATTTAGAAAACTAGAAGCAAAAGGTTTAGCAGAAACAAGAAGACTAGAACAAAGAACAGCATTTAGAAGAGTGATAGAATATATAAAAGAAAAAAATATTCCATATTTATTTATATGTGGAGACCTTTTTGAAACAGAATATATAAGAATAAGTACAATAGAATATATAAATAAGCAATTTGAAACTATACCAAATACAAAAATTTTCATAGTTCCAGGTAATCATGACCCATATATAAAAAACTCATATTATAATACATATAATTTTGCACCAAATGTAAAAATATTTACAGACAAGCTAGAAAAAGTAGAGGAATCTGAAGTAAATATATATGGATATGGATTTAATGATTTTTATATTAACGCTCCAAATAACGAAGAACTAATCCAAAGAGAAGAAAATAAAATAAATATACTTCTAACACACTGCGATTTAGATGGTGCAAAAGACAATGATATTAGATATAATCCTATATCAAGAAATACATTAAAGGCTTTAAAATTTGATTATATTGCTTTAGGGCATATCCATAAACAAATGATAGACAAAGAAATTGTCTACCCAGGTTCACTAATATCATTAGGATTTGATGAACATGGAAAGCATGGAATGATAGAAGGAGAGATAAATGAAGAAACAAGAGAGCTTTCACTACATTTCATACCAGTAGATAGTAAAGAATTTGAAGAAAGAGAGCTTAATGTAAATGATATAGTATCAGAAGAAGAATTAATAGAAACAATAAACCAAATAGAATTTAATAGTGATAGATATTATCAAATAGTACTAGTCGGAAACAGAAAAATAGAAATAGAGACACTTAAAATACTGAAACATATTGAAGTAACAAATGTATTAAAAATAAAAGATAAAACATCATTAGAAATAGATTTAGGTAAAATCTCACAACAAAATAACTTAAAAGGGTTATTTATAAAGAATTTGTTAGAAAAATTAAAAGAAGAACCAGATAAAAAAGAAGTTATTGAGAAAGCAATCGAGATAGGACTTGCAGCATTTTAAGCAAAAGGAGAAAAAGCATGCTTATAAGAAAAATACAAATAAATAATTTTGGAAAATTAAGAAATAAAGAAATAGAATTAAAAAGACGGAATAAATGTTATATATGGAGAAAATGAAAGTGGAAAATCAACGCTTTTAGACTTTATAGTGAGCATATTTTATGGAATAAATAAAAACAAAAATGGAAAAGAAATTTCAAACTATGATAAATACACACCATGGGAAGAAGGAGAATTTTCAGGTAAAATTTCATATACACTTGATAACCAAAAATATTTTGAAGTATACAGAAATTTCACCAAAAGAAGCCCTAAATTATTTGATGAATGTGCAAATGAAATAAGTAAAGAATATACAATCGACAAGAGTGATGGAAATAAGTTTTTTTATGAACAGACAAAGGTAGATGAAGACTTATTTAATATGTCAATGGTAGTTCGTCAACAAGAAGTAAAACTAGACGGTAAATCACAAAACACATTAATACAAAAAGCATCAAACATAATGCTTACAGGGGAAGACGATGTATCATATCAAAACATAGTTAAAAATCTAAATAAAAGACAAGTAGAAGAAGTAGGCACATTAAAGAGTCCAACAAAACCTTTATATATTACAACTCAAAATATAGAGATGCTAAAAATAAAAAAGACAGGACTAGAAGAACTTGTACCAAAGAAATATGAAGTAGAAGAAGAAATAAAAATAAAACAAGAAGAAGTAAATAAAAGAGAAAAAAATCTTAAAATACTTCAAGAAGTAGACCAAGAATTACAAATGATTAATAATGAAAAGAACTTAAATGAAGAAAAAATTAGAATGCATCTTAAAGCTAAAGAAGAATTGCAAAAAAATAAAGAAGGATTAGAAAAAGTTTTAAGAGAAGTCGAAGAAAGAAAAATAAAAGCAAAAACTAATAATGCACTATATATAATTCCTTTACTATTAACAATAATTGCAGTAGCGTTATATGTGATAAAAGAAATAGAATTTGGAGGAATTACTACTGCTATTACAGCAATTTTATTTATTATAATATTTTTAAAAAACTCAAAAGCAAAGAAAAGTTTCAAGAAGCGATTAGAAGAACAAAAAACTGAAAGAATTGATATAAAAACAAAAATAGAAGTAGTAAATAGTGAAATAAATTCTAAGGATGAACTCATAAGAAGCCTAGAAGAAACGACAAAAATTAAACAAAAAATAAGAAAAGAACAGATACAAGAAAAATATGGAGAGGAACAAGCAGACAAAGCCTTTGAAGCCTTAGAAAATAGTGTTAATTTTATTGCAGAACAAAACTACATAAATGAGTTAAAACTAAGTATAAATCAAGATAAATTTTCAAAAGCTCAACTTGATGAAAAGCTAGAAAAGTTAGCTGAAGTAGAAGAAAAACTCAGTACAAATAAAGAAATATTAGTAGAGCTCTTAGAATATGATGAAGCAATAAATATTGCAAAAGAAGCATTAGATAAAGCATATATTGAAATGCGAGAAAGTATTACACCCAAATTTACTGAAAATTTATCAAATTCAATCAAAAGTATTACATCAGGAAAATATAAAACAGTAAAAGTAAATGAAGAAAATGGGCTAATACTAGAAACAGAAAATGGAAATTATATAACAGCAAGTATATTAAGTCAGGGAACAATTGATGAACTTTACTTATCTCTCAGAATATCAAGCATAAACGAGTTAACGCCTGAAAATATGCCAATAATCTTGGATGAAACATTTGCATATTTTGATAAAAATAGGCTACAAAATATTTTAAAACTATTAAACTCAAATTATGGAAATAAACAAATAGTAATCTTAACATGTACACAAAGAGAAGAAGAAGCATTAAGAGAAATTAACATACCTTATAATAAAATAACTTTATAACAATTAAAAGGGCAATTGACAAGCTAAAAAAAAGATTATATAATAATTACGTAAATTTGAGAAATAGAAAGGAAAAGATTGTATGTTTCAAAGATTAGAAGACGTAGAGAAAAGATATGAAGAATTAACAGTAAAGATTAGTGACCCAGCAGAAATTGCCCAAAATCAAACTTGGCAAAAATTAATGAAAGAACATGCAGAACTAACGCCAATCGTAGAAAAATATAGAGAATATAAAAAATTAAAAAATACAATAGAAGAAAATGAAGAACTTTTAAAAGATCCAGAACTTAAAGAACTCGCAGAAGCAGAAATTAATGAAGCAAGAGAAAAAATACCAAAAGTAGAAGAAGAAATAAAAATTCTACTAATACCAAAAGACCCAGACGATGACAAAAATATAATATGTGAAATAAGAGCAGGAGCGGGAGGAGAAGAAGCAGCACTATTTGCAGGTACATTATTTAGAATGTACTCAATGTATACAGAAAAAAGGCATTGGAATCTAGACATTTTAAATGAAAACGAAACAGAACTTGGTGGATATAAAGAAATAACATTTATGATAACAGGAAAAGGTGTATATAGTAGATTAAAATTTGAAAGTGGAGCTCATAGAGTTCAAAGAGTTCCAGATACAGAAAGTAGTGGAAGAATTCACACATCAGCAGCAACAGTTGCAATACTACCAGTTGTAGAAGATGTAGAGATAGAAATAAACCCAGCCGATATAAAAATGGAAGTATATAGAGCGTCAGGAGCAGGAGGACAACATGTAAACAAAACATCTTCAGCAGTAAGACTCATACATGAGCCAACAGGGATAGTTGCAGAATGTCAAACAGAGAGATCACAAGTGCAAAACAGGGAATATGCAATGAGGCTTTTAAAATCAAGGCTTTATGAAATAGAAAAAACAAAACAAGATGAAAAGCTTGCAAATGAAAGAAAAAGTCAAGTAGGAACAGGAGATAGAAGTGAGAAAATAAGAACATATAACTATCCACAAGGAAGAATAACAGACCACAGAATCGGATTAAGTATATACCAAATGGAAAACTTCCTAAATGGTGATCTAGACGAAATGATAGATGCCCTAATAACAGCAGATCGTGCAGAAAAGCTAAAAGGAGAATAAATCATAAATAAAAATACCTCGCATAAAATCAATTAAGCGAGGTATTTTTATGAATATATTAAAAAGTACAATGTTAGGATTATTTTTTGGAACCTTTGGGACTACTATACGGTGGGATAATAGGGATAAAATTTAAACATACATCAAATAAAGTGTTAAGTTTTATTCTTTCATTTGCATCAGGGCTTATGATGTCTATAGTATGTTTTGATTTAATACCAGAAGCATTAAATATAGCGGATTTTGGAGTGGTTATTACTGGAATAGTTTTTGGAATTGGAATGATGATTATATGTGATATGTTTGTACAAAATAAGCTAAAAACAAAGAAAAATACATTACTAAAAACAGGTTTGGCAGTAGGAATAGGTCTTGCACTGCATAATTTACCAGAAGGGCTAGCCATAGGTTCAGGATTTGAAGCTTCACTAAAACTACGGACTTTCTCTTGCAATAACAATAGCAATACATGATATACCAGAAGGAATATCTATGGCAGTGCCTATGAAAAATCGGAGGTATGAGTTCACTAAAGGTTATTATTCTTGTTATTTTGTCAGGAATCACAACAGGTATGGGAGCATTTATTGGAAGTGCATTAGGGGCTGTTTCTGAAGAAGTAATTGCAATTTCACTTAGCTTTGCAGCAGGTGCAATGTTATATGTAGTTACAGGAGAGCTAATACCAGAAGCTAATAAGCTCTATAAAGGTAGAATATCAGCTTTAGGTAATGTATTAGGTTTTTTAATTGGAATTATTGCAGTAAGAATATAAAAAATACCATAATTCCTTATTTAGTGATCTCGTTGATGCCCTAGCATATGCTCAGCATCTAATTCTAAGTCATTTTTTGTGGCTTTGATTAATTCGTTTCTATCAAAGCTAGGGTTCTTTACTCTTATGCTTTCAAAACGCTCAGCGACTTCTCTTTCTGTGTATAAATCATTAGTTGCTCTTATGAAATCATCATCTGCTAAAATAATTCTAGCAGCTTCTTCACCATGAATATGTCCTGTATCAGGTCTTCCATCTGCTTCTTCCAATGAAAGAGTAGATTCTCCATGAGAAGAGTGTTTTTCAATTTCATCCATTTTGTTAGTAACATTATATACTCCAAGTCTTTCGCTAAATTCACTACGAACTCTACTTTTTACAGGATATGTTTCATCAGTTTCAAGGTCTTGAGAGAATATATCTTTGTGAGAAGTTGGGTCTGTTAATCCATAACTAACTTTTAATGTGCCCATTTGACCTCTTCTAATATTTATAACAGCATTAGAAGCTTCTGGTGTATTTATTTCAAAAGTAGATAGAACATTTTGCCTTTGCACTTTTCCTTCTCTATCAACTTCATGCACATTTCTATCTGAGGTTTTACCTCCAATTTGATTTAACATATCTGGGTTTTGAAGTGTGCCATCAGGAGTCTTTATTATACAAGAAAAATGAGTAGTATTTTGGTTATTTTCTATATCCTCTGAATCTACAACAAGTAATTTAGAGCCTGGTTCAAGATTCATGATTTCAGCTAAAGTATGCTTGTTATCAACTTTATTGTCTAAATCAATTTCCTGTTTTGAAGTTAATCCTTGCAAAGCTTGTTCATTTTGAGTATCAATTTCTTCTTGGCTTTTTTTACTTTGAGAATTTGTATCTAAATTAATTCTAGTGGTTTCTTTGGAAGCTATTGCTTTATCTAAATCTACCCTAGACATAGATAAAATTTTTGACTTTGGTATACCAAGAAACTTTGAAACTTCTGTTAGATCTGAATCTAATTCGGTTAACGAACTTTCTTGGGATTCTTCAGATTTAGATAATGTATCTATTTTACTATTGTCATCAATTTTGTTTTTTCTTGAAAACTTTTGTATTAATTTATATAAATATTTATTCATAATAATAAATCCTTTCAAAGATATACATAATTATATCAGTTAAAACTTAATAAGTAAAGAAGAAAATAAATAATTATGCCCAAACAGCTAATTTTGTGACTTATTTAAGTAAGTTACAAATAGTAATAAATAGTCACAATAAATTCAAAAAAATGTTAATGTTCGCTAGATAAAAAATGTAATATATTGTATAATATAAAAAGTGGAGGAAAGCTAATGAATATAACTGAAATTATAGCAAAGAAAAAAGATAATCTTCGGCTTGAGTAAAGAAGAAATTGAATATTTTGTACAAGGTTATACAAATGAGGAAATTACAGATTATCAAGCAGCAGCTTTAGTTATGGCAATTTATATAAATGGAATGGATTATGAGGAAACGAAAAATTTAAGTTTAGCAATGGCAAAGTCTCGGAGATACACTAGATTTAAGTGATATATCAGAGATAATAGTAGATAAGCATTCGAGTGGAGGAGTTGGAGACAAAATCACATTAATTGTAATGCCAATTGTTTCATCACTTGGAGTGAAGGTTGCAAAAATGTCTGGTAGAGGGCTTGGAATAACAGGAGGAACAGTTGATAAGTTAGAAGCGATTTCAGGTTATAGAACAGATTTAAGTATAGAAAAATTTAAACAAAACATAAAAGAAATAGGGATAAGCCTAATTCGGTCAAACTGGAAATTTAGCACCAGCAGATAAAAAATTATATGCATTAAGAGATGTAATTTCTGCAACAGATAGTATACCACTTATTGCATCAAGTATAATGAGTAAAAAAATGGCAGCAGGAGCAAATAAACTTGTTTTAGAAGTTACATGTGGTAAAGGTGCATTTATGAAAAATAGAAAAAAAGCAGAAGAACTTAGCAAAATAATGAAAGAGATAGGTAAACTTTCAGGAATAGAAACAAATTGTGTAATAACAAATATGGATGAACCAATAGGAAAAACAATAGGAAACTCTCTCGAAATAGAGGAAACAGTACAAGCCTTAAAAGGAAATATGGAAGAAGATGTAAAAGAAATTGTATTAGAACTTGCATCAAGAATTTTAAAACTTGCAGGGGTAGGAGAAAATCTAGAAGAAAATAAGAAAAAAGCTATTACAAATATAGAAAACCGGCAGAGCATATCAAAAATTTCTAGAACTAATAGAAAAACAAGATGGAGATATAAATTACTTAAATAATATACCAAAAGCAAAATTTATAGAAGCAATAAAAGCAAACGACGCAGGATATGTAGCAAGTTTAGATGCAGAAATATGCCGGAAAAGTTTCGCTAGACTTAGGTGCACGGAAGAATAAAAAAGGAAGATAGTATTGACCATTTAGCACGGAATAGTTTTAGAAAAAAAGATAGGAGATAAAGTAAAGAAGCGGAGAAATCCTTGCATATATACACACAAATAAAAAAGAAATGATAGAAAAATCAAAACAAAATATGCAAAAAGCCTATGAAATAAAAGAAGAGAAACCAGAAAAATATAAACATATTTTAGGGATAATTTAAAAGAAATTTGAAAGGGATAAAAAATGGAATTAATAGATGGATTAAATGATAAACAAAAAGAGGCAGTACTTGCGGTAGAAGGACCTTGCCTTGTAATTGCCGGAGCACGGTTCTCGGAAAAACAAAAGTATTAACACATAAAATAGCATATATGATACAAGAAAAAAATGTAGCACCATGGAATATACTTGCAATAACTTTTACAAACAAAGCAGCAAGAGAAATGAAAGAAAGAGTTGCAAATTTAATCGGAGATATTGCAAACGACATGTGGATAGGCACATTTCATTCAATTTGTGTAAGAATTTTAAGAAAATACATAGATAGAATAGGCTTTACATCGTCATTTGTAATATTTGATACAACAGACCAAAAGAGTCTTGTAAAAGAGTGCATGAAAGAATTAAACATAGATGACAAGATGTTTAATGAAAGAGGATTTATGGCAGAAATTTCAAATGCAAAAAATGACATGCTAGAGCCAGAAGACTATGCAGAAAGAACAAACAATGAAAGAAGAAAAGAAATAACAAAAGAAGTATATAAACTATATCAAAAGAAGCTTAGAGACAATAATGCACTAGATTTTGATGATATTATAAATTATACAATAAATATACTAATGAGTGAACCAGAAGCATTAGAATACTATTCAAATAAATTTAAATATGTATTAGTAGATGAATATCAAGATACTAACAAAGCTCAATTTACACTCATAACAATACTTTCAGCAAGAAATGGAAATATAACAGTTGTAGGAGATAATGACCAAGGAATATATTCCTTTAGAGGTGCAGACATATCAAATATATTAAACTTTGAACGAGACTTTCCAGGGACAAGAATAATAAAATTAGAGCAAAATTACCGTTGTACAAAAAATATATTAAAAGTTGCAAATGAAGTAATAAAAAACAATGAAGTAAAATATGAAAAAAAATTATGGACAGAAAATGATGAAGGAAACAAAGTAACAGCACATCTTTCAAAAAATGAATATGAAGAAGCAACATATATAGTAGAACAAATCGAGCATCTAAGAATTCAAGAATATTATAAATATGGTGATTTTGCAGTATTATACAGAATGAATACACAGTCACGTAGTATAGAAGACATTTTAAGAAGAGAAAATATTCCATATAAAATTGTAGGAGGACTAAAATTCTACGAAAGAAAAGAAATAAAAGATATTATTGCATATTTAAGACTTGTGTATAATACAAAAGACAATTTAAGTCTAAAAAGAATAATTAATGAACCTAAAAGAGGAATACGGAAAAACTAGCCTAGATAAAGTAGAGCAAATTGCAAACCAAGAAGGAATGTCTATGTATGATGTAATTAAAAATGCATCAGCCTTCGGATTAAACAGAGTATACCTTGCTGCAAAAGACTTTGTAGATTGCATAGACGATATGGTAAAACGCATAGACGATTTAACTGTTTCAGAGCTTACACAAAGGCTATTAAAAGTAACAGGATATGTAAAAGCATTAGAAGCGGAAGATACAAAAGAAGCAGAAAACAGAATAGAAAACTTAGAAGAATTTATTACAGTAACAATGGAATTTGAAGAAGAAGCAGAAAATGGTCTTGGAAAATTCTTAGAGAATATAACACTTTCAAGTGATGTAGATTCTCTTGAAGAAAATGAACAAGAACAAGTCACACTGATGACGCTACATAGTGCAAAAGGACTAGAATTTCCAGTAGTATTTATGGCAGGAATGGAAGAAGGGATCTTCCCAGGAAATAAATCAATAGATGATCCAAATGGAATAGAAGAAGAAAGAAGACTTTGTTATGTTGGAATAACAAGAGCAAAGGAAAACTTATTCATGACATGTGCAAAATCTAGGACTATATTTGGTTCAACTTCATATAATGCGTTATCAAGATTTTTAAAGGAAATTCCAGAAGATTATCTAAGCGAAGAAAGTATCCTAACAACAGGAGAAAGTAATTTAGAGGGAACTTTTGATAATAGTAATACATATGAATGGTCTTATGGGAATGGTTCAGTTAAGAAATACAACATTGGACAAAGCCAAACATTTGGAAAGGTTGCAGCAAGCGGAATTTCATTTAAAACACCAGAAAGTTTCTTAAATGGACTAAATAAAAAGAAGACAACAAGTGTTGATATAAGCAAGTACAAAGAAGGTACAAGAGTTTATCATAAAAAGTTTGGAGAAGGTACAATAAACTATATAGAAGAAGAGGGAGAAGACTACAAAGTTGATATAAGTTTTGATAAAGTAGGTCACAAAAGATTAATGGCAAAATTTGCAGGGCTAGAAATTATACATTAATCAGTTTATATAGGCTTTGCAATAGAAAATAAATATTGTAAGAAAAGAATAAAAATGTCGATACATTGGTAAATATTGGCTTTTCTATGTTGTTTGGTGTATTTCTAACAGCATATTTGATACATAGACATATTGTATAAGCATGCGGCAAAATGGCAAAATCTTGACATTTTAGGCGATTTAGTATACAATATTAGGAAAATAAAAGGAGGATGTATGTCCGATAAAGATAAAAAAACATTTGAGTCCATATTTACAAAAACAAGAGTATACTTAGTAGTTATAGGGATAGTACTAATAATTTTATGTATACAAAACATAGCATTTATCATTCCATCCATTTTACTATATAGTGTTTTACTTGTATATACATTTTGGACTAATAATAAAAACAAAACAGAATTAGATAAACATATTCAAGAAATTACATTTAATGTAGATACAATTGCAAAAAATGCATTAATAAACTCTCCATTTCCCCTTGTAATTGCAGAAGAAGACCGGAAATCTTATATGGAAAAGTGCAAGTTTTGTTACTGAGTTTGGAAATATTGATATTAAAAATATTTTAGCAAATGTAATACAAGAAGTAACTCTAGAACTTGCAAATGGGGAAAAGAAAAATACTGATAAACCTGTTATATATAAACAAATAAGAATAGGAAAAAAAGACTATCAGGTAATAATTGAGACAGTTGCATCAAAGATAAGAAATAGGAAAAAGAAAAATGTTGGAATGCTCGCGATGTATTTTATTGATAATACATCATTTCTTGAAGTATCAAAAAGATTTGAAGAAACGCAGATGTGCCTTGGCATTATAATGATAGACAGCTATGAAGAATTAGTGCAAAATATAGGGCAAGAGGAGAAAGTACAATTAGTCACTGAAATAGAAACAAAGATTTATGAGTGGATTTCAAAAATAGATGGAATAGCATTAAAAACTGATAATAATAGAATTGTATTTATTTTTGAACAAAAATATTTAGACAAAATTATTGAAAATAAATTTGAAATATTAAAAGCAACAAAAGATACAGAAACAGAAGGAGTAATTCCTACAACTCTTAGTATAGCAATATGTGCAGAAGGAAATTCAAATAGTGAAAAATTTAAAGCAACAATTGATGCAATGGATTTAGTACTTGGAAGGGGAGGAGACCAAGCAGTAATTAGGAGAAAAGGCAAGTATGAGTTTTATGGCGGAAAGAAGCAAGAGGTAGAAAAAAGAACCAAAGTAAAGGCAAGAACAGTTGCAACCGCATTAGAAGAGCTTATCGAAGAAGCTCCAAATGTGCTAATTATGGGGCACTCAAATGGAGACATAGATTCGATGGGATCAAGCCTTGGAGTTTATAGAATTGTAAAATCACTTGGAAAAGATGCAAAAATTGTAAATAATACTTATGGAATGACTTTAAAAGATTTTATAGAAGCAGTAGAAAAAGAAGAAGAATATAAAGATGTGATAATAGATAAAACACAAGCATTAAACCTTGTAAATCAAGATACACTTCTTATTATAGTAGATACTCACAAAAAATCATATGTAGAAGTACCTGAGCTTCTTACAAAGACAAACAAAATTGTAGTAATAGACCACCACAGGAGAGGACCTGACTATATAGAAAATAGTATTTTAATGTTTCATGAAGTATATGCTTCTTCAGCAGCAGAACTTGTTACAGAGCTTTTACAATATACAAAAAACAATGCTCAGCTTAACTCTTTCGAAGCAGAAAGCTTATATGCTGGAATTATGGTAGATACAAAGAATTTTACATTTAAAACAGGAGTTAGAACATTTGAAGCAGCAGCATATTTAAGAAAAAATGATATAGATATTATTAAGGTAAAAAAATGGTTCCAAAGTGACCTAGAAAGCTATAATGTAATTGCAGAAGTTGTTAAGAATACAGAAGTTATAAGAAGCACAATAGGTATTTCAAGTTATGATGAAAACGACGAAAATGCAAGTCTAATTTGTGCAAAGGCAGCTGATGAACTCTTAACAATAAGCGATATAACAGCATCCTTTGTAATTGGAATGGTAAAAGACACGGCATGTATTAGTGGAAGATCAATTGGAGACATAAATGTGCAATTAATACTTGAAAAGCTTCGGTGGAGGAGGGCATCATACAGTAGCAGGAGCACAAATCACAGGAATTACTATAGATGAAGCTAGAAAACAGCTTATACAAAAAATTGATGAGTATTTTGAAGAAAATTTAGAATAAAATTTTGGAAGGAGGACATTTATGAAAGTAATTTTACAGACAGATGTTAAAGGAATGGGCAAAAGAGGAGATGTGGTAAACGCTAGTGATGGGCATGCTAGAAACTATTTGTTTCCTAAAAAACTTGCAATTCCCGCAGATAAACAGAATATGAATGTGCTTAATGCAAAAAAGGCTTCTGAGGCTCATAGAAAAGAATTAGAAAAAGCTGAAGCCATAAAGATAAAGGAGAGACTCGAAAAAGAAACTTTGACCATTAAGACCAAAGCAGGGGAGAATGGTAGAATTTTTGGAAGTGTGACATCTAAAGAGGTTGCTGATGGAATTTTGGCTTCTTTTGGATATAGTATAGATAAAAAGAAAATAATTATTAAAGAGCAAATTAAAGCTTTAGGGGGAACTGTAGTTGAACTCAAGCTTTTTGAAGGAGTTACTGCTAAGCTTAGATTATTAATTGTTGGGGAGTAGATTTAGGAGGCAAATGTTGTAATGGATGTTGGAAGAATTCCGCCTAGTGATGTCGAGGCAGAGCAGGCTGTACTTGGAGCTATGCTTTTAGATAAAGATGCTGTTATAAACGCTCTAGAGATTTTGAAGGCTCATGATTTTTATAGAGAAGAGAATAAGCAGATTTTCACAGCTATGGTTGGGCTTTATTCTAGATCAGAGCCTATTGATATTATTACAGTAAAAGATGAGCTAGTTTCTCTTGGAAAACTTGAAGTTTGTGGAGGAATTGAGTATATTGCAGAGCTTAGTGATAGAGTACCTACTACTGCCAATGTAGATAAGTATATAAAAATTGTTGAAGAAAAATCTATTCTTAGGAATTTGATTAAAACTTCGAATGAGCTTATTGAACTTGGGTATGACCAAACTCTTGAAGTAGATGAAATTGTTGAAAAAGCAGAGCAAGATGTGTTTAACTTACTAAAAAATAGGAATCAAAAGGGGTTTGCACCAATAAAAGAAGTGCTAGCTGAGACCTTAATTCAAATCCAAGAATTATATAATCAAAAAAATGCAATTACGGGTGTTCCAACCCGGATTTATTGACTTAGACAGTAAAACAGCAGGGCTTCATGGTAGTGAACTTATATTAGTTGCAGCACGTCCTGCTATGGGTAAGACTGCCTTTGCTTTAAACATTGCAACAAATGCAGCAATACAAGCTAAAATTCCTGTTGCGATATTTAGTTTAGAGATGTCTAAAGAACAACTTGTAAACCGTGTACTTGCTAGTGAAACTATGATTGATAGTAATAAACTAAGAACAGGGAAAATGGAAGAAGAAGATTTAATTAATCTTGCAGAGAGAATGCGGACCTCTTTCAGAGTCTGAAATGTATATTGATGATACTCCGCGGAATTAATATTACAGAAATCAGAGCAAGATGCAGGAAACTTAAAATGGAAAAGAAAATAGGACTCATTGTAATTGACTATTTACAACTTATTTCAGGTTCTGGTAATAGAAAAAATGGAAGCAGGGAGCAAGAAATTGCAGAAATAAGTAGATCTCTTAAAATTCTTGCAAAAGAGTTAGATGTGCCAGTTATTGCACTTTCTCAGCTTTCAAGAAGCCCAGATCAGAGAACAGATCATAGACCTATGCTTTCAGACCTTCGTGAATCTGGATCTATTGAACAAGACGCAGATATTGTTATTTTCCTATATAGAGACGACTATTATAACCCAGATAGTGAAGACAGAAACCTAGCAGAAGTTATTATTGCAAAACAAAGAAGTGGCTCAACAGGTACAGTGAAACTTGGATGGCTTGGAAGTTATACAAAATTTGTTAATACCGACCCATATAGAGATATTTAAAAGGAAGGGTGTTTTAGTGCTAGAAGACGAAGTTTTAAATACAATTAAAAAATATAATTTAATAGAAGAAGGAGATAAGGTCATTGTTCGGAGTTTCACGGACGGACCTGATTCTATTTGTCTTGTAAATATTTTGTATAATCTTAAAGAACTTCTTAAAATTTCTCTTATCATTTGCCATATAAACCATCTAATAAGAGAAGAATCAGATGAAGATGAGGAATTTGTAAAAACATATTCAGAAAATAAAAATATCCCTTTTGAATCAGAAAAAATAGATATTATTGCTATTGCAAGTGAAAAGAAAATTAGTACAGAAGAAGCGGGGAGAGAAGCAAGATATAAGTTTTTTAAAAAAATCTTAGAAAAATATAATGGTACAAAAATTGCAACTGCACATACTAAAGGTGATAATGTAGAAACAGTTTTAATGAATATAATTAGAGGAACTGGAATGACGCGGACTAAAGGGAATTACAGCCAAAAGAGATAATATATATATAAAGCCACTTATAGAAAGTTCAAGAGAAGACATAGAAAGATATTGTAAAGATCAGAACTTAAACCCAAGGCATGACAAAACAAATGATGAAAATATATATACAAGAAATAAAGTAAGAAATATATTAATACCATTAATAAAAGAAGAATTTAACCCAAATATAATTGAAACAGTAGATAGGTTGTCAAGTCTAGCAAAAATAGAAAATGAATATCTTGAAGAAGAGACAAAAAAAGCTTTTGAAAAATTACTAATAAAGAGCGAAAAAGAGGAGATAATATTAAACTTGAAAGAGTTTAATAAAAAACATGAAATTATAAAATCAAGATTAATAATTTATACAATAAAAAAATTACTAGGCACAAGTAATGGAATAGGAATGATACACATAAATGATATAATAAACCTATGCCAAAATAACATAGGGAACAAGTACTTAACACCAAATAAACATATCAAAATAAGCATAAATAAGGGAAAAATGTATTTTTTTGTAACAAAAAAATCATAATCAAAGTCAAACGCATAAAGCCGTAATAAAACCTACATACAAGCAGACTTTAGGATAAAAAACTTTTAAGAAAACACTTGAAAAGAACTTTTAAATATGATAACATTTCATGTATTAAGTAGAAAGATAACTTTAAAAGCAGTTTTAAGCTTTTAAGATAAAGGAGGAAGGCTTTGAAAAACAGTATAAAAACATTAGCAATGTGGCTAATAGTAGGAATAATATTTATAGTACTACTAACTTCTATTTTAGATAATAGTGATACAAAAATGACATATGCAGAATTAATTAATAAAATAGAAACATCAGATGTAACAGAAATTGAAATGGCATATAATGGAAAGACTGCAAATGTAACATTAAAAAGTGATGCTGTAAAGAAAGAAGTAAATATTCCAAATACAGAGAGTTTTATGGATTATATAACAGATTATTTAAAATCAGGAACAATAGATCTTAAAGAAAACTCACAATCAATATTAATAACAATACTAGAAATACTATCACCATTTGGACTTTTAATTATTGCTTTAATATTCTGGTTCCTTACAATGAACTCTTCAAGCCAAGGAAACAACAAAACTCTAAGTTTTGGAAAAAGCAAAGCAAGAATGATGACATCAGCAGACAAGAACAAAGTAACTTTTGCAGATGTTGCAGGTGTTGATGAAGAAAAAGAAGAACTACAAGAAATAGTAGAATTTTTAAAAAGCCCAAAGAAGTTTACAGATATGGGAGCAAGAATACCAAAAGGAGTACTTTTAGTTGGTAGCCCAGGAACAGGTAAAACATTACTTGCAAAAGCAGTTGCAGGTGAAGCAGGAGTTCCATTCTTCATAATAAGTGGTTCAGACTTTGTAGAAATGTTTGTTGGTGTTGGTGCATCAAGAGTTAGAGACTTATTTGACCAAGCAAAGAAAAATGCACCATGTATAGTATTTATAGATGAAATCGATGCAGTAGGTAGACAACGTGGAGCAGGTCTTGGAGGAGGACATGACGAAAGAGAACAAACACTAAACCAATTACTAGTAGAAATGGATGGATTTGCACCAAACGAAGGAGTAATAGTACTTGCTGCAACAAATAGACCAGACATATTAGATAGAGCTCTTCTAAGACCACGGAAGATTTGATAGACAAATTGTTGTATCAGCACCAGATGTAGGAGCAAGAGAAAAAATCCTTGAAGTACATTCAAGAAAGAAGAAAATATCTGATGAAGTCGATTTAAAAACAATAGCAAAAAATACATCAGGATTTTCAGGAGCAGACCTAGAAAATGTATTAAATGAAGCAGCACTTTTAGCAGCAAGAAGAAACATAAAAGAAATAGGAATGCCAGAAATAGAAGATGCTATGGTAAAAGTAACCATGGGACCTGAAAAGAAAACAAGAGTAAGAAGTGATAAAGAAAAGAAACTTGTTGCCTACCATGAAGCAGGTCATGCAGTAGTAAGTAAATTCTTACCAACACAAGATGATGTTCACCAAATATCAATTGTACCAAGAGGTATGGCAGGTGGATACACAATGTACAGACCAAGTGAAGATAAATCATTTATGTCAAAATCAGAAATGGAAGAAACAATAGTATCACTACTAGGTGGTAGAGTTGCAGAAAGCTTAATTTTAAATGATATATCAACAGGAGCATCAAATGATATAGAAAGAGCATCAAAGATTGCAAGAGATATGGTTTCAAAATATGGAATGAGTAGTGTAGTTGGAGCAATAATGTTTGGAGCAGGTCAGGAAGAAGTATTCTTAGGAAGAGACCTAACACAATCTAAGAACTACTCAGAACAAACAGCATCAATAATAGATGCAGAAACAAAGAGTATTATAGATAAAGCATATGAAAGAGCAGAAAACATACTAAAAGAACATATAGATAAACTCCATGTAGTTGCAGGAATACTACTTGAAAAAGAAAAAATAGACGGCGAAGAATTTGCGAAAGTATTTGAAAACTAATAATTATCATAAACAAAAATGCCCGAGATTACTCTCAGGGCATTTTTGCTTTAGTTGTCTAAAACAGACTACTAAAACTGATTGCTTAGGATTCCGAAAGTTTGGCTCTTACAATTGCACCATTAGGCAAACTTCCAAGATAAAGTTCTGCCATAATAGAATCACACATGATACCTACAAAAAACTTATTATCGTATGGGTAAAAAGCACGGAAGTGATAATTCGTTTGTGACTCTGGATCAATTATTACAAAATCATTATATGGCTAAAAAGTAATTATGCCACAAAAAAGCTATGAATACTAAATATTCTTAAATTTATTATAACATAAAATTATAAAATGATCAAGCAATGTGGAAATATCAAACAATATCGGAAAATCCAAGAAATTAGAGAAAGATTTTATGTATACAGCATTATTTCTAACCTTTTTTCGACAAAAAGGTTGACTATTCTATAAAAAAAGGCTAAAATAGAGTTTAGAGAGGTAAAACTCCAAGCTCTTTTTTTAAGTAAAATGAGCTAAAAAATATATAGGGGGAAATAAAAAATGGAAGATCTTAAAATCTTTTCATGTAGCAATGAAGCAGATAGCTTTACAAAGGAAGTTTGCGATAGCCTAGGAATAATGCCAGGCAAAATTAGCAGAATGAAATTTAAAAATGACAATAACTTTTTACAATTAGAAGAAACTGTAAGAGACAAAGATGTTTATTTCATACAAGTAACAACACCACCAGTAAACGAAAGAGTAATGGAATTACTTATAGCAGTAGATGCAGCAAAACGTGCATCAGCAAGAAGAATAACAGTTGTACTTCCATACTACATGTACTCAAGATCAGATAAGAAAGATCAACCAAGAATACCAATAACAGCAAAACTAATGGCTGAGCTAATAGAAGCCTCAGGAGCAAATAGAGTAATAAGCTGTGATCTACATAACCCAGCAATACAAGGATATTTCAATATAAATTGTGATAGATTATCAGCACAAAACATATTAGAAACATATTTCAAAGAAAAAAACTTCGATAATATGGTAATTGTTGCAACAGATGCAGGAAGCTCAAAAAAAGCATACAAGTACTCAAAATTTTTTGGGTGTCCTATAGCAATGATAGACAAAAGAAGAGAAGGAAATGACGATAGAGCAATAGCCTCAACAGTAATAGGAGATGTTAAAGGAAAAACAGCAGTAGTATTTGATGATGAAGTAGATACAGCAGGTTCAATGATAGAAACAGCAAATGTATTAAACGAATTTGGAGCAAAGGAAATATATGCAGGATGCACACATGGAGTATTATCAGGACCAGCAATAGAAAGAATAAAAAACTCACACTTTAAAGAATTAGTTATAACAAACACAATTCCACTTCCAAAGGAAAAAGAATTAGACAAAATAAAAGTATTATCAATAGCACCACTATTTGCAGAAGCAATAAAAAGACTTTATGAACACAAGCCAATGGGAGACTTATTTGAAAAATAAAACTTGACAAGTTGTGATATAAGCGATATAATAGTTAAGCAATTATAACTACACTGGAAGGGGGGAGTAATAATGTCAGAGGTAAAAGTAAATAATGGAAATATAGAAGATGCTCTTAAAAGATTTAAAAGACAATGTGCAAGAAATGGTGTAATGCAAGAAGTTAGAAAAAGAGAACATTATGAAAAACCTAGTGTAA
>CANSNA010000022.1 GCA_947648255.1 uncultured Clostridium sp. | reverse complement strand
AATATAATATTTCATATACATTTGAATTATAAAATGTATATGAAATGTCAGAAAATTATATATGATAAACATTTTAGAAACTGGAAATGAGAATAATTATACAAGAAAAATGAAAGATAAAAGTGTGGTCATAATGCTTTATCCCAGAACGGTGAACGTTATTCAAAGCAAATAGAGAAGGATGAGGAAAATAATATGACTATAAATATATAATGTATAGTTGATGTATGAAATAATGCATAGGAAGATTATAAGTATGAAGAAAAAGTTAGAAGAATTATTTAAAGAAATAAAACAAGGAAATAAGCAAAGTATGCAAGATTTATATGAAAAATATAAATCGTTAGTATATGGAGTAGCCTTTTCTATGTTAAAAAATAAAGAAGATTCAGAGGATATAGTACAAATTGTATTCTTAAAAATATTTAAATTAGAAAAAGAAAAACTACCAACTAAAAGTGGAGCTACATGGTTATACTCAGTAACAAAGAATGAAACTTTAAATTTTTTGAAAAATAAAAAAGAAGAATTTAATATTGACGAATTATACTATATAACAGGTGATAATAAAGAATTAAACGAAATTATAGAAAAAGATACATATAATAAAATAATTACAAAATTACCTTCAAAAGAGCAAGAAATAGTATCATTAAAAATATTATCAAAATTATCATTTAAAGAAATCTCAATGATACTAAATATTCCAATAGGTACAGTACAATGGAGATATTATAAAGGACTTCATACATTAAAATTACTTTTAGGTAATTTATCTATGTTCGCAATAACAATGGTTATAATTGTATTGAAAAAGTTAGTTATACCAAAAAGGCAAAGTAATCAGGAGGAAATAAAAGAAGAAATAATAAATGATTCATCAGAATATAGACAAGAAGAAACTCTCAAGAAAGATGAAACAAACATAATAGAAAATACAGAGGCACCAAATGATATAATAGAAACAACAAAAACTGAGGTAAATGTAAGAGCAGATCTAGTAGATATAGGAATACTCAGTATATCAAGTATATTTTTAATTGCTACAATTATTTTTTTCATAATTTTTATAAAACACCAACAAGAAGCAAGAAAAAAAGACTCTAAAAAATAGAGCAATTGCTTATAAAGAAAAAATAGCAGGGGAGGAATTATGTATGAATACTTGTAAAGCATTAATTTCAAAACTAATAAAAAAATATTAAATTTGTAGATTACAAATTGAGAGGAGAGGTTATTATGTCAAGAAAAAAGGAAAGATTTGAAAAAGTTTATTCACAAGGAGTTGCAAATGTAATTGAGATTTGGGTGGATAAGGAAACAGGAGTTAATTATGTTTATAAACAATCAGGATATGCTGGTGGAATGACAGTTTTATTGGACTGTCAAGGAAAACCAGTTATCACCAAAGAATAATGACAAATTTCAGGTATAACTTCACGAATATATGTATCTTTTTATCCACTAAAAAGGAGGAAACAAACAGTGTCAAAACTAGTTTTAATAGATGGAAATAGTATACTAAATAGAGCCTTTTATGGCATAATGGGGAGTAGTATGCTTCAAACAGAAGATGGAACATATACAAATGCAGTATATGGCTTTTTAGCTATAATGTTTAAAATACTAGAAAATCTAGAACCCCAATATTTAGCAGTAGCATTCGATATGAGAGCACCTACATTTAGACATAAAATGTATAGCGAATACAAAGGCACAAGAAAAGGAATGCCAGAAGAGCTTGCAGCCCAAATGCCACTTATAAAAGAAGTACTAACAGCAATGAATATAAAAATAATGGAAAAAGAGGGATATGAAGCAGATGATATCTTGGGAACACTTGGAGTAAAAGCACGGAAACAAGGGAATAGATGTAACAATTTTATCAGGGGATAGAGACACTTTTCAGCTTGCAACAGACAAAATAACAATAAGAATACCAAGAACAAAAGCAGGCAAAACAGAGGAAGATGATTATAATAGAGACAAAATATTAGAAACATATGGAATAGAACCTAAAGTTTTAATCGAAGTAAAAGGACTAATGGGAGACAAATCAGACAATATCCCAGGTGTTCAAGGGATAGGAGAAAAAACAGCATTAAGTATAATAAAAGAATATAAAACAATAGAAAACTTATATAAAGAACTAGGAGAGCGGAAAAGCAGAAACCATAAAAGGAAAAACAAGAGAAAAACTAATAAATGGGAAAGAAGATGCACTAATTTCAAAAGTACTTCGGCACAATAAATACTGAAAGCCCAATAGATGTAGAAATAGAAGAATTAGAAAGAAAAGAATGGAACAAAGAAAAAGTATTAGAACTATTCACAAAGCTTAGATTTAATAAATATATAGATAGATTTTCACTAAGAGATATAAAAAAGGAAAAAGACATAAAAGAAGAATTTAAAATAATAGAAAATTTAAGTGAAAAAGAAACACAAAATCTAATAAAAGAACTAGAAAAGGCAAAACAAATAATATATTACCTAAACACTAAGGAAAATGAAAAAGAAGAAAATATAATAAAAAAAGAAATATGCAGTATAAGTATTTATCAAAAAGAAAAAATATATTATATAGAAGATACAGAAAAAATAAAAAGCCTAAAAGAAATATTTGAAAACAACGAAATAGCAAAGATAGGCTATAAATTAAAACAAGACTATATACTTCTAAAGCAAATAGGAATAACCCTAAAGAATTTCTACTATGATATAGAAATTGCAGGATATATAATAGACTCAATAAAAAACAAATATGATATAGAAGCGTTAAGCTTAAGATACTTAAACTTAGAGCTTTCAAGATATATAAATTGTAAAGAAAAGCAAGAACAACTAGACCTATTTAGTATGGGAGAAGAAAGCGAAGAAGAGGAAAAAACAAAAACATGCATATACACATATGCAATATCTAAGCTATATGAGGTAACAAAAAAGAAGCTAGAAGAACAAAAGCAAACAGAATTGTTTGAAAATATAGAAATGAAAACTAGCGAAGTGCTAGCAAAAATGCAATACACAGGAATAGGAATAGAAAAAGAAGAACTAATAGAATATGGAAGAAAACTAAAAGCAGAAATAGAAAAAAAGACAGAAGAAATATATAAACTGTGTGGTCAAGAATTTAATATAAATTCAACAAAACAGTTAGGTAAAGTACTATTCGAAGACTTAAAACTTCCAGTACAAAAAAAGAAAAAAAGTGGTTACTCAACAGATGTAGAAGTACTAGAAAAACTAAGAGAAGAGCACCCTGTAATTGAAAAGATACTAGACTATAGACAACTAGTAAAATTAAATTCTACATATGTAGAAGGAATGCTACCATATATAAACAAAAAAACAGATAGAATACACTCATATTTTCATCAAACTGTTACCGCAACCGGTAGAATAAGCAGTGCAGAACCAAATTTGCAAAACATTCCAACAAGGTTTGAACTTGGAAAACAGCTAAGAAAAGTATTTAAACCAAAAAAAGGATGCATTTTCATAGATGCAGACTACTCACAAATAGAACTTAGGGTATTTGCACACCTCTCAGACGACAAAAACATGATAGAAGCTTTTAATAATGGAGTAGACATACATAGAGAAGTTGCATCAAAAGTATTTGAAAAAAGCCTAGACGAAGTAACTAGCGAAGAAAGAAGAAAAGCAAAAGCTGTAAACTTTGGAATAGTATATGGAATAAGCGACTTTGGGCTTGGAGAGCAACTCGGAATATCAAGAAAAGAAGCAAAAAAATATATAGAAGACTACTTAGAAAAATATAAACGGAATAAAAGAATTTATGAAAAAAATAGAAGAAGAGGCAGCGGAGAAGGGCTATGTAACAACAGAATTCGGAAGAAGAAGAAATATGCCAGAGCTAAAATCACAAAACTTCATGATAAGGCAATTTGGACTAAGAGCAGCACTAAACATGCCAGTGCAAGGAACAGCAGCAGACATAATGAAGCTTGCAATGGTAGAAGTAACAAAAGAAATAGAAAAAAAAGGATTAAAATCAAAAATAGTTTTACAAGTACATGATGAGCTTTTATTAGAAGTTCCAGAAGAAGAAAAAAAAGAAGCAACAGATATTTTAAAAAACTCAATGGAAAACGCTGCAAAATTAGCTGTACCATTAATTGCAGAAGTTACAAATGCAGATAATTGGTATGGATGTAAATAACAAAAAACAAAAGGAGAAAACTTAAAAAAGTGAAAAAAAAGCCATTTATAATACTAATTGTTTTATTACTACTAATTTCTGTGCGGAATAAATACATACACAGGAGTATTAAAAATATACTATCCAGAAGAATTTTCTGAATATGTAGAAAAATTTTCAGAAAAATATAAAATAGAAAAAGAATGGATATATGCACTAATAAAAACAGAAAGCAATTTTGAAGAAGAAGTAAAATCGCCCAAAGGTGCAGTTCGGACTAATGCAACTTATGGAAAAAACAGCAGAAGAAGAAGCAAAAGAAGCACGGAATAGATTTTGTAGATCTAACAAATGCAGAAATAAACATAGAACTCGGAACAAAATACTTCAAAAAACTTTTAGATTACTACAAACGGAAACCACTATTTAGCAATATCTGCATATAATGCAGGAATAGGCACTGTTTCAAAATGGATAGAAGAAGGTATAATTAAAGAAGATGGCTCTAATATAGAAAATATACCATATAAAGAAACAAATAATTATGTAAGAAAAATATTAAAAAACTATAGAATATATAAAGAATTATATGGAAATGGAACATAAGGAGGAAAGATGCAAAACTTAGAAGAAATAAAAAATGTTGTAAAAGAAAAATTAACAGAAAAAAGATATAATCATTCATTAGGTGCAATGAAAGCAGCAGGTGAACTTGCAAAAATTTACAGTGAAGATGTAAAAGAAGCAGAATTTGCACGGCTTAATACATGACATAGCAAAAGAGCTAAGCAAAGAAGAAATAGAAGCAGCACTAGAAAAATATAAAATAGAGCCAGACGAAATAGAAAAGCACCAGATGGGGCTATTGCATGCAAAACTACGGAGCAGAAATTGCAAAAGAAAAATTTCGGAGCAAGCAAAAAAGTTCAAGATGCGATAAGATATCATACAACAGGAAACATGGAAATGGATAACTTTGCAAAAATAATATATTTAGCAGACAAAATTGAAGAAAATAGAAACTATGAAGAAGTAGAAACCTTAAGAGATATGGCAAAACAAAACTTAGATAGTGCTATACTATTTGTATTAGACTTTACAATACAAAAATCAATAAAAAAACAGACCTTAATCCATAAAAATACAGTGGATTTAAGGAATATACTATTAATAGGTTTAAAATTAAACTAAAAAAATATAGAGGATTAAATTTTCATATTGCTTTAGATAACTAATTAAATAAGCTATCCAAAGCAATAAATATTTAGTAAAAATTGCTCCAAAGTATTGACAAGTTAGGTAAAATGTATTAAAATATCTAGGTATTATGATAAAATATGTAAATATAGTAGTTACTCCCCGGTAAACTACAAAGTTCTCATATTTTAAAATAGAAGAATTAGAATGGAGGAAATTGATTGCCATGAATAATACTACTTATAGTGTAAAAAAAGATGAAATCGTTAGAAAATGGTATATAATTGATGCAGAAGGAAAACCTCTTGGAAGAGTAGCAACAGAAGCTGCAAGACTACTTAGAGGAAAACACAAACCAACTTTTACACCAAACTTAGATGTAGGAGACCATGTAATAATAATCAATTGTGGTAAAGTAATTTTAACAGGAGATAAAATAAATCAAAAAGTATATAGACATCATTCAGGATATATTGGAGGAATGAAAGAAATATCTGCAAAAGATATGTTAAAAAATAACCCAGAAAGAGCAATGACACTTGCAATAACAGGAATGCTACCTCATAACAGCCTAGGAAGACAAATGGCAAAAAAATTAAGAGTATATGCAGGAAGCGAACATGAAAACCAAGCTCAAAAACCAGAAGTATGGGAATTTTAAAGGAGGAAAAGGTAAATGGCTAAAGCAGATAAAATAATGTTTTATGGTACAGGAAGAAGAAAAAGCTCTATAGCTAGAGTAAGACTAGTACCAGGTACAGGAAAAATAACAATAAATTCTAAAGATATAGATGAATATTTAGGACTAGAAACATTAAAAGTAATAGTAAGACAACCACTAGTTGTAACAGATACATTAAACAAATATGATGTAATCTGTAAAGTAATAGGTGGAGGCTTCACAGGTCAAGCAGGAGCAATCCGTCATGGAATAGCAAGAGCTCTAAACGAAGCAAACAGCGAATACAGACCACTACTTAAATCAAAAGGCTTCCTAACAAGAGATCCAAGAATGAAAGAAAGAAAAAAATACGGACTTAAAAAATCAAGAAAAGCTCCACAATTTAGTAAGAGATAATGTAGAATATAAGAAAAGTGGCTATGCCACATGTGCAAATGGCAAAGCAATTTGCACAGCCCAAGGAAACTTAACCTTGTTAAATAGCAAAAATCTGCGATTTTTCCTATTTAATAAAAAAAGATGCCCTATTTTGAAATATACTTAAAAAAGTAAAGTATACTTCAAAATGGGTATCTTTTTTTATTAAATTACTGTTTTTTCATTTTAGGCTTAGCAACTAATGATGCAAGATATCCAAAAAAGACAGCAGCAGCAATTCCGACCGAGCAGAAGCTTTAATACCTCCGAGTAAAAGCACCGAAGAAGCCCAGCTTCCTTAACGCCTTTAATAGCACCTTTTGCAAGATTTGCACCAAAGCCTGTCAAAGGAACTGTAGCACCAGCACCAGCAAATTCTATAATATAATCATAAATTCCAAGTCCACCGTAAAATTGCACCGAGCAGTAACAAAAATAACTAAAATTCTAGCAGGAGTTATTTTAGTCTTATCAATCAAAACTTGTGCAATAACACAAATAATACCACCGAACAATAAAACACCAAATATAATCCATAAAATTTAAACTACTTAAAAATTCACCCATATGATTTATCCTTTCTAGCACAAATTATTTTCGATAGCAACTGCATGAGCAACACCGTGGAATACTCTCTCCCTGCTGGGAAGAAGTAGAATTCATAAGAGCACCAGTTGCCACAAGCAAAATCTTATTATACTTTTTCTGTTTTAATTGATTAAATAAATACCCAGAAAAGACAGTACCACAACAAGCACAACCACTACCACCAGAATGAGTATCTTGAGCCTCTTTATCGAAAATCAAAACACCACAGTCATTATAATTTGGTTTAATATTATATCCATAAGTCTGCATCATATCGCAGACAATCTCCTTACCGATGTGACCAAGGTCACCGAGTTACGATCAAATCATAATAACTTGGCTTCCTACCAGTATCTTTAAAATGAGACAAAATTGTATCGCAAGCAGCAGGTGCCATAGCGGCTCCCATATTATTTGCATCTTTAATACCCATATCAACAATTCTACCGTGGAGTTGCATGTGTTACATAAGGTCCAGTACCAGAAGAAGAAACAATACCACATGCACCACCAGTTACAGTCCACTGAGAAGTAGGAGGTCTTTGATTTCCTAGCTCAAGAGGAAATCTAAATTGCTTTTCTGCACTACAAAAGTGACTAGAAGTTGCAAAAAGACAATTGGTTGCTGCACCAGAAGCTGTAAGTATAGAAGACAAAATCATACCTTCAACAAAAGTCGAGCAAGCACCAAAGATTCCGAAATATGGAATTGAAAAACTGCGAATTCCAAAACTTGCAGAAATACATTGATTAAGTAAATCACCAGCAAAACAATAATCTATAGATTCAGCAGGAATTTTAGACTTATTAATTGCAAGAGAAATACTTTCCTTAATAATTTTACTTTCTGCCTTTTCCCAAGTTTTTTCTCCCCAAAATTCATCATTTAAACAAGTATCAAAATATGCAGCAAGAGGTCCTTCAGCTTCCTTAGGACCGAACAATAGAAGCTGTTTCTAAGATACTTAAAGGAGTATCAAATTTTATTGTCTGTTTTCCCATTTTTTGCACAAAAACACCCCCTAAACCAAAGTAATAGCTTGAGTATTAAAAATAAGGTAAATAATTCCAACTAAAATTGAAGCAGAAATACCATAAACAAGTACAGGACCTGCAACAGTAAACATCTTAGCTCCAACTCCCATTACATAACCTTCGCTTTTATACTCAATAGCAGGGGAAACAATAGAATTTGCAAAACCAGTAATAGGCACAAGAGAGCCAGCCCCTGCAAACTTTCCAATTTTATTAAATAAATTTAAAGAAGTCAAAAATGCACTAATACCAATTAAAAGAATAGAAACAATCGTACCAGAAGCATCCTTGTCAAAACCTCTAAACTTACAAAAATCTAAAATAATTTGACCGTATGCAGCAAATAAGTCCGCCAACCCAAAAAGCATTGAAAGTGTTTTTTAGAATTGGAGAATTAGGAGACTTTTTATCAACATAAGTTTGATACTCTGCATTTGTCTGTATTTTATCCATAAAAATTAATCCTCTCTTTCTCTATCAATAGTAAAAACTAAATCCAAATCAACATAGAATTCAGAAAGTTTTTTGCCAGAAACAGTAGCTCTTTGCTCTAGAACTTTTACAGAAGTAAGGTAATCAATGGTTTTAGAAGCTTCTGCAACTGCTTGAACAATTGCATCCTTCCAAGAAACATTAGAAGTACCAGTAATATATAAATGTTTTTGTGATGCCATACAATAAAAACCTCCTTTCAAAGAAATATTTTCATTTCAGCAATGCTTATTATTAACAAAAAATAAAAATATATACAAAAAATGAAAAAATTCATAAGATATTAAGAGGTGGAAAAAGTGGAAATAAAAAAAGGAGATATAGTTGGAAGAAAATCTTATGGAAAAGATATAATATTCAAAGTACACAAAATAATAAAAATAAAAAATGGAAAATCCTTTGCCATTTTAAAAGGTATACATTATAGAATAGAAGCAGATGCCTATCTTGAAGACTTAGAGAAAATAGACAAAGTAGAAGCTGAAAGTTTAACACGTGGAATAGAAAGTAAAATTAAAAAAAGACTGATAAATGGAAGCAAAGAACTATTTGCTAAAAAAGGAACAAATACAAGACAAACAAGTGCATTAATATTGCATTTAGATGGAGATAGAAGATACACGCAAAAGTCGATCAAATACTATAATAAATTAGGGCTAAAAGCAATTGTAAGAAACATTCCAGAAAATAGGCAACCACAAGTAATAGGAATGTTAATTAGAAGATATGACCCAGATATAGTAGTAATTACTGGACACGATGCAATGATAAAAACAACTGGAAACTATGATGATATATATAACTATAGAAACTCAAAATATTTTATAAATTCAGTAATAGAAGCAAGAAGAAATGAAAAACCAGGAAGAGGAATGGTAATATTTGCAGGAGCCTGCCAAAGCTTCTTTGAAGCAATAATGGCATCACGGAGCAAACTTTGCCTCATCTCCTGCAAGGGTATTAATAGACTTTATGGATCCTCTATTAGTTGCAGAAAAAATTGCAACCACAAATAAAAATAGAATAATCACAGCAAGAGATATAACATCAGAATTAAAAGACGAAGGTAAGAGGGTAGGGGGAAGTTTTGCAGAAGGAAAAAACAACGTAACAAACATGTAACAAAAATGTAATACAAATGTAATAAAACTAACAAAACCCTGCAAATTGAAGTAAAAGAAGCCTTGACAAAACTCGACTAATTTTGACATTGAAGTCCAAAAATGATATAATTCGGATAGTCTTAAAGGAATGGGTGATCAAAATGATTTACAGGGATGATATTACAAACTTAAGAGAAGGAATTATAGAAAAAGAAGGACAAAAGATAATAGTAAAAGGAGCACTAGGGAGAAGTAAATTTTTTGAAAAAGAAGCAACCCTAGAAAAAGCGTATCCAAATCTCTTTATAGTAAAATTTAACAAAGAAGAAGGAAACGCATCATATAGCTACACAGATGTATTAACAAGAACAATAGATCTTCAAATATTTGATGGAGAAAACTATTGCTCAATAATACCACCAAAAGCAGAAGAACCAAAGAAAATACTAGAGGAAACAGAAGAAATAACAGAAAACTTAGAATAAAATAATTTTCTAGAGCAACTAAAAAAGCGACAAATTCAAAACAAAAAAGTTAAGAATTTGTCGCTTTTAATTGCAAAAATCAAGCAAATATGCTTTAATAATAAATATAAAAATAAGGAGGCAAACCGTGAAACTAAAAAAATTATTCGAAGATGAAACCAGAAACATAACAAAAAACGACTGGATACTAATAGGTATAATAACCATAATTTATGCAATAATTTCCTTCATAAATCTAGGAAGTCTAAAAAATCCACAAACATTTGCAGAATTCAATGAAGGAACCACTATAAATATAGAAATAGAAGGCGAAAGCAAATATATACAAAAAATAAGACACTACTCAGGTCATGAGGAAGGCACCTATAGAATATTTGGGTCAAATGACAAAAAAGAATACAAAGAAATAGCAATGTTCACAGATGAATATGTATTTCAGTGGAAGGATACACCAATAAATGAAGAAATCAAATATCTAAAAATAGTTTGCCAAAGTAAAAAAGGCTTCATAGGAGAAATAGCACTATATGATGAAAAAGGAGAAAAAATAGAAGTAACTACAGAAGAAAATAAAGACAAATTAGTAATAGATGAGCAAGCATCAGTTCCAGAAGAAATAAGTTTCATGAACTCCACATATTTTGATGAAATTTACTTCGCAAGAACTGCATATGAATACATAAACGGAATGCAAGCATACGAGTGGGTACATCCACCACTTGGAAAACTAATTCAAATGATACCAATAGCATGTTTAGGAATGAATCCATTTGCATATAGGATGATGGGAAATCTAGCAGGAATATTAATGGTAGGAGTAATGTATATATTAGGTAAAAATCTATTTAAAAATAGCAAATATGCACTACTTGCAGGAGCCATAATGATGTTTGATAATTTTCACTTTGCACAAACTAGAATGGGCACAGTAGATAGTTTTTTGGTACTATTTATCATGCTAAGTGCACTATTCATGTTTAAATATTTAGTGCTAAAAAAAGAAGATAAATTGAAGCAAAAAGTAAAATGGTTAGCATTATCAGGCATATTTTTTGGATTATCAGTATCAGTAAAATGGACAGGACTATATGCAGGATTAGGGCTTTGTATATTATTTTTTGCAAAAATGATAAAAGACATAATAAAAAACAAAAAATTAGACAAAGAATACCTATACATAATAGCATCATGTGTTTTGTATTTTGTACTAATACCATGTGCAATATATATACTATGCTACTTACTATTTCCAAATGTAAACCCAGATCGGAATAGGAAGTTTTGGAGATATATTTTCACAAACACAAAGAATGTATAGATACCATGCAAATTTAAGTGCAGATCATCCATTCACATCAGACTGGTACACTTGGCCACTTATGCTAAAACCAGTATGGCTATATGTATCATACCCAGAAACTGGAATAAAATGTACAATTACAGGCATACGGAAATCCTGCCATTTGGTGGGTAGGAGCAATTGCTGGAGTATATGTATTAATAAATGCAATAAGAAAGAGAAAAAAATCAGACATATTTATACTAACAATGATACTATCAACATGGTTGCCATACATATTTATAGGAAGAGTAATGTTTATGTACCATTTCTTTGTAACTTTGCCATTTATTATGCTAGCAATAGTCTCATTAATAAAATGGATAAATGAAAAAACAAAACGAAACTACCTACTAATAATATATATGATAACAATAATAGTGCTATTTGCAATATTCTATCCAATAACAAGTGGTATGCCAATAAGCAAAAATTATATAACATCTATGCAATGGCTAAAAACTTGGACCTTCTAATAAAATAGAGGCACACATTTTCTTACTTCTTCAAACATATACAAATTAGAGCTGTAATAGAATGCGTGCCTACTATATCTAAATACAAGAATCAAATAATAATATAGAAAACACAAAGAAAAAAGAGGAAAAAATGAAAAAACAAATAACAAAAAATATATATGTAATACTACTAGGAATTATTGTAATTTTATTAATAGGTTACATTTATTTAGACAACACAAAACAAGCTCATGACTTGCCCTTTCACTTAGCAAACATACATAATATAGTTTCAAACAACTTAAAAATAACTCCAGTAATGCCAAATCTAGCAAACAACCTAGGTTATGGTATATACATATTCTATTCTGTGCTACCACACCTAGCCTATGCAATAATTGCATGGATATTGCAAAATGTGCGGAATAAAAATTATAGATAGTTTACTAATTACAAACATACTAGTTTCTATCATATCAAGCATACTAATGTATAAATTAGTCTTAGAACTTACAAAAGACAAAAAAGTAGCTTTTATAGGGGGATTAATCTATATGCTACTTCCATATAGATTAGGGCTAATCACAGTAAGAATGGCACTTGCCGAAAACTTTGCAGGAATATTTATTCCACTTATTCTACTTTCGATTTATTATCTACTAAAAGGAGAAAATAAAAAATTTTATATATCCTTTATAATAGGGTACACAGGATTAATACTAAGTCATTATATAATAGCTATGTATTTTTCGATATTTGTATTCATAATACTTATATTTTATGTAGATAAACTAATTAAGGAAAAAAGAGTATTAAAATTGATATTAGCAACAATTGCCGTAATTCTTTTAGTATTACCAAATATTACAATATTCATAGAACATTATGGGATGGACTATTTAATATCAGCAGATGGATATGTAACAAGACCATCATTAATCGAAGAAAATATATTAGAACCAACTGATTTGATAATACCAAAAGAAAACTATGACTGGACGCCACCACCACACTATATTTATGCACCAGTAATACTTCTTGCAGTATCAAGTTTAACACTAATAGTTATAAAGAATAAGCGATTTGGACTATTAACAATAGCTTTAATAGTAACCTGCCTAATATTAATACTATGCCAAGGAATATGGAAAATACTTCCTAAGATAACTTATAATATACAATTTCCATGGAGACTACTATTAATACTATCAAGTTTTCTAGCAATTGTTTCGCCAATGCTACTATGTAAATTTAATAAAAAGTGGATATTTACAGTATGCATAATTATATGTATAGTACCATCATTATTCCTAATACAAAAACTAAGCACAAGAATATACACAAAAGATCATAGCATACCAGAACTTGAAAGAGGAGTAGGGAATATGGGAGAATACTATCCAAGTGCCTACTATTATATAGGAAAAGAATATTACAAAAACAAAACAGAAATAGATATAATAGAAGGAACAGGAGAAGTAAAAATAATAGAAAATACACCAAACGAGTTAAAATTTAAAATAGAAAACAGTCAAAACCTAAAAATAGAATTACCAAAAATCTATTACAAAGGCTATAAACTAACAGAAGAAAATAAAAGAGAAAAGCAAGAACTATTATGTGGAAAAACATATGGACTAATCCAAACAAACGTAAAAGATGGTACATATACCTTAAAATATCAAGGAACATTACTATATAATATAACAACAATACTTCGCATAATAGCAATACTAACAATAGCAATATATAGTCTGAGAATACTAAAACAAAACACTAAAAAAGCAAAAAAACAATAATTCTACAGTAAAATTGAAGACAAAAGGATAAAAAGATACATTATATTACATAAAATTTACAAAAAGAGCATACTGTAACACAAATGTAATAATCTTAGAAGGCTTGCGGAAAGCAAAACTTGTCCATTAATTTCAAAAAATAGAAAAATTTTCTAAATATAGCTTGACAAAACAAAGCACATTGTGTAGAATAATATTGTTAACGTTAGGGTAACTGCCAAAACCCTAGCAAAAAATTTAAATTTATTTTTTCAAATGAAGGGAGAAAAAAAGAAATGAAAAAAACTTTAAAACTATTAATGGCAATCGCATTAGTAGTAGTAATGCTTTCAATAGCTACTACAGTTAATGCAGCACTTGCAGATTTAGACTTAACAGGAAGTGTAACATATTCAAATTTTAAAAACAACGGTGGAGTAAATGATGATGGTGAAGTTCAAACAGGAGCAGCTATGACAGGAACTTTAGTTATCAATGAAAATGCTGAAATTGATTTAAAAGGTATTAGCATAGCAAACTTTGAAATTCAATCTGGAAAAACTTTAACATTAAAAAATTCAAGTACAACAGAAGTAGCTATTACAAAAATTGACAATGAAGGTACTTTAGTTGTTGATTCAGACAAAATAACTGTTGCAACATTAAACAATGAAGGAACAGCTACATTAAAAGCAGCTGCAACAACAGTTAACAATGAAGCAGGTTCTTTAACAGTAGATTCTGAAGTTGGAACAGTAGACATGAAAGCTGGAACACTAGAATTAGGTGATGCAGCAGAAATAACAACATTAAAAACAGCAGTTAACTTATCTTTAAACAAAGGTACAGAAATAGGTACTATTAATACTACAGCAGCTAATGTAGTAGTTACAATAGCAGCTAATTCAACATTATTAGATACAGTTCCTACAGCAGCTGGAGAAGCAACAGCACTTGAAACATTAGATGGAACAACATATTTTGCAAATAAAGCTGATATAACATATACAGTAGAATTAAAAGATAAAAATGGAAATAAAGCAACAGACTTTACAGCAGGTAAAGAATATGCAGTAATCATCAAAGCTAAATTAGATGGTAAAGTATTAGCTGGTGAAACAGGATTTTCAATAGCAGCAAATGCAAATGGAGACAAAATAGTTGAAGAAGTAGCTTCAATAAGTGTTGTAGATGAAGGTACATTCAAAGGAATTAAATTTGTAAAAGATTTAGGAGAAAACGAAATAGTTTTACGTCCTACATTTACACCAGAAGTTGCTGGTACACCTGGTACTCAAATAGTTGATAATACAAAAACATTAACAATACCAGAAGCAGCTCAAAAACCAGAAGAATCAAATAAACCTGAAGAAACAGACAAACCAGAAGAATCAAATAAACCTGAAGAAACAAACAAACCAGAAGAAGACAACAAAGGTGAATTAGATGAAACACCAAAAACAGGTGATCATATAATACCTGCAACAGCAGTATTGGCAGTAGTTGTTGTAGCTAACGTAGTTTATTTCGCAAAAATGAAAAGAAACTAATTGTTAAGTATTAACATATATTATATAGGGCTCTGCTAAGGAGCCCTATTATTATACAAACAAATAGGAGGTAGTGCACATTGAGTAAGAAAAAAAGCAGTGGACACGCAAAAAGAGCAAAACGTGGTATTGGATTTTTTATATTTCCATTTATATCTTTAATTATAGCAGGAACATGTATAGTATATATAGTAAATTGGTCTAGAGAAAATGGCATAAATAAAGAAGTAATGGAAACTATTACCCAAGACGCAATAGAAACAAATGAAGAAACAGGAGAAGTAAAAGTTGATTTTAATAAATTAAAACAAAAGAATAAAGATACCTTTGGGTGGTTAAAAGTAAATAACACAAATGTAGACTACCCAGTAGTACAAGCTAGTGATAACTCATACTATCTAGATAGAAACTTTAATGGAGAATCAAACTTAGCAGGCTGGATATTTGCAGATTATAGAGTAAACTTAGAAAGCTATGATAAAAACGTAGTAATCTACGGTCACAATATGAAAGACGGTTCAATGTTTGGATCACTAAAAAAGATACTAACAAAAGAATGGTATGATAATAAAGATAATCAAAATGTAACTCTAGAAACAGAAAAAGAAATAAGAACATATAGGGTATTCTCAGTATATGAAATACCAACAGAAACCTACTACACAAACATGGCATATAGTAATGATGTTAAATATTTAGAGTTCATAAATGAACTAAAATCACGTAGTAAAAAAGATTTTGGAGTAATACTAAAACAAAATGACAAAATACTAACTCTATCAACATGTGCAAGCAATAGCAATAACAGAATAGTACTCCACGCAGTCTTAACAAACACTACCCCAGCAGAATAAAAAATATATGAAAAGAACACTTTGTCAATATATATATTAACAAAGTGTTCTTTTTAAAATAGTATAAAACTAGTATAACAAATCTTTTGACATATTTTCTAAAAACTCCACATATATATTATAAAAAAGAATATATAAGGAGGAGAAATTTAATGATAGATGCGGTAAAAGAAAGTCTATGTATTAATAAAATAGTTGGAAGCAAAACATTTCAAATAACTATAGAAGGAGATAGCATAATACCAGACACTAAGCCAGATATTTTAAGTGCTATATCAAGTTCTCGGAAATGTTTGCATATATAAAAAAGAAATACTAGAAGGAAAAATAAGAATAGACGGCAATATAGATATATATCTAATGTATCTAGCAGATGGAGAAGGTCAAAGCACAAGAGCATTTAATGCAAATATAGACTTCACAGAAATATTAGACTTTCCAGGGGTAGAAGGCAAAATGACACTAGATGAAAATATAGAAATAAAAAAAATAGAATGCAAAGTTTTAAATGGAAGAAAAGTAAGCTTTAAAGTACTTCTTGAACTTGAAGCAAAAGTATTTCTAAATGAAAATGAAGAAATGATAAGAGAAGTAAAAGGAATAAACGATATGCAAACCCAGATAAGGTCACTAAAAATGAACTCATTAGTAGGACAAAATTTTACAAAAACCACATCAAAAGAAACAATAATAATAGATAACACCGATAACTTAGAAGAAATACTATCAGTAGACTTTAAACTGATAAATCAGGACACAAAAATCAGTTATAACAAAGTACTTGCAAAAGCAGATATAGAAATGAAAATTTTATATCTAACAGATGACGGAAGAATAAAAAAAGCAGAAGAAACACTGCCAATTATGGGATTTATTGACTTAGTAGGAGTCGCAGATGATGATATATGTGATGTAAAATACAAAGTAAAAAATGTTATAGTCAGACCAAATGTAGGAGAAGAGCACTCTATAAATGTAGAACTAGATATTGAAATCTTTTGTAGAGTATTTGGAAACAAAGAAGTAAGTATAATAGAAGATATGTATAGCCCAAGTAGAAATCTAAAAATAAATCAAAACCAAGTAAATACAATGGTTAATATGCAAAAAACAAAAAGCACAATAAATATTAGAGAAAAATTAAAACTAGAAGATAGTGAATATGATAAAATATGTGATGCAGAAGTAAGAGCACTTATAAACGAAAAAAATATTTCACGAGGAATGGTAAAGTATTCAGGAGACTTGAATCTAAAATTTATTGTACAAAATAGTGAAGAAACAAAAACAAAGGCAGAAGAAAGAAGCATTCCATTTACATTTAGTCAAGAAATAGACAGTATAAATAAAGAAAGCAAAATAGATTATGAAATAACACCAGTGCTTGAAGAATTCACAAAAGACAATATGGAAATTTCAGCAAAAGTAGATTTAGAAATCAAGACATCTTCATACGATTTAGAAAAAATAAATGTTATAGGAAGTATTGAAGAAAGTGAAGAAGAGGATGAAAATCCATATAGTATGGTAATTTACTTTGTGAAACCAGGAGACAGTCTATGGAAAATTGCAAAAAAATTTAGGAGCACAGTAGATGATATTGCAAGAATAAATGGAATAGAAAATCCAAATAAAATTAGTGTACGGAATGCAACTATTTATTCCAAAATGCTCTATGTGTAGAAACAATGAAAAAGCAAATGCATAAAATGAAATATGGATAAAATTTATACAAGAAAAAGAATAAGACTGCCACAAATAAAATATTTAAGCATAAAAGGCGGAAAAAACGATTTTAAGCAAAAAATGTTATTTAAATTGCTTAGTATATTAATTGTGGCATTTTTTACCTTAAATACGGTTGTAACATCAGTAGAACCTATTATAAACAAAGTTTGTAAAGACGCAGCGATTTCAAAGGCAACACTAATTTCTAATAATATGGCAACAGAAGTAATGAAAAGCTATACATACGAGGATTTTGTAAACATATCAAAAGACTCAAAAGGAAATATTACTATGCTAGGCTCAAACATAATAACAATAAATGAAATAACATCAAGTGTTGCAGAAAAAATACAAAAAGAATTAATACAAAGTGAAGAAAGTATAACAAAATTAAAATTACGGAAGTTTTACAGGAATAAAAATAATATCAGGAATAGGTCCAGACATAAAAATAAAGTTTCTAGACACAGGAACAGTAGAAACTAAAGTAAGGAGCGAATTTGAAAGCACAGGTATAAACCAAACAATACATAGAATTTACCTAGATGTAAAATGCAATGTAAGCATATTAACACCCTATAATGTAATAGAAGAAACAATAACAAATGAAGTAGTGTTAATAGAAAACATAGTAGTAGGGCTAGTTCCATCAACTTATTATAATTTGGAAGGTATGGAGAAAAGTAATTTAGTGGATATAGTTGAATAAAAACAATTATATCCACTTTTTCATGTACTAAATAAAAGAAACAAATAAAAAACAAAAAATCCCTAAAACCCCTTGACAAAAGCAAAAAAATAGTGTAAAGTATAATAGCATTACACAAGAAGGTGGAAAGTATGGATAAAAATGTTGAAATCGGTTTGCTATGCGACATATACGGAGAATTATTAACAGAAAAACAACAAAACGTATTAGACTTATATTATAATGAAAACCTATCACTAGCAGAAGTTGCAGAAGAAGTAGGAATAACCAGGCAAGCCGTAAAAGATAGTATTTTGAAAGGAGAGAAAAGACTTTTTCGGTTTAGAAGAAAAACTAGAAATTATGAAAAAAGCACAAAAACAAGAAAAACAAATACAGAAGATACTAGCTGAATTATCATCAATCCAGACCAAATACACTGACGAAGAAATTGCAAAAATACTAAAAAACGTTATGCAAGAATTGCAATGTTTAGTTTAAATTAAGGGAGGCCAAACACATGGCATTTGAAGGACTATCGTCAAGGCTACAAGGAATAACAAGAAAGCTTAGAGGAAAAGCAAGAATAACAGAAAGTGACTTAAAAGAAATTTTAAGAGAAGTAAAACTTGCATTACTAGAAGCAGATGTAAACTATAAAATAGTAAAAGAATTCATAAAGCAAGTAGAAGAAAAAGCACTAGGTCAAGACGTATTAAAATCATTAACTCCAGGGCAACAAGTTGTAAAAATAGTAAAAGACGAACTTGTAGAATTGCTTCGGAGGAGAAGAAAGCAAAATAGCCTTCACACCAAACCCACCAACAGTAATAATGCTAGTTCGGACTTCAAGGTTCAGGAAAAACAACAACATGTGGAAAACTTGCAAATCTCTTAAGAAAACAAGGAAAGAAACCACTACTTGTTGCCTGCGACATATATAGACCAGCTGCTATAAAACAGCTACAAGTCGTAGGAAATAGCCTAAACATACCAGTTTATACAAATGAAAATTCAAAAGATGTAGTGCACATTGCAAAACAAGCAATGAATGTAGCAATCTCGAAACTAAATGATGTAGTAATCCTAGATACAGCAGGAAGACTGCATATAGATGAAGAACTTATGCAAGAACTACAAAACATAAAACAAAATGTAAAACTACATGAAATTTTATTAGTAGTAGACAGCATGACAGGGCAAGATGCAGTAAATGTAGGAGAAGTATTTAACGAAAGACTTGGAATAGATGGAGTAATTCTCACAAAATTAGATGGAGACACACGTGGCGGTGCAGCACTTTCAGTAAAGAAAGTTACAGGAAGACCAATAAAATTTGCAGCAACACGGTGAAAAATTAAGTGATATAGAAACATTTCACCCAAATAGAATGGCAGAAAGAATACTAGGCATGGGAGATGTTTTATCAATAATAGAAAAAGCAGAAGAAGCCTTTGACGAAGAAGAAGCAGAAAAGCTAGAAAAAAGCCTTAAAAAGCAAGAATTCGACCTAGATGATTACTTAATGCAACTAAGGCAAATAAAAAAAATGGGTTCTTTCTCATCAATATTAAAGATGTTACCAGGAGCAAACAAACTTGGAGACATAAAAGTAGACGACAAAGAATTTGTAAAAATTGAAGCTATGATTTGCTCAATGACAAAAAAAGAAAGAAGAAACCCAAAGATTTTAAATGGAAGTAGAAGGCAAAGAATAGCACAAGGTTCAGGAACAACAGTACAAGATATAAACAAATTCATGAAATCCTTTGAAATGACACAAAAAATGATGAAAGAAATGAAAACAAAAAAAGGTGGAATGAGAAAAGCTCTAAAAGGCTTAAACATGAATGACATAGACATAAAGAACCTAAAAATATAGTTATTAAATTTTTAAATTTATATATAGAACTAAAACAAAGTTCTAAACAAAAATAAAGAGGAGGTAAATCACAAAATGGTAAAAATCAGATTACAAAGAATTGGAAAAAAGAAAGCACCTTTCTA
>CANSNA010000021.1 GCA_947648255.1 uncultured Clostridium sp. | reverse complement strand
TTAATATACATACTAATACTATGGTTTATATATACATCTTTATGGAGGCAATATATGAACAAAATACAGACAGTAGAAAAGAAAGAGCGAAAAATTGTAAATGTATTTTTCAATGAAGATGGCATATCAATTATAGAATTATTAGAATTAGATTTTTCAGACTTTGTAAGTAATTTTATAAAAGAAAATGTTAAATAAAGATAAGAAAATAAGTGATGAATATACAGTTTTATATTCTCACTTATTTTTTATATGCAATAAAAGAAAAATCCGTGATTCTTCATAAAAGCACGGTTGCTAAATGAAAAATGTTATGATATAATTTCAATATCATTAGTAATTAGTTATCAATTCAGCAACCAGATGGAGGTTGTATGAATTTTGATAACGGAATAATGTCTTTACTTTTAAGCATTTATTCGCCAGATGAAATAGCAAAATATATAAGGCTTTCATTAGAGGATAGAGATAAAGAAGATAAAGACAAAGATGAAAGTGAAAGTATTACAAATCAAAGAAGAATTTTAAACCAATTTATTGACAGCAAAGGCAATAAAGGTAGTGAGTGCAAAGAGTTCATAGATGATGGGAAAAGTGGTACGAACTTTGATAGACCTGGATGGAAAGATTTAGTTGAACAAATTGAATCTGGAAAAATAAAGGTTGTTATTACTAAAAATTTATCAAGACTTGGTAGAAGTAATTTTGAATGTGGATATTATATGGATTATTATTTCCCTTCAATGAATGTTAGATATATGACAGTTCAAGAAGGAGTAGATACAGGAGTTAATAATAATTCTAGTAATGAATATGCAGCATTAAATAACTTTATCAATGAAAAATATTCAAGAGATTTATCCAAGAATATTAAAAATTCAAAAAGACTTAAACAAGAAAGTGGAGAATATGTTGGAAGTAATAATACTCCGTATGGTTATATTAGAGATCCCCAAGATAAGCATCATCTGATTATTGAAGAATATTCGGCAAAAATTGTTAGACAGATATATCAATGGTATTTAGAAACTGGCTCACAAGGAGAGGTAAGAAGATTACTATTTGAAAACGAAATACCTACACCAGCAACATATCGAAATCTAGTAAGTATGACAAGCAAGTTAAAAAATCCTTATCAATGGACTTCCAGAACTATAAGATATATTTTAACAAGTCAAATGTATATTGGAAATATGGAACAACACAAGTATGAAAAAAAGAGTTTTAGAGATAAGAGATTATACAGAACCAAAAAAGAAGATTGGATAATTGTTGAAGGAACACACGAACCAATAATAGACAAAGCAACTTATGATAAAGTACAAGCCTTAATAAAAGCAAACTTTAAAAGATCTTCTGAAAGACCACCAGAGCTATTTACAGGTTTATTAATATGTTATGATTGTAAACATAGAATATCTATTACACCAAGAGATCAAGTTACAAAAGATGGAACTGTTCATCATCACGCATATACACAATGCAATTATTACAGAAAAAATAGAAATCTCAATGTTTGTTCGTTACATTCAATGAGTTATTTCAAACTTGAAGATAACTTATTAAAGGAAATAGAAACGATTTGTAAAACTTTCGTAAAACTTGTTGATTTTGACAAGATTACAAAAGAAAAGCAGAAAACTATAAATACTTATGGAACTACTTTATTACAGAAAATCAATAAACTTAATTCAGAAATAAAAAAGATAGACCAAAAGATTGAAAAGACATATATGGATAGACTGGATGAGGTTATTACAGTAGATACATATCAAAAGATTTCTGCTAAATTTGAAGAACAGAAAAAAACAATGCAAAAGGAAGTTACAGAACTTGAATCAACTTATGAACAATATCAAAGAGATAATTCTCTTGAAAATATACTGGAGGCAAAAAGCCTTGCATCAGAGTACATAAAGAAAAAGAAGAAAATTGATAGAGAGTTGATATTGAAATTAGTTGATAGAGTAGAAATACACGAAAACAAAACAGCAGATTTATATTTAAAGATAAAGCCACTAGAACAGGTACGATAATGCTACTCATTCTATTATTTTTTTATTGTGTACCAAGGGGTGTCGTTAAATTAACACCTGCACATGACTTCAACGACTATGAAGCAGGTCTAAGACATAACTTAGAACAGATAGAAGTATTTGATGAAACAGGAACAATGCTAGATTTAGTACCAAAATATAAAGGTATGGATCTAAAAACAGCAAGAAAAGAAATAGTAAAAGACTTAGAAAACCTAGGAGCAATTGAAAAAATTGAAGACTATGTACACAATGTAGGAAAATGCTACAGATGCCATGATACAGTAGAGCCAAGAATATCGATGCAATGGTTCATGAGAATGAAAGAACTTGCAGAACCTGCAATAGATGTTGTAAAATCAGGTAAAGTAAGATTTGTGCCAGACAGATTTGATAAAACATATTTACACTGGATGGAGAACATAAAAGACTGGTGTATTTCAAGACAGATTTGGTGGGGGCATAGAATACCAGCATATTACTGCGAAGAATGTGGAGAAATAATGGTTGCAAATAAAGCACCAAGTGAATGTAAAAATTGTAAAAGCAAAAAAATACATCAAGATCCAGACACCTTAGATACTTGGTTTAGCTCAGCACTATGGCCATTTTCTACAATGGGTTGGCCAGAAGAAACAGAAGACTTTAAATATTTTTACCCTACAAATACACTAGTTACAGCATATGATATAATATTTTTCTGGGTAGCAAGAATGATATTTTCTAGCTTAGAACATACAGGAAAAATACCATTTGATACAGTATTTATGCATGGACTGGTTAGAGATGCACAAGGTAGAAAAATGTCAAAAAGCTTAGGAAATGGAATAGACCCAATAGATATAATAAAGGATTATGGAGCTGATTCTTTAAGATTTTCACTAGTTCAAAATATGACACTTGGAAACGATGTAAAATACTCAGCAGAAAAAGCAGGAGCAGCTAAAAACTTTGCAAACAAAATTTGGAATGCAGCAAAATTTGTAATATCAAACACAGACAAACAAGCATTAGACAACTATAAAAAGGAAGACTTAAAAATAGAAGACAAATGGCTATTAAATAAATTAGATAAATTAGTAGTAGAAGTTACAAAACATATAGAAAAATATGAAGTAGGAATTGCAGCAATTAAAATATATGACTTTATATGGAATGAATACTGTGACTGGTATATAGAAATGAGTAAACCAAGATTATACAGTGAAGAAAGTAAAACAAAAAATGCGTGCATATATGTATTAAATTATGTACTTCTTACATTTTTAAAATTATTACACCCATTTATGCCATTCTTAACAGAAAAAATATACCAAGAGCTAAACAGTCAAAAACTAAGCATAATGCTAGAAACTTGGCCAGAAATAAAGGACAAATTTGAATATGAAGAAGAAGAAAAAGGCATAGAGATAATAAAAAATATAATTGTAAATATAAGAAACATAAGAGCAAATATGAATGTAGTTCCAAGTAAAAAAACAAACCTTATATTTGTTACAACAAAATATGAAAAGTTAATAAAAGAAGCAGAAGGATTTTTAAAAAAACTAGGTTTTGCAGAAAAAATAACAGTGCAAGCAGATAAAAAGGAAATACCAGAAAATAGTATATCAATTGTAAGTGACAGTATAGAGCTATTTATTCCATTCGAAGAATTGGTAGATATAGAAAAAGAATTAGAAAGACTAGAAGGTGAGAGAAAAAAACTACAAAATGAAGTAGAAAGAGCAGAAAAAATGTTAAATAACAAAGGTTTTGTAGAAAAAGCACCAAAAGAAAAAATAGAAGAAGAACAAATAAAACTTGCAAAATACAAAGAAATGCTAAGCACAGTAGAAAAAAGGATAAGTGAAATAAAATAAAAAGGACTTGACAATTAGACATATGTTATATTATCATAAATATAACATAACTTTATAAATGTGTTTAGTTGTAGCTTTTTTTAAGAGATTAACAAATAAGAGAATGATTAATTTAGTGGCTTGCTAGAAATAGCAAGCCCTTGATAGTATATGGACTGATAAATTAACTAAAAAAAGTTTTAAATAGGCAAAAAATGGAAATAATAAAAAAAGGTGATATATATGGGATTATTAATAGAAATCATAAAATTTATAGTTTATTCATTGATTATAGTGCTCATTTCAAAACTAATACTTGTGAAGCTTTTAAGAAAAATTGCAGAAATATTAGACTTAAGTCCAAAGGCAGTAGGAAATGTTGCAGGAGTTGCCACTTCAATGCCAGAACTCTTAACAGTCTTTTTTTCATCAATTCAAGGACTTTATGGAACAAGTATATATAATATAATAAGTTCTAATGTAATAAATTTTGTACAATACATATGGTCAATAGTTATAAATAAAAATGGAAAAGCATTAGAAAACAGAGCTTTAAAAATAGAAATAGGACTTGTTATCGCAAGTATTATTATACCAATTATAATGACAATAGCTAAAATAGAAGCAAATATTTCAATAGTACCAATATTCATTTTATTATTCATACTATTTTATTTCATAAAAGGAAATGCCTATAAGATATACAAAATAAACGCAATGAGCAAAGAAGAAAGTACAAAAATAGAAGAAGAGAAAAAATGGGTAAAACACAAACAAAAACTTGCAGTAATAAGTGCGATACAGTTAATAGGAGTAGGGGGAATACTATTTATAATAGGAAACATGTTAGGAAACACTTTAGACTCACTAAGTAATGCATTTAACATACCACAAGCAGTAATCGGAATAATTTTAGGTTTTGTAACAAGTATTCCAGAACTAATAACCTTTATAGAAGCACAAAAACATCATAGTAAAAATACAAACGATATACAAGGAGTAGTAGAAGCAACAAGCAACCTATTTGCATCAAATATGCTCAACTTATTTATAATTGAAAGCATAGGAATAATAACATATGTAATAGTTCAAGCCTTAATTTAATAAAAAACTATTAAAGATTGCATTTCCAAAAAAAATATAGTAAAATAAAAAAGCTAAAAAATAATAAAAGGAGAAAATGAATGTTAGATGTATTACTAGATACCATAATAGACAGTGCAAAATTAATACCATTTTTATTAATTACATACATAATTATGGAATACCTAGAACACAAATTAAAAGGGAAATCAAAAGAAAAAATAAAAAAATCAGGTAAATTTGGACCACTAATTGGAAGTTTACTTGGAATATTTCCACAATGTGGTTTTTCAGTATCTGCAACCAACTTTTACTCAGCAAGAGTAATTACTCTTGGAACACTAATATCTGTATATCTTGCAACCTCAGATGAAATGCTACCAATACTCATATCAAATGCAGCACCAATAGGAACAATTATAGGAATATTAGCAGTAAAATTTGCACTTGGTATGATATATGGATTTATAATCGATTTCATATTAAGATTAAAAAACAAAAATCAAGAACAAAAAATAGTAGATCTATGTGAAAAAGAACACTGTAACTGTGAAAAAGGAATAATAAAATCAGCATTAAAACACACAACTAGTATAATAATATATGTTTTTATATTAACACTAATTTTAAATATAGCCATAATGCTAATAGGAGAAGAAAATATAAAAAACTTCATGTCAAGTTCAAAAATACTTCGGACCAATTATAGCAGCACTAATAGGGCTAGTTCCAAATTGTGCCTCATCAGTTGCGATAACAGAACTTTATTTATCAAAAATTATAAGTTTTGGTTCACTAATAGGGGGCTTACTTGCAAATGCCGGAACAGGAATTTTGGTACTATTTAGAACAAACAAAAACATAAAAGAAAACATAATAATTATGATAACACTATATATAATAGGTGCAATAACAGGAATTATAATAAATGTTTTAGGATTTGCACTTTAATAAAAATTTAAATGTAAAAATTAAATCAAAAGAAAGGAAGCGGAAAATAGAAAATGAAGGTAAACATAGTAATGTGTGAACCAGAAATACCACAAAATACAGGAAATATTGCAAGAACCTGTGCTGCAACAGGTTCAAAACTACATCTAATTCACCCATTAGGATTTAGTATATCAGATAGATACTTAAAAAGAGCAGGATTAGACTATTGGGATAAACTTGAAATAGAAGAACACGTATCACTTACAAGTTTTTTAGAAAAATATAAACCAGAAGAAAACAATATGTACTTTGCAACAACCAAAGCAAAGCACTGCTATTCAGACATATGTTATAGCAAATTAGATGAAATTTTTGTACTCTTTGGAAAAGAGACAAAAGGGCTACCAGAGGACTTATTACAAAAATACATAGATAAAACAATAAGAATACCAATGATAGGAGATTTACGTTCATTAAATCTATCAAATTCAGTAGCAATTATAGCATATGAAATACTAAGACAAGGAGATTTTAAAGACCTAAACCCCATAAGTAATCACTTTGGATAGTCATTATCCTTATTCTTACATTCTGAATTTAAAGCCTCATTTGCAAGAATGGTTGCTAAACTATCACCAAGTTGAGTAAAAATAGCCGCAAGAAGTCCTATTTCAGCTTCACTATAGTTTTGCACAATCAAGCAAGAAAGCATAGAAACAATATTAACTAATTCACAAGAACTCATATAAATAATATATGCAAGATATAAGAAATTTGTGAAGATAAAAGAGAATATTTGAAAAATTACTAAGTTAGCTATGAAAATAGTGAAAAAAGATAAAAAGCTCTTGCAAAAAATTAAATATATGATAAAATAAAAGAAAATTTGTTTGACTAAGGAGAAATAAAAATGTACGCATACATAAAAGGAAGCTTAGAAATGAAGCTAAATGATGCAATAATAGTAGAGGCTGGAGGAATAGGCTATAAAGTATATATGGCACAAAATGCAATAGATAAAGTTCGGAAATATAGGTGAAATTGTAAAAGTTCATACATACTATCATGTAAGAGAAGATAATATCAGTTTATATGGTTTCTTAACAGGAGAAGAGCTACATATGTTTGAACTCTTAATTTCAGTAAGTGGAATAGGAGCAAAATCAGCACTTGTAATTCTAGCAAATATCGAACCACATAGTTTTGCACTAGCAATTATTACAAATGATGAAGCAAGACTTACCAAAATACCTGGAATAGGGAAAAAAACAGTTGCAAGAATGATAGTGGAACTTAGAGACAAAATGAAAAAAATAGAGCTAGAAGATGTAGCAAAAGAAGAAATAAAAACAACAATACAAGCAGATGAAAATATAGTAGAGGCAATATCTGCACTTCAAGTATTAGGGTATAACAAAAAAGAAATAGAAAAAGCATTTGAAAAGGAAAAATTATCAGGGCTTAGTGTAGAAGATCTTATAAGAAGAGGTCTTGCAATATTAAGTAGAGACTAAAATAAAAAGAGGAGGCATAAGACAAAATGGATTTAAACAAACCACTAGCATATCGTATGATGCCAAAAACACTAGATGAATATGTTGGGCAAGAGCATATTTTAGGAAAAGATAAAATATTATATAGAACAATAAAAGCAGATAGATTATCTAGTATCATACTTTGGGGACCACCAGGTTGTCGGAAAAACTTCTCTTGCAAAAGTCATAAGCAATACTACAAAATCTAAATTTTATAAAATAAATGCTGTAACAGCGGGAGTTGGAGAAATCAAAAAAGTAGTAGAAGAGGCACAAAACTTACTATTAAATCCATCAGGAAAATGTATATTATTTATAGACGAGATACATAGATTTAATAAACTCCAACAAGATGCCCTTCTTCCATTTGTAGAAAACGGTACAGTAGTTTTAATAGGTGCAACAACAGAAAATCCATATTTTGAGGTAAACAAAGCCCTAATTTCAAGGTCAATGGTATGCAGACTAGAACCATTAACAGAAGAAGATGTATTTAAGGTATTAAAAAACGCATTAGAAAGCGAAGAGGGGCTAAAAAGTTTTAGTATAGACATACATGATAGCACCCTAAGAAAAATTGCTCAGACAGCAGATGGGGACGTTAGAAATGCATTAAACGGATTAGAAGTTGCAGTCCTTACTACAAAGATGGATATGAATGGGAAAATAACCATAACAGATGAAATTGTAAAAGAAAGTGTGCAAAAAAGAAAAGTAATTTTTGACAAAAATGGAGATAGCCACTATGATAATATAAGTGCTTTTATAAAGTCACTAAGAGGAAGTGATCCAGATGCAGCTATATTTTATTTAGCAAGAGCAATAGCAGGAGGAGAAGACCCTGTATTTTTAGCACGAAGACTTGTAATATCTGCTGCAGAAGATGTAGGAATGGCAAATCCAAATGCTCTAAGTATTGCAACTTCTGCAATGCAAGCAGTAACAATGGTAGGTATGCCAGAGGCAAGAATAATATTAGCAGAAACAGCTGTATATATTGCAACATCAAAAAAATCAAATGCAGCATATTTAGCAATAGACAAAGCTTTAGAAGATGTAAACACAAAAGATACAGGAGAAATACCGATGCACATTAGAAATGCACCAGCAAAGCGGAATGAGTGAATTTGGTTATGGAAAAGGATATAAATATCCACACGATTACCCAGGGCATGTAATAGAACAACAATATCTTCCAGACAAAATGTTAGGCACAAAATATTATATAAAAGATGATACAGTAGATTAGCAAACATATACTAGTGTAAAACACATAGAGGTGCTACATAAGAAAAGTATATTAATATCTCAAAAACAATTATCAACCACTAACTTTTCATTTTGTAGCACTCACTCTAAATAAACAATCATTCAACTCTTCTGCTTTCTTTACCACTCATCCTTTCATATTCTTTGCACTTAATTTTATATTCCATTTGCATTGTCAAATATCTATAATACATATAAGCCTGCTCATATTGCATCATAGGATTAAACATAGGGTCATTATTAAAATTAAAATCATTTGGCATATCATAAGGCGAAAAACCGCCCAAAATCAGCATTTTTATCCATGGAAAACCTCCTTTTAATTAAACTTATTCTCAAAATGAATAATTTATTACAAATAGAATAAAGATATATAAAAAGAAAATTTAAAGGGAGGATGAGTTATTGAAAGACATATTAGAGAATAATTTTATAAAAATTGTAAAAGGAATTATAATATCCTGCATAATGACCTTTATATTATTGTTTATCTATGCATGTATTCTAACATATACAGAAGTTGAAGAAAGCACAATGGTGCCAATAATAATTTTAATCACTGCTGTAAGTATACTTGTTCGGAAGCTCCATTCGGAGCAGGTTCCATAAAGAAAAATGGTATAATAAATGGTGGGATAATCGGATTCATATACATTCTGGCAATTTATATAATATCTAGTCTATTTCGGAAGTAGTTTAAGCTTAAACATCTACTCAATAATAATGTGTGCATGCCGGAATAGCAGCAGGGGCAATCGGTGGAGTAGTACGGAGTAAATGTGAAATAATATATAAGATATATGTTTAATAAAAATTTAAAGATAAAAATGACATTTAAAATCAAAGAGGGTGCCCTAGATGACACCCTCTTAAATAATCTTAAATTAAGCATTTTTAGCTGATTCTGCTAATTTTGCAAAAGCTTCACTATCTGTAATTGCTAATTCTGCAAGCATTTTTCTATTTATTGAAATATTAGCTTTTTTAAGCCCAGCAATAAGCTTGCTGTAAGTTAAACCATTTTGTCTAGCAGCTGCATTAATTCTTGTGATCCATAATTTTCTAAAATTACTTTTCTTATCTTTTCTTCCAATATAAGCATACATTCCAGATTTCATAACAGCTTGTTTAGCTGTTCTAAATCTATAATGTTTAGCTCCATAATAGCCTTTTGCTTGTTTTAATACTTTTTTATGTTTTTTACGTGTAATTCTTGCGGTTTTTACTCTTGCCATTTTAAATTCCTCCTTAAACTATTAATTATCATATGGTAACAATCTCTTGATTCCATGTACGCAAGTTTTATCAGCGTAAGCATCTTGAATTTTACCAGTTTTTCTTTGTCTACTTGTTTTATTTGCAAGTAAATGTCTTCTATTAGCTTTTGTTCTTTTTACTTTTCCAGTTGCTGTCATACTATATCTTTTTTTTGCAGCTCGGTTAGTCTTTAATTTTGGCATAAAAATTCCTCCTTTAAAAATTTTATAATTTCTATTTATTTAATGATAAAATTATAAACATATTCTTACCTTCTAATAAAGGTTTTTTCTCAGGTGTTGCAATATCCTCAAGTTCAGTTATAAACCTATTTAAAATATCCTCACCCTGTTTTACATAGTTAAGTTCTCTTCCTCTAAAGCGGACAGTGATTTTTACTTTAGAACCACTTTCTAAGAACTTTCTGGCATTTTTAACTTTAAAATTAAAATCATGTTCTTCAGTATTAGGAGTAACACGAAGCTCTTTAATTTCAAATGTTTTTTGTTTCTTTTTAGCTTCTTTCTCACGTTTTGCTTGTTCAAACTTATATTTACCATAATTCATAATTTTACAAACTGGTGGAGTAGCATTTGGAGAAACAAGCACTAAATCTAAATCTTTTTGAGAAGCAATTTCAATTGCATCTTTAGAAAACATTGTTCCAAGTTTTTCACCAGTATCACTTATTACTTGAACCTCGTTAAAGCGTATTTGTTCATTGATTGGTAATTCTTGTTTAATAGTTAAAACCTCCCTTTTATAAAAAAATAAGATTTGCCAAGAAAACAAATCTATCCATTAAATATTTATAAAATATAAATAACCTTTTCCCATATATAGGTAAGGTGAGAAATGGATGATTTCTTCTTCACACTTATAATATTATACTACGTTTTTTGGAAAAGTCAATAAAAATTTTAAAAAATGTAACATTTTACTAGACTTAACAGAAAAAATGTAGTAAAATATTATAAAAATATTAAAAGAAAGGAGTCTCGTATAATGTTGTATGTTCATTATACGAAGATAATATATGCAGTTCATAAATATAGGATATGGAAATATAATTGCAGCAAATAGAATAATTTCAATAATAACACCAGGAGCCGCACCTACCAAAAGAATGGTACAAGAAGCAAAACAAAACATGCTAGTAATAGATGCAACAACAGGTAGAAAAACACGTGCAGTAATTGTAATGGACACAGGGCATATAGTACTTTCAGCTGTACAGCCAGAAACTGTAATTAGCAGATTAAATAAAGATATAATAAATGAAAATGAGGGGGAAATTTAATTATGATGGTAAAACCAACAGTTCAAGAACTTTTAGCAAAAGGAATTAGTCGTTATGAACTAGTTATTGCAACAGCCAAAAGAGCAAGACAACTTGCAAGTGGAGATGAAGCACTAACAAATAAAAAAGAAGCTTCAGTTGTAACATTAGCTGCAACAGAAATTGCAGAAGGAAAAGTATATGTAGAAGAAAGGAAATAACTTAAATGTTAGTCATATTATCAGGAGTTGCAGGAGCAGGAAAAGATACAGTAAAAAAACGAATAATAAAAGAAATGGAAAATGTAGTATCAATTCCATCTATAACAGATAGACCGATAAGAAAACGGCGATATTCCAAATGAAACATATATATTTGTATCTACAGAAGAATTCAAAAAATTAATAGAAGAAAAAGCACTATATGAATTTGATATACATCATAATCATTACTATGGAGTACCAAAAAAGCAATTAAATGAGAAAATAAAAGAAGGGAAAATAGTAATAAAAGATGTAGATGTAAATGGTACAGAAAACTTAGTAAAAATTCTAAAAAAAGACATGAAAGTAGTAACAATATTTCTAAAAGTATCAAAAGAGGAACTAAGAAAAAGGCTAGAACAAAGAATAGACAAACCAGATGAAGCAGAAATAAATCTAAGAATACGGAAGATTTGAGTTTGAAGAATCAAAAAGTGTAAACTATGACTATATAATAGAAAATACAAATTTAGAAGAAACTATTAAACAAATAAAAGAAATAATAAAAAAAGCATAAAGTAGGAAAGAAGCAGATGGTAACATTTGCTTCTCTTTTGAAACAAATAACAAAATACCGAAACTTAAAACACTAAACCTATTGACATAACAAAAAAAAGTATATATAATTATTTAATCGTAGGAATATATAATTCCATTTAGATTTTAGGAAGGACTGAAATTAAAATTATGAGTATTAAAATTGAAAAAACAGAAAATGCAAATGAATTAAAACTAAGCTTTGAAATAGAGGCTGCAAAATTTGATGAAGCAATAAAAAAGGTATATGAAAAAAGTGCAAGATACTTTAATATACCAGGATTTAGAAAAGGAAAAGCCCCTATGGCAATAGTAGAAAAAACTTATGGACCATCAATTTTTTATGAAGATGCTTTCAATGAAGTAGTTCCAGAAGTATATGAAAAAGAACTAAAGGAAAATAATATAGAAGCAGTTAATAGACCAGACATAGATATAGAACAAATGGAAAAAGGAAAAGACCTAAAATTCACAGCAATAATTCAAACAAAACCAGAAGTAGCACTTGGAAAATATAAAGGAATACAAATCAAAAAAATAGAGTATAATGTATCTGATGAAGACGTAGAACATGAATTAGGACATATGGCAGAAAGAAATTCGAGAGTAGTTACAGTAGAAGGAAGACCAGTAGAAAACGGAGATATTACAGTAATAGACTTTGAAGGTTCAGTAGATGGAGTAAAATTCGAAGGAGGAGCAGCAGAAGGTCATGAACTAGAAATAGGAAGTAATGCATTTATACCAGGTTTTGAAGAACAAATAATAGGAATGAAAGAAGAAGAAGAAAAAGACATAAAAGTAACCTTCCCAGAAGAATATTTTGCAGAAGACTTAAAAGGAAAAGAAGCAGTATTTAAAGTAAAACTACATGAAATTAAAAAGAAAGAACTACCAAAAATAGATGATGAATTTGCAAAAGACGCAAGCGAATTTGAAACATTAGAAGAGCTAAAAAATAGTATAAAAGAAAAACTAGAAGAAGAAAACAAATCAAGAGCAAAATATGAAACAGAAGAAGAAGTAATAAAAGCAGTTTGTGAAGAAGTAAAAATAGATATTCCATCAGGAATGATAGAAACAGAATTAGACAACATGACAAAAGAGGTAGAAACAAGACTTAGCTATCAAGGAATGAACATGGAAATGTATCTAAACATGATAGGAAAAACAATGGAAGACTTCAGAAAAGAAGGCGAAGAACAAGCCAAAGAGGCGGTTAAAACAAGACTTGTATTAGAAGAAATCATAAAACAAGAAAAAATAGAGCCAGAAGAAGCCAAAATCAATGAAAAAGTTGAAGAAATGGCAAAAACTTATGGCAAAACAGCAGAAGAACTAAAAGAAAATGAAAACTTTATGGAATTTATCAAAAAAACATTAGCAAATGAAGCAGTTATAGAATTTTTAGTTCAAAATGCAAAAATAAAATAAATAAAATCATAGGAGGAAACAAATGTTAAATAATAGTTTAGTACCTTATGTTATAGAACAAACAAATAGAGGAGAAAGGTCATATGACATATTCTCAAGACTTTTAAAAGACAGAATAATATATCTTGGAGAACAAGTAGACTCAGCATCTGCTGGAGTTGTAGTCGCACAATTATTATTTTTAGAGAGTGAAGATCCAGACAAGGAAATATCGCTATATATAAATAGTCCAGGAGGATCTATAACAGATGGAATGGCTATTTTTGATACAATGAATTATATAAAATGCCCAGTTTCTACAATATGTGTAGGAATGGCAGCAAGTATGGGAGCAGTACTACTTGCATCAGGAGAAAAAGGAAAAAGATTTGTAACTCCAAATAGTGAAATATTAATACACCAACCACTAATATCAGGTGGGCTTTCAGGTCAAACAACAGAAATAAAAATACATGCAGACCACATGGTGCACACAAGAGAAAAATTAAACAAAATTTTAAGCGAAAGAACAGGGCAACCATTAGAAGTGATCAATAAAGATACAGAAAGAGATAACTATATGACAGCAGAAGAAGCACTAAAATATGGATTAATAGATGGTATCTTAGACAAAAGAGCCTAAAAATAAAGTTCGGAAAATAAACTTAAAGATTAGTGCAAAAAAAATTAGCACTAATCTTTAAACGATATTATTCCGAACTCGTTTTAAAATTTGTTTATCTTAAGTAGTCATTCAGGTATATGGAGAAAAAATATCTCAAAACCTAAAGTACTAGACCTGAATAATTACGGTCAAGAATATAGGAGGAAAAAATGGCAAAAAACAATAACGACAAAAATTTAAAAAATGTAAAATGCTCATTTTGCGGAAAAGCACAAGAAAATGTAAGAAAAATAGTAGCAGGACCAGGTGTATATATATGTGATGAATGTATAGGAATATGCAAAAACATAGTAGAAGAAGACATAGATTTAGATGATGAAATAGGTTATACTTTAGGCGAAGAAGAAGAACTACCAAATCCAGAACAAATAAAAAAAATATTAGATGAATATGTAATAGGTCAAGAAAATGCAAAAAAAACCCTATCAGTAGCAGTATATAATCATTATAAAAGAATCAATAATGAAGAAGAAGCAAATGATGTAGAAATACAAAAAAGTAATGTATTGCTTCTAGGACCAACAGGATCTCGGCAAAACACTCTTAGCACAAACACTAGCAAAAATATTAAAAGTACCTTTCTCAATAGCAGATGCTACAACACTTACAGAAGCGGGATATGTTGGGGAAGATGTAGAAAATATATTATTAAAACTAATCCAAGCAGCAGACTATGATATAGAACTTGCAGAAAGAGGAATAGTATATATAGATGAAATAGATAAAATAACAAGAAAAAGTGAAAACCCATCAATTACAAGAGATGTAAGCGGAGAAGGAGTGCAACAAGCACTACTTAAAATAATAGAAGGAACAACAGCATCAGTACCACCACAAGGCGGAAGAAAACATCCACATCAAGAACTTTTACAAATCAATACAGCCAACATCTTATTTATATGTGGAGGAGCCTTTGAAGGATTAGACAAAATAATAAATGAAAGAGTTGGAAAAAAAGGAATAGGATTTTCAGCAAAAATAGAAAGCAAAAAGGAAATCGATAAATATAAAGTATATGAAGAACTATTACCACAAGACCTATTAAAATTCGGGCTAATTCCAGAATTTGTAGGTAGGTTACCAATAGTCACAACCCTTAGGGAACTAGACAAAGAGGCACTAATAAAAATATTAACAGAACCAAAAAACGCACTAATAAAACAATACAAAAAACTATTAGAATTTGATGATGTAGAACTAGAATTTAATGATGAAGCAATTTCTGCAATAGTAGACAAAGCAATTGAAAGAAATACAGGAGCAAGAGGGCTTCGTTCAATAATAGAAGAAATAATGAGAGACATAATGTTTGAAATTCCATCAAACCCTAAAATTGAAAAATGCATAATAACAAAAGAAACAGTATTAGAAAAGAAAGAACCAACACTTATTATAAACGAAGAAAAAACAGAAAAAAAACACCTAACCAGAAAAATTATGCCAAAAGATAAAGACAAAGAAACAGCATAGAAGCTAAAAAGGAGATGTTATAAGTTATGTATAAAAAAGTAGAACTACCACACGGATTTGCAGGGAAAGAAATAGAAATAAGAAATTTTTGGAAAGAAAACGATATAATAAAGAAAAACTTTAACATGAATAAAGGTGAAAGATACTTTACCTTTTATGATGGACCTCCTACAGCAAATGGAAAACCACACGTAGGGCATATTTTAACAAGAGTAATGAAAGATATAATACCAAGATATAAAGTAATGAAAGGATATCAAGTTATAAGAAAAGCAGGTTGGGATACACATGGGCTACCTGTAGAACTTGAAATAGAGAAAAAACTTGGTATCTCAGGGAAAGCACAGATAGAAGAATACGGAATAGAAAAATTCATAAAAGACTGTAAACAAAGCGTATTCACATATGTTTCAATGTGGGAAGAAATGACAAACCAAATAGGATTTTGGGTAGACATGGATAACCCATATGTTACATATCATAACAACTATATAGAATCTGTTTGGTGGGCATTAAAGCAAATGTGGGATAAAAACCTTATCTATGAAGGTCATAAAGTAATGCCATACTGCCCAAGATGTGGAACAGCCCTATCATCACACGAAGTAGCCCAAGGATACAAAGATGTAAATGACTTAACATGTATAGCAAAATTTGAAGTAGAAGGAAGACCAAATACTTACATACTTGCTTGGACAACAACACCATGGACATTACCATCAAATTTAGCTCTATGTGTAAACAAATCATATACATATGTAGAAGCAAAAATAAAAGAAGAATCAGATACTAATGAAGAGACACAAATATACATTTTAGCAAAAGAATTATGTGAAAAAGTTTTAGGAGAAAACTATGAAATAATAAAAGAATTCAAAGGAGAAGACTTACTTGGAACAAAATACAAACAACTAATGCCATTTGCAAAAATAGAACGGAAAAGCATTTGAAGTAATACATGGAGATTATGTAACACTAGAAGACGGAACAGGAATAGTACATATAGCACCAGCATACGGAGAAGACGACAGCTTAGTTGCAAAAGCAAATGGAATAGCATTTGTAAACTTAGTAGACAAAGAAGGAAAATTCGTAGAAGATGTAACTCCATGGGCAGGAAAATTCGTTAAAAAATGCGACGAAAGCATAGTAAACTACCTAAAAGAAGAAGGAAAACTATTTAGTTCAGCAAGACATATGCACTCATATCCACACTGCTGGAGATGTGATACACCACTTTTATACTACCCAAAAGAAAGCTGGTTTATTGCAATGTCAAAACTAAAAAATGAACTAGTAGAAAATAATAATAAAATACATTGGTATCCAGACACAATCAGAACAGGAAGATTTGGAAAATTTGTTGAAAATGTAATAGACTGGGGAATTTCAAGAGATAGATATTGGGGAACACCACTTCCAATTTGGGAATGTGAATGTGGTCATAAAGAATGCATAGGAAGCATAGAAGAACTAAAACAAAAAGGAATAAATGTACCAGAAAATATAGAACTTCACAAACCATATATAGACGAAGTACACCTAAAGTGTGAAAAATGCCAGAAAGAAATGAAAAGAGCAAAAGAAGTAATCGACTGTTGGTTTGATTCAGGTTCAATGCCATTTGCACAATTACATTATCCCTTTGAAAACAAAGAATTATTTGACAAAAACTATCCAGCACAATTCATAAGCGAAGCAGTAGACCAAACAAGAGGCTGGTTCTATACACTTCTTGCAATATCTACAGCAGTATTTGGAAAAGCATCATTTGAAAACTGTATAGTTTTAGGGCATGTATTAGATAAAAAAGGATTAAAAATGTCCAAATCAAAGGGAAATGTTGTAGACCCATTCGAAGTAATAGAAAAAGAAGGAGCAGATGCAACAAGATGGCACTTCTATACAGCAAGCAGTCCATGGTTACCAACAAGATTTTCTATGGAAGATGTAGCTGATACATCAAGAAGATTTTTAGGAACACTTTGGAACGTATATTCCTTCTATGTGCTATATGCAGATATAGACAAGATAAATCCATTAGAATACAAATCTTTTATATCACAAAACATAATGGATAAATGGATAATCTCAAAATTAAATACATTAGTAGAAGAAGTAGACAAAGGACTTGAAGAATATGATATAACAAGTTCAGCATTAAAAATAGAAAACTTTGTTGATGAACTTTCAAATTGGTATGTAAGAAGAAACAGAAACAGATTCTGGGGAAATGAACTAACAGATGATAAAGTTGGAGCATTTGTGACACTATATAGAGTTTTAGTAACACTTTCAAAAGTGATAGCACCATTTGTGCCATTTATAGCAGAAGAAATTTATCAAAATTTAGTTAGAAATTTAGATAAAGAAGCAGAAGAAAGTATACATCTATGTAAATGGCCAGAAGTAGAAAAATCACAAATAGATAAAAGTCTAGAAAAAGAAATGGACTTAGCATATGAACTTGTAAAACTAGGAAGAAGTGCAAGAAATAGTGTAAATATCAAAAATAGGCAACCATTATCAAATATGCTAATATCACTAGAAACTCTACCTAAATATTATGGAGATATAATAAAAGAAGAGCTAAATGTTAAAAATGTGGAACTTGGAGCAGATCTTTCAAAATACGTTCATTTTGAAATTTTACCAAATTTACCAGTATTAGGTAAAGCTTATGGGAAGCTAATTCCAGAGATAAAAAAAGAAATTGCAAAATGTAATCAAATGGAACTAGCAAATCAAATAAAAAGAGGCGAATCTCATAAAGTTTGTATTGGTGAATATTTTATAGAGCTAAATGAGGAAAACTTACTTATAACAATGAAAGGCAAAGAAGGTTTTGCATTTGCAGGTTCAGGAACTGTTGGAGTAGTATTAGACACAAATATAACAGAAGAACTACAAAAAGAAGGATATGTAAGAGAAATAATATCAAAAGTACAAAACCTAAGAAAAGAAAGTGGTTTTGAAGTGCTAGATAGAATTTATCTATATATATCAGGAAACGAAATGCTAGAAAATGTAGTTTTAGAAAATGAAGAGCTCATAAAAAAAGAAACATTAACAATAGATTTAATAATAAGAAAAGGAATGAAGACTAGTGTATCGTGCAATATAAACGGAGAAAAGCTAGACATAGGAGTAGAAGTTGCAAAATAAAATAATCAAAATGGTCAAAAAGAAACATTGCTTTTTGACCATTTTTTCATTAATATCAAAGTTAGATAAAAAATTAATAACACAACTTTGCAAATATAGAAATGAAGAATATAATTTGAGAAATTCGAAAAAAATTAGTACTTGTATGGTCATCTAATAAAATCTTGATAAAATTAATTATTAAATATATAATGAAGGAATAAACTTGAGAAGGCTTAGAAACCTTATAAATAGTAAGAAAAGGAGAAATAATATGAAACAAAAAGAAGACAAGCAAATGATAAAAAAATTAAAACAAGAATTAAACATTGCTTCAAATATAGATTTCCTTGAAGAACTATGCAAAAAAAGAGAAGAAGAAATAAGAATAAACGTAGGAAGTACAGAAGAATACAAAGAATACATAAGTCAAATAAAAGAAATAGACAACGAAATAAAACTAAAGTTTAAAGAATACTGGGAAATTATGCAAATGATAGAAAAGCGTGAAGCAATAACATATAGCATACAAGATTTATACAAAAAACAAATGTATAAAAGAGGAATATATGATGGAATAAAATTTTTAAGCGAAGGAACTACAAAATAAGAACAAATCAGGATAAATTAAAGCTTTGTAAATATTAAAAAAATCACAATCATATCAATTTAAGCCTTTTCAAGAATTGTAATAAAAGGTAAAAAGTCTTCAATATAAGAGATTAAAAACATAAAAGTAGATAAAAATTTTTTTGTTTTTTTGTCGTATTAATAAGAATTTAAAAAAATAATGTTGACATTATGAATATAACTATGTTAAAATACAATTGTAAAAAAAAGACAAACGCTGAATAGACATTTTTTTTTAAAAATAATCACAAGCTCAGTTTGCGAAAATGTGATCACAAAATAAAAACTAAAATTCAAAAATGTTGTCTGTATCAGCATAAATGTCATCCAAAGTAATAGAAAAGACTATAGCGAAGGCCTTAGCCTCGAAGTCTTTAACCAAACGCTTATTATTCTCTATTTCGTAAATATCTGCCGGGAACATAGTAACTCCAAGAAGTTGCATTTTGCAACAAACTTCTTCTTGGGAAAGTCTTTGCAAAGAACGGTACTTTTTAATGTTGTCTCCAATAATGTTTACTCTACCGTTTATTTTACGAATTGTACTCATATAAATTACCTCCTATTAATTAAAAACACTATTACTTTATAATATTTATGCGGTCAAAATAACAAACTGAGTTTGCAACACATGAGGTTGTAGTTAAATTAATCTCTTTACGGTTGGAAATAAAAATAGTTGGGTTTTGTTTGGTTTTGACTTTGGCTATTTTTATTTCTAACCGTAAGGAGAGGAAATCTCCAAAGGGAGAGAAAGTCTTATTTAGTCTCCGAGCTTTATGAAAATTGCAATATGAACAAATCAAAAGAAAGAAGGAAGACAAAAAATGAATAAAAGTAAACAAACAAACAAAAACGAAAGAGGCATAACTCTTATCGCATTAATTGTCATGATCATAATAATAGTGATCATAGCAGCAATAGGTATAAAAAGCCTAACACGGAAATGATGGAATAGTCGATGTAACAAGTGACGCAGCAGAAGACTACAAAATTATATCATATAAAGAGCAGATAGAGCAAGTAGTATATAGCACAATTGTATCATGTGGTTCAAAAGGTGAAACTGCAACAATTGAAAATATATCAAATGAACTATTAGAACAAAATTGGGTAAAGAATGCAGTGCCATATAAAAGAGAAGATCCATTAATAGACTTTGTATATGTACAAGTAATAGAAGGATATGAATATCAAGTATTTTATGATTCAATATATGGAAACATTATAGTAGATTACTTAGGGAAAGTACCAGAAAATCCAAGCATATTTGATAGCCAGTTAACACTAACAGCAAAATATGCCACTGAAATAACAAGTATAATAGCAAATGCAAGAGATCCACAAAAAGGGGTTGCAAAATTAGAATTATATTATAAAAGAGAACTATTAGCTGATTTAACAATAAAAAATCCAAAAGAAACAGAAAAATGGGATGTAAAAGATATAGGGAAAGGACTATATGATATAAAAGCAACATCAAACTCAGGAGCAGTAGCATGGGATCATGTAAGA
>CANSNA010000020.1 GCA_947648255.1 uncultured Clostridium sp. | reverse complement strand
ACTAGTCCAATAATTGCTATGGCTACTGCTATTATTCTATATAAATATTTATATAGACATAGTATTTCGTTCATTTTTTTATGATCATTTTCTGCAATTGGTTTATATAGCGAATATCCAACCGCAGTAGATAAACCAAGTTCTGCAATATTTAGCATTCCAATTAAATTTATTAATAAGGAATTTAAACCGTGCATATTCAATTCCTATATTATTTATTAGGAATGTTCTCATTATAAATGTAAAAACATTACTTATAAAATAATAAACTAATGAAACAAGTGCATTTTTTGCAGAACTTCTACTCCTTGTTGTTTTCCCTGTCATTTCCTTTTTCCCTCTTCAAAACTTTCCATATAATTTTTAGCTACATTTTCAAAATTAAGTATCTCTCTATCAAAAACCTTTTTTTCTTTTAATACTTCTTTTATTTTTTTAAGCAATTCTTCCTCATTTTTTGGCTCTACACAGTAAATTCCATTATCTTCTTTGAAATTTTCTCCTGTTGTAATTATAGGTACTTTTTGATTATATGCTGCCAAAAAACTGCCATTTCTTAGCTTTACTCCATCAATAAATGGAAATACGTTTACTGATGTAATAGAAAGTAAATCAGAAACATCTTTTTCACTATCTAGAAATCCTGTTATAACTATTCTATCTTTTATATTTAATTCTTCTATTAAATTTAGAAGCTTTTTGTGATATTCATTATTTTCATCTAATTTATTTATAAATAAAAGTTTAGTATTTTCTAGTTTAGAAACTGTCCAAAATAAACTTTCTAGACCTTTTGATGGATTTGCAAAACCAAAATATCCAATTGAGTTTGTATTTTCTAATCCATATTTTTTAAGTAATTCTAGCCTTTGCTTATCAGAAATTTCACTCCTTGGTATATTTGAACTTATTTTTATAAAATCAATGTCTACTTTCTTGAAATCTTTTTTTATTTGATCTATAAATTCTTTTTCTACAACTATTATTTTATCTAAATTTTTAAAGTTTAAATAATTCCTAATTTTTCTTTTTAATGTAAAACACTCATATTCATGAATTGTAGCTACCACTGTACATTTTATTTGTTTTTTTATTTTATTTGGAAGTAGATTCATTGCTAAATTATTTTTATATTCATCACTTGGATACTGTATGTTTACTAAATCTGGCTTTATTTCTTGCAGTTTCTCCAGTATTTTTTTACTACCACTCTTATCCCATTCATCTATAATGTTATATATTTTCATGTTTCCTAACTTATTGCTTGCTCTACTACTTGTTATAACATATATTTCATTTGTTTTCGCAAGCTCTAATGCTAAATTGTATGTATAATCTCCAACTCCGCATTTCATTTTTGGAAAAGCTCCAACTATAAAGCAAATTCTCATAGCAAACTCCTTTTTAGATATTTTTAATCACTTCAAGTGTCTCTTTTGCACACTTGTCCCAAGTAAATTTCTTAACTTGCTCTAGACCTTTTTCTATTTTTTCTTGCTTCTCTTCTTTGGTTAAATTAATTGCCATTTCTATTTTTTCTGCAAGTTCTTCATAATTTAATACATTATTAAAGTAAATTGCTACATCACCTCCAACTTCAGGAAGTGATGATATATTTGTTGTAACAACTATTGCCTTATTTGCCATAGCCTCTAACACTGGTATTCCAAAGCCTTCATATAATGATGGATAAACAAAGCATCTTGCATTTTCAAATAAGTATTTCTTCTCTTTTTTAGAGATATAGCCTGGCATTATAATATCATCTTTATATTTTGAAGCTTCATATAACTTCAAAACATCACCATATTTCCAGCCCAAACCACCTGCAATGATTAATTTTAAATCTGAATTTTCTTTTATGTGATTAAATGCCTTTATAAGAGTTGCAACATTTTTTCTAGGTTCTATTGTACTTATAAAGAATATATATCCTGAATTTTCTATTTTAAATTTCTTTTTTATTTTGAGTTCTTCCTCTTTTGTTATTTCATCTTCTATCTCTATATTTGAACCATTATAAACCTTTGTAATTTTGTCTGCTTGTATGTTATATAGTTCTATTATATCTCTTTTTGTAGCTTCTGAAATTGCAACAAAATGGTCTGCATTTTTCATGCTTTTTCCCAAAAATAGTTTTTGAATCAATGTATTTTTTAGTGACCCAACTGTTTTTAGTTTCTTTATTGCTAAATCATGTATTGTAAGTACAAATTTTATATTTTTTGTATATGTATTTCTTTTTGGAAGACAATGCTGTGTCCCCCAAAATACATCTATTTTATCTTGTTTTAAAGTTTTAGGTAGATTAAAATATAGCCAAAAGCTTCCGTGGTATACGTGTTTTTATCTGTTTAATTTTTATGTTTTCTTTTAATGAGGCATTTATCTCTATAGGTTTATTTGAATATAATATATATTTGTTTTGTGAATTTTCTTCTTTGTTTATCCTTTTAACTATTTCTTCAATATATATTGGAATTCCTGCTTTATTTCCATGTACTCCACGTACATCTATGCCTATATTCATATAATCTCCTCCTATTTTTCAAGTGTTGCATACTTATATCCCAATACAAGTATTATCCAATAATATGTGTAAATTAAGTCTGGAACTCCTGCGAAGAACGCTATTGTTATTCCTATAATTGATATTATAAACATAACACTCATTGTTTCTTCTTTTTTTCTATATTTAATTAATTCTTTAAGTACAACAAATAATATATATAAATATGATGCAAGACCTATTATTCCTGTTGTTAATAATATATTTGTAAATAGGCTGAAAGTTCTATATGATCCGAACTCCAATTCCAACTATCGGTGAATTTCCAAATAGTCCCATTCCTACTTCTTCACCCTTCATTCTCTCTTGCCCTGAACCTGATCCGTAGTTTATCTATAGTCATTTGTTTTACCATTTTAACCATATTTTCAAACGCAGAGCTGTATTTTTCTTCATCTTCGTCATCTTTTTTATCTTCTTCTTTTAACTCTATTTTTATAGGCTCTATTGTTCCTATCCTATATCCGTATCTTTAAAGACCCTACACAAAGACATGCCGCAAGTCCGATTGAGCAAATAGTTACAGTGAGCATTTTTAAGAAATTTCTTTTTCTATTATCAAGTTCTCCGATTTTTTATAAATCCAAATAAAATATATAGCCCAAACATTCCATATATTGCAACTATTCCAACATATGTTGTTGTTGATGTAGTAAGTATTGCACAAATTGTTGTAATTACTAATACTAAAAATGTGATTATATATTTTTTTTCTTTGATTTTTTCTTTTAATTTCAAGAATGTCCCAAGTATAAATGGTATAAAACAAACTAAATTAATTGCAAATGTCGAAGGTTCTAATGCAATAGATGTTATTCTTTTCACATTATTGTCTATTTGATTATACCATTGCATTGCATACTCGTTATTATTGAATAAAAATGCTGGATATGGTACTCCTAAATAATATGTCACGAATTGAAGTAAGCCCCAGATTACTGCAAACATTGTACTAAAGCTAAAAACTTTTAAAAGAGTTTTAATTTCTTCTTTTGTTTTTATAGTAAACGATAAAACAATCATATTTACAAATACAAATATTACAATAACTGCCATCGTTATGTTAGATTTTCCAAATTTTAGAAGTGCTGCCTCTCCATCTGCATTTGTATATGGAACTGATATTCCAGATACTGCAAGGAATAGTTCGCCTAAAATTATTGCTACTATAAATATTAGAAAAGCTGTAGCAAGCTTGTTTTCTTTAAATTTATTAATAATTATTTCTTTACTTAATTTAGGTTTTGATTTAATAAAGTCTATAAATTCTCTTAATAGCCATACAGCTCCTGTAAATTCAAAAGTTTGCACTGGTGTTGTTGTAACTGTTATGTGAAGTACATTTGCAGCCGTAAAGGTTGACAAAAACACCATCATATATAATAATAATTTTTTATTTTTAAAAAATGCATATATCGATAATATAATTGTTACCGCACCAAGTAGTGTTATTTCCATTAGTATTTCTTCTCCTTCTTTTCTATTGTTTATATAAGGTAAAAATTTCTTTTATCTCCTCACTTGTTTTTTTCCAGTCAAATTTTTTTGCCCATTTTATTCTATTTTGTTTTTCTTCTTCTGTATCTTCTCTTTCTAATTCTCTTTCTATAACTTCTGCCATTTCAGCTACATCATTTGGGTTAAAATATGGTATTTTGTCTCCACCAACTTCTGGAAGTGATGAAGAATTAGATGATGCAACTTTTGCACCACAAGCCATAGCTTCAACTACAGGAAGCCCAAACCCCTCATATAATGATGGGAATACAAATAAATCTACTAAATTGTATAAGTCCACAAGTTCGCTCTCTGTAACAATTCCTGTATGTATTACTTTATCTTTAATGTTTAGCTCTTTTTCTTTATCTTCTAAAACATCATATTTTTCAAAGGCTTTTCCAACTAAAAGCAAAGTACACTCTTCATTATTTTTTAACTTACTAAAGGCTACAAGTAATTTTTCTAAATTTTTATGTGGTTTTAAATTTCCAACATACATAAGTAATTTTTTATCTTGAGGAATTTTAAATTTTTCATACAAATAGCTTATTTCCTCTTTATTTTTTGGAGCTATATCTTCTTTTGCTCCAAGGCATACAACCTTTATATTATTTTCATTAATTTTAAAATACTTTAGTAAATCATTTTTTGTATTTTGCGATTCTGTAAGAATAATTTTTGCTTTTTTTATTGCCATTTTCATCATAAATTTTGCATAAAATTTTGCAAACTTGCTACTTAAAAATTCGCTATAAACTATATGTGTTAAATCATGTATTGTAACTATCATGTCTCCTTTATAAAATAGTGGTACATTATAATGTGGTATATGAAGTAGGTCTATTTTTTCTTTTTTTAACTCTTTATATGGAAATTTTAGTTGCTCTTTTATGCCATATATTGGAGAACTAAAAGGGATTATCTTTTCTATTTCTTTTAATTCTTTTGAGTTTCTTAGCTGATCTTCTTTTCCGAATGGCAATATCATAGCACCCATTTTTCATAAGATTTTGTATATATGTTCCAATTCCAGACATTTCATACATTCTAGCATCTACAGCAATTTTCATTTACTTTCAACTACTTTCTTTTATTCTTCATTTTTGTAATACTCATACATCTCTTTAATAACTTCTTTTATATCTGTTCCATCAAAGTAGTCTTTTATCTTTGTATTATCTGCACATATATATGGTGTATCTATTTTTCTAACTTTGTCTTTATCTACAATAATCTCTATATCTTGACTAGAAAGTGAAACAATGTATTTTAAAAGTTCTTCCATTTGGTATGATTTCCCAGAACCCACATTATATACCAAAAACTTATTATCTTCTTCAAGTAATTTTCTGTATACTTTTACAACATCTTTGACAGAAGATAAATCTCTATATGCTGTAAGATTTCCGTACATAAATTTTGCCGAGGTCTTCCTGATTTTTCAATTTCTGCAACTTGTTTGCAAAAACTTGGAAGTGCAAATGTATCTAATTGACCGAACTCCTGTATGATTAAAGCTCCTTGTACAAATTATGTCCATTTTATATCTTTCTACATACATTTTTGCAATATTTTCTGCTGCAATTTTAGATATTCCATATGGGTTATTAGCTAAAACTTTGTCCTCTTCCTTAAGTGGCTTGTCACTTACACTATACTCTTCACTTGAACCAATTAGTAAAACTTTAGCATTTGGTGCATGTTTTCTAACTGCTTCTAATATATTCAAAGTACCAACTATGTTTACTTCCATTGTTTTTTGTGGTATATTCCAAGATAGCCCCACAGAGCTAATTGCAGCTAAATTTATAATATAGTCTGGTAGGCAGTTTTTCATTACCTCTTCTACTCTTGATATGTCTAAAATATCCATATCATAATATGTTATAGCTTCATTAAATCTTTCTTTTTTATTTATATCACAGGCAATAACTTTATATCCATTCTCCATAAACTCTTTTATCAAATAACTTCCGTACAAAGCCACCTGCACCTGTTATCAATACTTTTTTCATAAATTAAACCATCCTTTTAATTAATAACTGAAAACTATTTTTCAAGTAATTTCAAATCATTTTCTACCATTAGTTTAACAAGCTCTTCATAATTTACTTTTCTTTTCCAGCCTAAAGTTTTTTCTGCTTTTGAGCAATCTCCTATTAAAAGCTCAACTTCTGCAGGTCTATAAAATTTTTGATTTACTTTAACAACTTTTTTGTCTGTTCCTTTTAAAAGAGCATATTCGTTTTCATTTTCTCCATGCCATTCAAGTTCCATTCCTGCTGCTTTAAATGCTAAATCTACAAATTCTCTTACAGGGTGAGTTTCTCCTGTTGATACAACATAATCATCTGGTGTATCTTGCTGAAGCATAAGCCACATTGCCTCTACATAATCTCTTGAGTGTCCCCAATCTCTCTTTGCATCTAAGTTCCCAAGTTCTAATACATCCTGCATACCATTTTTTATTTTAGCAACTGCCATAGTTATTTTTCTAGTTACAAACTCTTCTCCACGCCTTTCAGACTCATGATTAAACAATATTCCTGAACATGCAAACATACCATAACTTTCTCTATAATTTTTTGTTATCCAATGACCATAAAGTTTTGCAACTCCATATGGGCTTCTTGGATAAAAAGGAGTTGTTTCTTTTTGTGGTATCTCTTGCACTTTTCCAAACATTTCACTTGTAGATGCCTGATAAAATCTTGCTTCTGGCTTTACAAGTCTTATCGCCTCAAGAAGGTTTAAAACGCCTATTCCATCTATCTCAGCTGTTCCAACTGGTGTGTCCCAAGATGTTGCAACAAAGCTTTGTGCTGCTAAGTTATAGACTTCATCAGCATCAGATATTCTCATTGCTTGAATAAGTGATGAAAGATCTGTCATATCTGCATATATTAGCTTTACTTTATCTTTCAAATGTTTGATATTTCCATAATCTACTGTACTTTTTCTTCTCCATATTCCATATACTTGATATCCCTTTTCTAATAAAAGTTCTGCGAGATATGATCCATCTTGCCCTGTTATTCCTGTAATTAATGCCTTTTTCATTATACTTCCTCCATCTTTATATGTTCATTGTATTTTTGATTTACAAAGTCCATAATTTGTTTTCTATAATTTTCTTCTGCAAATTTTTCTGCATGTTTTCTTATTTCATCTTTATTGAAACTTAAAGTTTCAAACTTTTCAATTGCTTTTGCTAAGCTATCCGCTGTTTGTTCATAGAAAAATACTCCTGTTTTTCCGATTTACAACAGTATCCAATGAGCCTCCCCTTCCAAATGCAATTACTGGTTTTCCTGAACTTTCTGCCTCAACTGGTACTATTCCAAAATCTTCTTCTCCTGGGAAAATTAAGGCTTTGCACTCTGCTAAATGCTTTTTCACTACATCATCTGGCTGTCTTCCTAAAAATGTCACATATTCTTTATCTGCGATTTTCTCTAAATTCTCTCTTTCTGGTCCATCTCCAATTACAATTAGCTTTTTATGCAATTTACTACATGCCTCAACTGCTAAATCATATCTTTTATATTTAACTAATCTTGAAACTACGAAATAATAATCTTTCTCTTCATTAGATGGTAAAAAGATTTCTGTTCTAACTGGTGGAAAAATAACTTTTGCCTGCCTTCTATAATGTTTATTAATTCTTTTTTCAACCTCAGTTGAAATTGCAATAAACTCATCAACTCTTTGTGCTGCTTGGTAATCCCAAAGTCGCATATAATTCATAAAATATCTAATTAATTTAGTTTTAAATTTAGACATTCCGTTCTGTATATTCATCTCTCATCTCCCATGCATAACGCATTGGAGTATAACAATAACATATATGTAAAGTGTGTGGTCCTGTAATTATCCCTTTTGCACATGCCGAACTACTACTAATTACTACATCATACTCATTTAAGTTAAATTCCTCAAATGCTTTTGGCATAAATGGAAGGTATTTTTTGTGATTATATTTTTTTCCTTTTTTCTTTTGCAAAGAAGATGTTATAATATTCATTTCTTTAAACTCAGCTGACATATTATCTGGGTCATAAAAACATGTATATATCGGTGCATCAGGAAAACATCTATGCAAGTTTATTACACATTGCTCTGCTCCTCCCATGTTTGTTAGCCAATCATGTACAATTGCAACTTTCATATTCTTCATCCTCTCTATTTATTTCTAAGTTCGTGAACTTTATTTATGCTGTCTTTGTTTCCAATTACTAAAACATTATCTGTGTCTATACAAAAAACATTATCTGCATCTAATAAAATTATTTTTTTATCTCCTGAATAAACTACATTATTTTTTGAATTATATGTAATGATATTTCCATTTAATATATTATCATTTTCATCTTTTTCAATATATCTTTCTAGTGAATTCCAAGTTCCAATATCATCCCAACCAAAATTTCCTGGAACAACATATATGTTTCTAGATTTTTCCATTACTGCATAGTCTATTGAAATAGCTTCACATTCTGGATAAAGCTTTGATAGCTTGTCTTTGTAATTATTATCTGCTATATCTGGTAAATCTTCAAGCACAGAATATCCAGAGTAATTTTGCTTCAGTTCCTTTAACATATTATTTACATCAAACATAAACATTCCTGCATTCCAAAGATATTCTCCACTTGCAAGATATTCTTTTGCTTTTTCAAGATTTGGCTTTTCAACAAATTTTTCAACTTTAATTATTTTTTCATTTGAATCTTGTGTTTTAATATATCCGATACCCTGTCTCTGGTCTATTAGGTGTTATTCCTATTGTAACAATTGCATCTCTATTTTCATTTTCAACATATCCATTTGCGATAGTTAATATATTGCAAAACTCATCTGTATCTTTAATTGCATGATCAGATGGTAAAACAGCAACTGTTGCATCGCTAAAAAATTGTTTAATATAAAAGCAAGCCAACAAAATGCAAGGTGCTGTGTTTCTTCCTTCTGGTTCTATAATAATATTTCTGTCTGGTATGTCTTTTAAATCATTTTTTACTTGGTCTTTATATCTTTTGCCTGTTACAACAAATATTCTCTCTTTTGGCATTATCTTAAGTAACCTTTTGTATGTAAGTTGTATCATTGTATCTTCTGCAATCAAATTTAAAAATTGTTTAGGTGTTTCTTCTGTAGACTTTGGCCAAAATCTAGTTCCGTTTTCCACCCGCCATAATTAAAGCACAAAACATATATATTCCTCCATTTTTTACTAATAATTACAAAAATATAACCCTATTATATATAATCTATTTAAAAATATCAAGTGCTTTCATAATATATTCACAATTTTTTTTTTTATAAAAGAGCAAGACCTAAAAAGCCTTGCCCTTACATAAATATATGAAATTACATGTTTATTCTGTTTTAGTATTTTTTCCTTTAAACATCCTATCGAATTGATATAGTATAACAATTCCAACTCCACATAAAAATACAATTATTGATATCCAAGAACCGATAAATGGAATCTTTCTAAGTGCCCAGATTACTAATGATACTGGAATTAATAGTAATCCTTTCTTTAATTTATCTTCTTTTAAACTTAATTTGCTAGCTATAAACTCATTTGTAACAAGAGTAACAGCAAACGCATTAACCATTAATATTGCAGCGTAAAGAAGTAGTAATAATACTGCTGTTCCTGCACCTACACCTATCATGCAAAGAAGAAGTGCAATAAATGGTACAAGTATTGTAAATGCTATACCAATAGCAAAAGCTAATAATCCTTTAGTAGATGCATAGTCTTTTGCTTTTTCTACAAACTTAGGAGCAAAGAAACTAATTGCAATATACATTATCAAATCAAACACAACTGTTCCTATAGCAGCAAAGATATAATCTATAACTACATCTCCCATGTTTTCTTCATATTCAGTACTCTCTAAATATTTTACTTCACCTGTGATTGTAGCTTTTTCCATATCTGCGATTTCATTTTTAGCTTCATAGTTTAAATTTCCACGAATAGTAAGTGCTTGTTCTGAGTCTTCGCCTGCTTCTGCTATTTTAACGTTTTTTGCAGATAAATGCATATCTCTTCCAATATATCCACCTAAAGTAATCTCATTACCTACAAGTCTTGCATCTCTATTTATAAGAGTTTCACTTGAAATATCTATCTTACCACCTGCAACATATGCCTCAAACATCATTCCATTTATAGAAATCTTGTTTCCACAAGCAAATAAGCTACTAGCTATATATGCATTTTCGTCAATTGTGATATTATCTGCAAGCACAAAAATAGCCCCATTAACTTGTCCTGTAATTTTAACATTTTGTGCAATAATATAAACATTTCCATCTACCATTTCATCCATTACATAGTCTTTATCAGTAGCAATAGCATAAAGATCTCCATTGTGCACATCTCCATGGTTATGCCCATCATCATCGGTTGTTGTTTCACCTTCATTTTCAGATGTTCCGAGCATTCTCTTCTCCGCCTTCTGGTGTATCAATAGGTTCTTCTTCTTGACCTTCTACTGTTCTTGCATTATCTCCTGGTGCTTCCCCTTCTACTGCTAAAACTTTTGCATTTACACAAAATACTGTTACAATAATCATTAATGTCATGATTACACTTAAAAATTTTTTCTTGTTCATTTTTTCCCCTTCCTTTAAACAAATAAACTAACAATAATTAATCCTAATCCAACTACTCCAAATAGCACACCTGAAAAAATTCCTAAAAAGTCACTTGTTCCCCAATATGCTTGATTTGGGTCTTCTGGATTATAATGAATGTCTATTTTTTCTCCCACATAGTGAGCATTCATTGTTGAACCATAAATAGCATCTTTTATATAAGTTTTATCACCCACGGAAAACTCTACAGTCGTACGAAATATTGCCTTTTTATCTTTTCCTGAGTCTTCTGTTTGCCTTTTCGTCCTAACTGCTTTTACTACACCTGCTGTTACTGCGTTACATCTTCTTCTTTTTTGAAAAGTTTGTGCAAACACTACTACTCCTATTATTAGAAAAATTCCGCCAAATATTAAAAGAATTATCGATTCACTCATATTTTTCTCCTTTTTCATATGTATATTTACAACTATTAGTGTGTATAAATTGTTCCAATATCTTTTCTATAGTGTAAAACTGTATCTACATTTCCGCTCTAATGCTTTATAAACCTTAATTTTAGCATTTTCCATTGATTTATCTTCCACTACAGCTGCAAATAGCCTTGAATTTCCAACACTTTCATATGTATCTCCTTCTAAATGTTTTGTACTTGCAAAATAAATTTTTACACCTTGTTTTTCTATTTCCTCTTTTTTCAAATTAAACCTTAAAGGTTCTTTTGAAGATGCTACAGCATAATTTGGAGTTACTACATATACTGTAAATGTATTTGTTTTCTTAAATTTGCAATTTTCTGTACTTAAAGTTTGATTTTGTACATTTTCAAATAATTCATTAAATGGTGTTTCTATTGCATTTAATATATTTAATGACTCTGGATCTCCAAATCTTGCATTAAATTCAATAAATTTTATGCCATTTTCAGTTTTAAAAAATCCACCATATATGACTCCATTAAACTCTAAAGAATCTTTATTTACATATTCTATTGTTTTTTTCATAAGGTTTTCGCATATTTTTATGTCTTTTTCTGTTAAAAATGGAAGTAGTCCATTTTCATAGCCTAAGCAGCCCATTCCGCCTGTTCCAGGTCCTTTGTCTTCATCAAATCTATATGGATAGTCAAATGTTATTGGAGTTATAACTAGGTTTTTTCCATCTGTAAGTCCTGTTACAGTAAATTCTCTTCCTTCTACTTTATCTTGAATAATAACATTTCCTGCTTGATTTAGGCATTCTTTTGCATATTCAAAACCTTCTAATTTACCTTTAAAATGTATTCCTCCAACTTTTACTCCTTTTCCTCCTGTTAATCCTTCTGGTTTTACTACAAAGTCATCACCAGAATAGTTTTCAATTGCATCCTTTAATTCATCTACACTTGTCACATTATAATTTTTAATTATCATTTCTGGTGCTATTTCTTTTACAATATCTAATGCATAGGTTTTACTCCATTCAATTTTTGCCCCCTTAGATGTAGGTCCAAATGTTTTTAAACCTAGCTCTCTTGCTAAATCTATTAATCCATCTTGTAATAAATTATCACTACTTATTATGCAGCTTTCTATTCCATTCTCTTTTATAAAATTTTTAACTTGTGCCTTATCAAATGGATCTCCGAATTAAATATTTTCCTCCTGATCCTTTTACAAAATTTACAATAGATGGGTTTTCATAAGGCATTATAGAATAAAGTTCATATCCCTTTGAAACATATTCTGCAATAACTGCCTCTCTACCACCATTTCCTAATAATAGGCATTTTTCCATAATTACTCTCCTTTATTTTTTTACAATTTCTCCTATATCTGTTAATCTTTTATTGTAATCTTTTACTACCTTTTTTCTTTCTATTACTATTTTTATCACATAATATACTATACTAATTCCTGCAAATGAAAATATAATATTTCCAAAAGTTCCATAATACATTGAGTAAAAGTATATTAAATACATTGTAAATATTGCAAGAATCATAAATTCTATTCCATGTATCCAAAGTGATCCTTTTTCCTTTTTATATGCAAGCTCGAATACTAAAATTGTTATGACTAAAAGCGAAATTCCAAATACCTTTAAATCTAATAAATAGTTTTCTGTTGGAATATTTTTCATTCCTAGATTTAAAGCACCTAAATATACAAAAATTATAACTGCAAATATTATATTTTCAAAGGTTTTTGTACTTATTTTGTCTTTTATATTTTGAGGAATCTTCTTTTTTTCTTCAATTACCTTCTCAAGCTTTTGTATATTTTCTTTAGTTTTTAATTCTTCATTTTTCATATGTTTATTCCCTTCTTTGAAAAGACCATACAAACAAGCTAAGTCCACCTTAAGCATAGGTGGACTTAAAAAATTTTTTTATGCTCTTGGATGCGCCTTTTTATATATATTTTGTATTGTTGCATCTTGGAACTGCATATATATTTGTGTTGACGAAATATCTGAATGCCCTAGCATAGTTTGAATTGCTTTTAAATCTGCACCATTTTGTAATAGATGTGTTGCAAATGAGTGCCTTAAAATGTGTGGTGTTATTTCTTTTGTTATATGTGCTTGGTCTTTGTAATATTTTACTATTTTCCAGAATCCTTGTCTTGTAAGTCTTTGACCATTTGTATTTACAAACAAAGCTTCAACATCTTCATCTTTAATTAATATATTTCTTGAATTTTCTACATAATCTTGTAATGCTTTTAGTGACAATGAACCTAGTGGAATATTTCTTGATTTATCTTTGTTTTTACAAGTTACATAGCCTTCTTCTAAATTAACATCTTCTATATCTAGAGAAATTATCTCTGTAACTTTCATTCCTGTTGCATAAGCAAATTCAAGCATTGCTTTGTCTCTAATTCCTTTTAAATCTACATTTTTTGGTTGATCAAGTAAAAGTTCAACTTCTTGTGATGTTAAAACAGATGGTATTCTTCTTTCTATTTTTGGAGATTGAATTCCTTCTGTTGGGTTTCTTTTTACTTTCTTTACCCTTAATAAATATTGATAAAAAGATCTTATTGATGCTAGACTTCTTGATATTGTTGAGCTCTTTTTTCCAATTTCGTTCATATATTTTAAATATTCTCTAATATCATCTTCATCTACTTTTAAATAGTTTATTCTGTTTTGTTCTATATAAGTATTATATTGCATAATATCACGTTTATATGATTGTAAAGTATTTTGTGATGCCTTCTTATCATTTTCTATAAATTCTAAGAAATTTTTAATTTGCTTTTGCATTATTCATCTCTCCCCATTATCTATTAACATAAGATATATATGTTATATCAAATTTGCTAAAAAAAGTAAATAGTTTTTTCGAATTTTTACAAACTTTTTAAGGTTAACATAAGTATATTGGTTGAAGCATATGTTTCTATAAATGAAGCAACTACTAACATAAGCGTCAACATTAGTGAAAAAATAGTATGTCTTAATATCTCTAGTTTTATATTTTCTTTTCCTCTGTCTTTCATTATTGATTTATATAATCTTATCCCACTTATTGCGAGTGCAAAAAGTATTGGAACAAATATTAAATTTTGTAAAAGCATTGAAGATAAAATAAATTTTACACCGATTAGCTGTACCAAGTGTTGCAATTATGCTAGAAATACTATATCCGCAGAGTAAATCCTCTAAATCCTACCACTCCATATACTACAAAAACTCCAATTACAGTAAGTCCTGCAAACCATAAGCAAATTGCAAGCCCTATATTATTTTTTAATGACTTTATAAAAATACTTGTGTAATTTATATCTGTTTGTTCTTTGTTTTTCTCCACAAAACTATTTATATATGTAGTTATTTCTTCTTGCTCGTTTTCATTAGAATTGTTTATTGATAAAACTCCAAATACTACACCGCACTAAGAAAATTATTGTAACTAAAATATAATGTCTAAAATTATTTTCTATATGCAAACGTATTATACCTTTTTGTCTATAATTTCTTTTAATTCTTTTGTTTTGCATTACATACCACTCTTTCGCTTTAGATTAATTATACAAAAACATTACAAATTCTTAAAATTTACTTTTATAGAATTTGTCGTTCTGTTTGTTATCTAATTTTTATGTAATACAAAATAAATATAGAACTATTTTGCAGAAACTTTACCGTAAACTCCTCCACCGTCCTGCTGAAATCTCTAAGTTTCCGCTCAGTTGCATTTATTATATTTCTTGCAATTTTTTCTCCACATACTGCTTCTATATCATCAAATGAAAGTTTATGTAAAATATTCATTTCTGTTTCAAAATTACTTAATAGTTTATTCATAACTTTATTACCAACTCCTGGTATGAATGAAAGTGGTATTTGATAAATATATGATGGTCTAAATTCAGGACTTCTTGTTTCCTTCTTGTCTTTTATTATTTCTATTCTATCCAAAACTCCCATTGTGATATTTCTGCTATCACATGTATCACATCTCGTAACTGGAAGCATTCCTTCTATTCTCTTATTACACACTTCACAATAAGTTCTATGATATTTTCCAAGTTTCGGATCTAATCCGTAATTTGCAATTATTTTTCTTCCATCTTCATTTTTTATAGCTTTTAAAAATTCTTTAAATGAAATATCCTCTACTTGTATTTTATTATATTCTCTTGCAATTTTGGGTAATGAATGAGCATCTGAATTTGTCAAAAAAGTTTTTGTCTCTAGTTCTGTTATTTGATCTGCAAGAAAGGTATCTGAACTTAATCCCAATTCTATTGCTGGGATTTCTTTATATTTTTCTTTAAATATTTTCTTTAGACTGTCTGTACAATTACCGATAAAAACTTTTATGAGGAGTAAATGCATGTGCAGGTATTAAAACCCCATTATATTTTTTTACAATATCGACTAATTCATATGCTGAAATATCTGCTCTTTGTGAGCTTAGGGTTATATTTTTTATATGATTTGACATTTCTTTTGAAAATGCCTTTATATCTTTTAGATACGGAAAATAGCATAAATTATGGGCACAGCCTGTCTTACCTTCTTCATTTTTTTCACTTGTCTCAATTTCACTCCCAATTATTATGCATAGTTTATTTTTATAAATTATTCCGACCGGTCTGAAAGCTCTTTTGCTTCTCCGATTTTTTAAGAATTCTTCAATATCTTCTATAACATAAGGAGATGCACAGTCAATAATTCCAGCAATATTTATGCCTTTTTTCTGTACACACTCCTCTGCTATATTTTCAAAGTTTAAACTTCTTGCAGCTGTAATTTTTATTGGTTTATTATTTTTGCTTCTTCCTATGTGTATGTGCATATCTGCAAATATTTCATACATTTTTAGCGTTCCTCATCTTCTCTTTCATCTACAAATAGTGGTGTTGGATCTGTATCATGAATTTCTCTATTTGTTTCTTCTATATATTTTAGTTCATGTGGCATTTCCCATTCTATTCTATCTTCTAATTGTTCCCATGTTTTACCAGCCAAATAGTTACTATAGCACCTTTCATCTTTGGCTCTTTTTGCTGCTTTTAGGGTTTTTAACACTGTAGGGTTGTGGTCGTTATCTGACTTATAGACCATGTTTTCTCCTTCTCTCATGCAGCTACACCTTCTTTCAAACATATAAATTCTTTAAATTGACTTAAATATCTGTTATCTTTGTCTTTTAAATTTCTGTGTTCGATTAAGTTTAGTGCTTCATCTATTGGGTAACCTTTTCTTTCTGGTCTATCTAATACAAGTCCTCCAAAATTGTCTACTAATTCTAGTATATCACTTTCTTTTTCTCTATTTTCATCACCTTGATACCTATTTACTTCTCTACATATTTTGCAAAATCTTTCATCAAACCCTAAAGTTTCTAAATATTCTGCTCCGGTCAATTGCATATCTTTTTATTTTATCTAAATCATGTGATAATATATTTTTTTTGCACGCATATAAAAGGCACGCAGTTATAACCAAGTTTTCATCTACATCTAGCTTCATTTGTTCAATAAATAACCTAGCTATATCTGCTTTTAATATCACTGAATTATCAAAATTTATATTCTTTCTTTTTTTGAAATAGTGCATTATCTCAAGTTTTTTTATGAAGTCTTTTTCTCCTAAAATGTAATCTGCAAATGATTCCATGTTTACCTCCATATATCTTTTGTTTTTATGCAAGTTTATTATATGGGAAAAATTTAGTTTTGGCAATTGATGTAGTGAAATTGTAATGTAAATGTAATGTTTTTGTAATATTTTTTATTTTTCTTTATTCATTTTTTCTAACTCTGAATTTCTTTTAATTTTTTGTGTTGTTGTTTTAATCATTGGCTCATCTGTTAGAATAAGTTTTTTCATGTATTTATATTTAGGTAATTTTGTGTTAATTTGTTTTATGTCTTGCCAAACTATATCCCTTAGTGTTTCTTCTTCAATGTTTCCATATTTTTCTTTTATATAGTCTTTATTGTAAACTATTTTTACAGATACCATTAGATCATCATCTTTTTCTTCACCATATACCATGCTCTCTGCTACATATGGCAAGTTATTCACTAATACTTCGATTTCTTCTGGATATACATTTTTTCCATTTTTTAATACTATAACATTCTTCTTTCTTCCTGTTATGAATATTATTCCATCTTTATCTTTATATCCTAAATCCCCTGTATGATACCAACCATTTATTATCACTTCTTTAGTTGCTTCTTCATCTTCATAATATCCTAACATTACATTAGGACCTTTTGCAATTATTTCACCTATTCCTTCTTCATTTGGCTCAAAAATTTTTATTTCTACACTTGGCATAGGGTAGCCTATTGAACCATATCTCAATACATTTATACTTTCTGCTGCAAGTACTGGTGAGGTCTCTGTTAGTCCGTATCCTTGTATTGTAAGTATTCCAAAATCATTGAATGCTTTTGCAACCTTTCTATCTAGTGGAGATGCACCAGACACTATAAATCTTAGCTCTCCTCCTAATTCTGCAAGTATATCTTTAAATATTTTTCTTCTTATATCTATACCAAATTTTAGTAAGATTCCACTTAGCTTTAACCCTAATTTTACTGTTTTGGTTTTTCCCTTTTTTTCAATACCTGCTTCTATTTTTTTATACATTGCTTCTAATAATAATGGTACACATACAAATACAGAAACTTTGTATTCTCTAAGATTTTCTTGCACATGTCTTAGACCATCACAAAATACATTTCTTACACCTTTAGAAAGAAATAGAAGTATTCCAGTAGAGCCAAAAGTATGATGAAATGGTAAAAAAGCAATATTTGTATCTGTTTCATACATTCTTTCTACTTTATTCATATCATTTATATTACTTATTATATTTTTTTGTGTTAGCATTACAGCTTTTGAAAGTGCTGTTGTTCCTGATGTAAAAACTATTTCTGCAACACTTTCTAAATCTATCTTTGAATCTATAAATCTCCTATCTCCTTCTGATATAAGGTCTTCACCCTTTTCTACTAACTCTTTTATATTTTCTGTTCTATCAATTTTCTCCATGCAAATTATCTTTTTTAATGATGTTTCACCTTTTAGCATGATGTTTTTAATAGTTTCTAAATATGCCTCTTCGCAAAAAATAATTTCTGCTTTTGATTTTTTTAGTGACATCTCAATTTCATCATCAGGGAGTCCCTTATCTAGTGGCACAGCGATTCCGTGTCCCACAGATGATAGATGCAAATGCTAATACCCATTCATATCTATTTTTTCCAATTATTGCAATTTTTTTGTCTTTATATCCCATATCAATAAGTGCTGTGCCTAGAGAATTTACCTCTCTTGCAAATTTTTCATATGTAATATTTTCATATTCCACATTTTTTCCATCTTTATGTTTTATTACAAACGCAGTTCTTTCTCCAAAATCTTTTGCTGAGTTTTCAATAAGCCTTTTTACTGATTCAAATTGTTTTACATCATATATTAATACTTTTTTCATTCTATTTTGGCTCTCCCCTATCTAGTTTATAACTCTAGATTATCACATACTAAAAAAACTGTCAATTAGTTTTTATTATTTTGACCATTTAGTCTGTTACTATTTATTCCTTAATTCTTCTACTATTGTACATAAATTATCTAATAAAAAATCTACATCATCTATAGTATTTTCTTCTCCAAAAGTAACCCTTAGGCTTCCGATTGATATATTCTTTTGGAAGTCCTATTGCTGTAAGTACATGTGATGGCATACTTTCTCCTGAATTACATGCAGAGCCTACCGAAGTACACATTCCAAGTGCGTCAAGTTTTAGTAAAAGTGTTCCTCCGCTCTACTCCTTTAAATGCTATGTTTGCATTTCCTGGAAGTCTTTCTTCTCTTTCTCCATTTATTTTAATATCTTTAATTCTTTTTTCTACATTTGTTATGTAATATTCCCTTAATGTTAAAAGCTTTTTATTATATTCATCTATATTTTTACTTGCAATTTCTATAGCTTTTCCGAAGTCCCACAATTTCTGCTACATTTTCTGTTCCTCCTCTTTTATCCTTTTCCTGATGCCCTCCATCTTGTAGTTTGCTAAATTCAACTCCATGTCTTATATACAACGCTCCGTACTCCTTTAGGTCCATAAAACTTATGAGCTGATAAACTTAAAGCATCTATTTTTTGTTCTTCCACATTAATTTTAACATTTCCTATTGCTTGAACAGCATCTGTATGGAAATACACTCCATGTTTCTTGGCAATTTCAGCAATTTCTTCTATTGGTTGTATTGTACCTATCTCATTGTTTGCAGTCATTATTGTAATTAATACTGTATCTTTTCTTATACTTCTCTTTAGTTCCTCTAAATCTATTTTACCAAATTTATCTACATTAATATATGTAACGCTATAGCCTTCTTTTTCCAATGTTTTACATGAATTTAGCACAGCATGATGTTCTATTTTGCTTGTTATTATGTGATTTCCCTTATTGGCATTTGCTTTGCATATTCCTTTTATTGCCAAATTATCACTTTCACTACCACAACTTGTAAAATATATTTCTTTAGTTTTTGCACCAATCGCTTTTGCTACAAGTTCTCTTGCATGTTCAATAGCTCTTTTATTAAATCTTCCTATACTATATATAGAAGATGGATTTCCAAAGTTTAATCCAAAATATGGTATCATCTCTTTTAAAACCTCATCTTTAACATATGTTGTTGCTGCATGGTCAAAATATCTAATTTTCTCCAATTGAACTCCTCCTTAATTAAAATGAATGATCATATCTGAATATCATCATTTCTGAACTTTTATTTTATATTAATTAAATTAATATCATACTTTGTTTTATTTTATGAAATTTAATTTTTTGTAGACCCATAAATTTTATTCACACTTTCAACTCAATATTTGATCTTATAAATTTTTAATTAATATTAATTTCTTATGTAACCTTGCTTTTTTCAAGCTTTTTCGCCATTTCCATCCTACTTTTGTTTGATTTATCAGTTAATTCTTACTTTATTGTGTCTTAAAATAATTTTCAATTTATGTTAATATATTTTTGACATCTGAGGTTATGCTAACTAATATGTAAGAAATATAGAAATGGAGGATTTAAATGGCTTTAGATTATAAGTTAATGGGAAACAGATTAAAGGAAGTAAGAATGCAAAAAGGTTTAACTCAAGAAAATCTTGCTGAAGCACTAAATGTGTCTATTGCTTATGTTTGCAGAATTGAAACTGGTAAAACACGTTTAAATTTAAAACGTTTAAACCAAATTTGTGGAATATTAGATATTCCTGAAAGTTATGTTTTAAATGGAGCTGCTGACAATACTTCTTCATACTTAAATCTTGAATTTAGCAACATTTTAAATGATTGCTCTGCAAGAGATAAAGAACTTCTTTACAAAATTGCAAACATAATTGCGGAAGACCGCAACAAGCACAAATAAGTAGAAGCTCAAAAGTAGTGCAAGTGGAATTATCACTTGCACTGTTTTTGGTACTCTTTAACTCGTTAATTAATAAGTCAAAAATTTTTTCTTTGTCTTTTTGTTATTTTAATTTTTTTGTATAATTATTTAGAAAAAAATTTTTTTAACATTCTTAGAAAAATTTAGTTAGATTTTAGTCAAACTTTCGTTTTATATGTACTTCCAATTTTTTCCATGAGGTATTTTTTACAAAATTTATCTTATCCTCTATTTTACAATGTGTTGCAAATTTATGTTGCATTAATTATACTATAATGCAGTTAACATTCTGCTATATCTGCTCATATGTATGCTTTTATGGATTAATGATATGGCTACAACAGGGGATTCGAGTAAGCAGCATACTTATATTGGACTAAATGATGGGCAG
>CANSNA010000019.1 GCA_947648255.1 uncultured Clostridium sp. | reverse complement strand
AAACTGAGATAAGAATACTTTTCAGGTATCTCACCCCAACTATTGACATTGAGCCTTTTAATATTGTTTTTAGGCAACAAAAAAATCAACCAGATTTTATTTTCTGATTGATTTTTGTATCTTTCTGTTCTATAAAAAGTTCGAACAGATACGTCGTTGGAGCAGGTAGCGGGAATCGAACCCGCGTCATCAGCTTGGAAGGCTGAGGTTCTACCATTGAACTACACCTGCATTTCCTTTTGACTTTATTATTATAAAGGTTATTTTTTATTTTGTCAATAGTTTTTTATAATTTTTTTATTTTTTGTAGTTTATTATTTACAAATCTGTAAAATTTTATCTAATTATTCTATTATATGTAATATATTCATATTCATATGGATTATTTTCATTCTTTATACCGTTTTTGCTTTTCTGTAATTTCCCATTCTTGCTCATTTATTTCAGGAAAAAATGCATCTGCAATAAATTCTTCATCTATTTTAGTTATATACATTTTTTTTGCATAAGGCATAAGTATTTTATAAACAGATGCTCCTCCTATTACAAAGTTTTCTTCTTCTGTTTCTATATATCTCTTTATATCTGCTATATCTGTTACAATTTCTACCATTGCATTTTCTACTCTATATTCTTTATTTTTTGTAAGTATTATATGTTTTCTATTTGGTAATATTCTGCCAAGTGATTCAAAAGTTTTTCTACCCATTATAATTGTTTTTCCTGTTGTTAATGCTTTAAACCTTTTTAAGTCTTCTGGTATATGCCAAATTAATTTATTATCTTTTCCTAGTTCATTATTTTTTCCAATTGCAGTGATTATACTTAGCATTTTTTTCTCCATTTCTTTTTTTGAAAAGATAATAATTCTCTTTTCAAATTTTAGTTATTTATAAAGTCAAAATTTTAGTCTATTTTTTCTCTTATACAGAAACTGGCATGTCTATCTTCCCTAAATTTTTGTAGTCAATTAGTTTTATATCATCTATTTTAAAGTCATAAAAATTTTTTATTTCTGGGTTTATCCAAAGCTTTGGTGCTGCTAATGCTTCGTCTTTTCTTGAAATTTGTTCTTTCATTCCCTCTACTTGATTTTCATATATATGACAATTGCTTATACATACTGTTAATATACCTGGTTTATAGTCTGTTACTTGTGCTAGAAGATGTACTAAAACTGCATATTGTACTACATTAAATGGGTTCCCAAGAGGAAGGTCATTAGAACGTATTGTTAACATACAATTTAGTTTACCGATCTGTTACATCCCAGCAACTATTAAACACACATGGATATAGTGCTCCTGTATCTAAGTATGGAATTTGCCATAAATTAATTATCATTCTTCTATCTTGTGGATTTGTTTTTAGTTTATTTATTAACATGTCTATTTGCTTGAATTCTTTTACTACCCAACCATACGATGTTCCAATTGTTCCGGTCTTCCATTTCCCATTCATCCCAAATATGCACATTGTCTCTTTTTAGTTCTTCTACATCGTTTGATTGCTTTTGAAATATCCATAATAGTTCTTTTACTGCTGTTTTAAATGCTACTGATTTGGTTGTAAGTATTGGAAACTCCTGCTCTAGATTAAATTGCATAATTTGATGTGGTAATTTGTAAGTTGCAGTTCCTGTTCTATTTTGGTCATAATATCCCTCATCTAAAATTTTTTCTGCAATTTCTAAATAAATTTCATCATATTTACTCATCTGTTTCCTCCTTATGGACTTTTAAGTTTAAGTCCTAATATAATAAATACACCTTTGCTATACTTTAGAAAAAGGTGCATTTTTATTTTATTCTCCTCTACCTTCTGGTAAAGCATTTTCATTATTTGTAAGTCTTGCTTTAAATACATATGTAAATGCTCTTGCAACTTTGCTTTGTTTAATTCTTTGCCATAAACTTGGTTTTACATTTACTCTAGTTTCTTCCATATATGTATCTTGCTCTGCTGTAGTTGCCACTTCGTCTTCTGTTATTTCAACTGGTGTTGGTATTCCTTTTAACGCATCTGCAATTTCTATACCTATATAGCTTAAAGCTTTTGATCTATCTTCTATTCTTTCCATATCTATTTCAATATGTAGATTTGCTTCTAAATTTGTTATTCTGGCTTGTACTAATTTTACAGCATCTTTATAATTATTTGAAGTATCTGATTTAGCTCTTCCTACTATTCCTAAGGCGTCGATAATGTCTTCTTGGAATAATTTTGAGGCATTTTTTACATATACTTTCCAGTCTTTATCTTTTTTAATTGTATTATCTAATAATTCTTTTAAATCATTTGACAATCCAATATTTTTTTCTCTTTGTCTAATAAGTTCTTCTATTTGCTTTGTATTTTCCTCAAACTGGTTTGTTGCATACTCTACTAGACTATAAGCTGCTTTATAAACAGATACAGGGAAATTCTTTTTTCTTGGATATTCTATTAAGTACATTCTTATTGATTCAATTAAATCCTTAAAATATGCATCATCTTCTAACTGAACTATTTGCTTCTTACTATTTGGATTAATTAGTTTTTGTACTTTATCTATATTAGATAAAATTTTCTCTTCGGTTATTACCATTCTTATGTTTACTATGCCAGTCTTACTTCTTCTTAGCATTGTAAACCTCCCTCCTTCGTACTAATGTTATATCTATTTATATAATTTATTATATAACATTTGATTAAATACTACAATAGTAAATTTAAATTTCTTTCTTTAAATTTCTATTACAATTTTATTACATTTATATTGCAATTGTCAACATTTTTTTTAAATTTCTTACAATATTTTTTTATGTTTTTTATAAAATCTTTGCAAGCTCTTCATGTCTCTTGATTTTAGCAGTTGTTGTTTTTATTAATGGTTCGGTTGTAATCATTACTTCCCTAATATATTTGTATGCTGGCATAGTTTTATTTACTGCTTTTACTTCTCTATGTATTAATTCATAAATAGATGCTTCATCATCTATTTTATACATTTCTTTCATTATTTCTGGGTCATATACTACCTTAATGCAAATTTTAGTGTCTCCATCTGCTTCTGGTTTTCCATAGACAAAGCTCTCCTCTATTCCTTCTATTCTATTTACTAAGTTTTCTAGTTCTTCTGGGAATACATTTTTTCCATTTTTAAGAACGATTACACTCTTTTCTCTGCCTGAAATAAATAAGTATCCATCTTTATCTATTCTTCCTAAATCACCTGTTCTGAAATATCCTTCAATAAATGCCTTTTTATTTGCTTCTTCATTTTCATAGTAGCCTAGCATAACACTTGGTCCTTTTACTTGTATTTCTCCAATTCCATCTTCATTAGGATTTGCAATTCTTACTTCTAGGCTAGGAAATATTTGACCTATTGACCCCTCTCTATAGTGATCATCTGTTCCTGCTGATATGACAGGAGATGTCTCTGTCAAACCATAACCTTGTACTATTCTAAAACCAAGGTCATTGAAACCTCTTTCTACTTCTACATCTAGTGCTGCTGCTCCGCTTACAAATAGTCTTATGTTTCCACCTAATACATCATGTATTTCTTTGAATAATTTTTTTCTTACATCTATATGCATTTTTCTAAGCATATTACTTATTCTACGTCCTTTTTGTAATTTAGGAAGTTTTCCTTGCTTTTCTACATTTTTCATAAGTTTTCTATACATATTCTCAAACAATACTGGAACAGAAATCATAACACTAATTTTATATTCTCTTAAATTATCTGCAATATGTTTTATTCCTTCACAAAATGCTACTGCTGCTCCTCTATATAACGGGTACAAAAATCCTACTGTACATTCAAATACATGGTGCATTGGTAAAAAAGATAACATTGTATCATCTTTATTTACATCTAATACTGATGCTATATCCATAACATTTGAGCACAAATTTCTATGACATAATGACACGGCTTTTGACATCGCTGTAGTTCCTGATGTAAATAGCATTATACTCATCTCTTCTGGATTTATTTCTGCATCTTGGAAACTTCTATCTCCTTCTTCTATTAATTTCTTTCCTTTTTCTACTAATTCTTTTATAGAATAAACTCCATCTTCATGTGAAGATAAATCCATAGATATCAAGTTTTTGAGCTTTCCTATACCTTCCGCTTTTAGTTTTTTCATGATTTCATCATATTTTTTAGAATAGCAAATCGCTTCTACTTCTGCTCTTTCTATTAAGCTCTTTATTTCATTTTCTGGGAGTGATTTATCAAGTGGAACTACAATTCCAGTACCACAAGTTACTGCAAGATATGATAATCCCCATTCATATCTATTTTCTCCAATTACTGCTATTCTTTTGCCTTTTAGTCCTAATTTGATTAAAGCTGTTCCGCAAGCCATCTACCATTTCTCTAAATTCTTTATGTGTTATTATATCAAACTTTCCTTCTACTTCTGTTTTAAATTTATAGGCTGGTCTGTCTCCAAAAACTTCTCCTGACTTTTTTAACATGTCTTTTAGATCTCTTATTTCTATTGTTTCATGTATGCGTTCTTGCATTTTTCCCTCCACCTTTACTTTTTATTATATCGATTTTTAATATTATATTATTACATAAAAAAATATGCAAGTTTTTTTATAAAATTTGCATATTTTTGACCACTTATTCGATTTTACATTACATATAATAGGATGCATAAAAAGTGTAAAAGGCTTGCTATACATATACATAGATGAAACACGGAGTGCATATATTTATGTTTTTTTCCGTATTCCATAAAGTATTGCTCCGGGCTGTATAAACTGCTCCTCCTGCGACTAGTAAAATACATCCTGATATCCCTAAAAGCTCAGGCAACGCTGGCATCTTAAATATTATACACCACCCCATTGCAAGATAACATATCATTGAAAATTTTTTGTAATGTTTTAAATCTATGGAGTTTAATATAATTCCAAGTATCGCAAATCCCCAAATAATACCAAATATTATCCAAGCAACAATTGGATTATCTTGCATTAAAGTGCATAAAGTAAATGGTGTATATGACCCTGCAATTAGCAAGAATATTGAACAATGGTCTAAAACTTGAAATACTTTTTTCCCTGTAAGTTTTGGGCTAAGCCCATGATATATGCTTGACATAGTGTATAAAATTATCATTGTTACTCCAAATATTGCTCCACTTATGACTCCGCATGGTATTTCCATGGATTGCCGCCATAACAACACACAAAACTGTTGCAACAACACCAAGAACTCCTCCGGCAAATATGAGAAATCATATTAAATATTTCTTCTCCTTTTGTATAGGTTGGAAGTATTCTATCTCTTAATTTTATTCTAGTCACTTATATAACACCTCTTTTTGCAATCTAGTTTTCAATACTAGATTATCATATTTTAAAAACTTAGTCAATAATTATCTTAAAATAAAGTTTAAGATTTTATTTATTCTTCTTCCTCTTCTTTAATTAAGATATAACTTTTTCTTTTCTTTCTTCTAATTTAACATCACCTAAATTTTATATCTTTCAATATTTTTCCCATATTATTTATATTGCATTCAATTTACTATTTTTTTTATATTATTTTTCCACCGTCCGAATTACAATGTCTTCTTTATAAAATACTGCTGATTGTCCTGGAGTTATTGCTCTTTGTGCTTCTTCAAATTTTACTTTTATTTTATCTTTTTCTTGAATTATAGATGCTTTAGCTGATTTAGCAGAATATCTTGTTTTTACATCTACTACTATTTCTTTATTAATACTATCTACAGCTTGTAAATTCACATCTGTAACTTCAATTTCTTTTTTATAAAGTTCTCTTTCTTCTCCGTACTATCACTTCATTTTTATTTGAATTGAAACCAAGCACAAACAGAGGAACTTTATATGCTATTCTAAGCCCTTTTCTTTGCCCGACAGTGTAATTGTATAGTCCGGTCATGTTTTCCAAGGATTTCGCCTTTTGTGGTCACAATATTGCCACTTTTAGGCTTTATCATTGAGTTGTTTTCCAAAAATTTTTTATAGTCTCCGATCTGGTATAAAACAAATATCTTGGCTGTCTTTCTTATCTGCAACTTTTAGATTATTTTCTCTTGCAATTTTTCTTATTTCTTCTTTGTTTTCAAAATCTGCAAGCGGAAATAAAATATATTCTAAAATTTCTTTTGGTATGCTCCATAAAACATAGCTTTGATCCTTATTACCTACATTTGATTTTTTTAAAACCCATCTTTTGTATTCTTTGCTATATTCAGTTTTAGCATAGTGACCAGTCGCAATGTATTTACAGTCTAGCTCTTTTGCTTTCTCATACATGATTCCAAATTTCATGTACTTATTACATTCTATGCATGGGTTTGGTGTTTTACAGTTTGCATAGCAATTTATAAAATCATCTATTATATTTTTTCTAAATTCTTGTTTATAATCATATGTAAAATGCGATATTTTAAGAGATTTACAAACATTTTTTGCATCTATATATGTATTTTTATCACAGCAGTTATTTTCTCTAAATAACTCTAAGGTTGTTCCGAATAACTTCATACCCTTGTTTCTTTAAAAGGAGTGCTGCTACACTACTATCAACTCCCCCACTCATTCCTAATAATACTCTTTTATTCTCCACAACCTTCTCCTTTTACTTTTGCCTTAGACTCACTTTTTTGTAATATATCTTCTACTGTATGCCAAGCAAGACATGCACATTTCACTCTAGCTGGCATGTTTGCAATATTTTTAAATGCTATAGCATCTTCTAATTTTTTTAAGCTTTCTTCATCGGTTTCTTCTCTTTTTATCATTGTTAAAAATATTTTTATGATACTTTCCGCTTCTTTTATTGTTTTTCCCTTTAGGGTATCTATCATAATAGATGTAGATGCCTGAGAAATCGCACACCCATGCCCTAAAAATGCCATATCTTCTATTCTGTCTCCATCTAATTTAATTTCTAGAGTTATTTCATCACCACAATTAGGATTATGTCCAATTTCCTCATAATCTGCTTTTTCTAATTTTTTCTTATTATATGAATTCATGCTGTGTTCCATTATTAAATCATTATAGATATCTTCCATAAGTTTTCCCCTTATTTTATATATTTTTTAAACATTTCATAAGCTGAATTTAATCCTTCTACTAATTTGTCTACATCTTCTTTTGTATTATAAAAATAAAAACTTGCTCTGCATGTTGAATCTATTCCAAGATGTCTCATGAGTGGTTGTGCACAGTGGTTTCCTGACCTTATACATATTCCTTTAGAGTCTAAAATGCTCGATACATCATGTGGATGTACTCCTTTTATATTAAATGAAATTACTCCTGAATGATTTTCTTCATTTGGAGTTAGATATAACTCTAAAAAGTCAAGTTTTGTTAACTTTTCTCTTGCATATGACAATAGTTCTTTTTCTATTTTTTCCATTTTGTTATAGCCTAGAGATTCTATATAGTCTATTGCAGCTCCAAGCCCTATTACTCCTCCTACATTTTGAGTTCCTGCCTCGAATTTATTTGGAAGTTCTGCAAATGTTGTATTTTGTTCATGCACATATTCTATCATATCTCCACCCATTAAAAATGGCTTCATTTCTTTTAGTAATTCCTTTTTTCCATATAATACACCTATTCCAAGAGGAGCTAACATTTTGTGCCCTGAAAATACTAAGAAATCCACATCTAATTTTTGTACATCTACTTTCCTATGTGGTACACTTTGGGATGCATCTACAATTACAATCGCCCCTTTTTGGTGTGCTATTTTGATTATTTTTTCTAGATTATTTACTGTTCCTAAAACATTTGAAATATGTGTAATCCCAACTATTTTTGTTTTATCTGTAATCTTTTTTTCTATTTCTTCATCTGAAATTTCAAAGTTTTTATCTATATACATATAATTTAACTTGGCTTTTGTAATTTTACTTACTTTTTGCCATGGTACTAAATTAGAATGGTGTTCCATTATTGAAAGAACTATATCGTCTCCTTCTTTCAAATTTTCTAAACCATACGAATATGCAAGTAGATTCAAACTTTCTGTTGCATTTTTCGAAAATATTATTTCTTCTCTTCTTTTTGCATTAATAAATTTTTGTATTTTATCTCTAACCCCTTCATACATTTCAGTTGCTTGTACACTTAGAGTATATGCTCCCCTATGCGGATTTGCATTATATTTTTCATAGAATTCTTTTACTGCATTTATTACTTTTTCAGGCTTTTGTGCTGTTGCTCCACTATCTAAATATGTTAATTCTTTATTTTGAAGCACTGGAAAATCTTTTTTTAATTCATTCATTTTTTATTTTTCTATGTTAGATTTATCTAAACTAACATTCTCTCCTTAATATAGATTTAGTTTTTTTGGATTTCCTATAACCTTTTTTAGTTTAGTCTTTCATTAATTTCTCTTAAAATTTCTTCTTTAAGTTTTTCGCTTTTTATTTCTTCTAGTATTTTATTAAATCTCGCTCTTACCATAAGTTTCATCGCTTCTTTTTTACTAAGTCCACGGCTCATTAAATAAAATAGTTCTTTATTGCTTATTTTTCCTGCTGAGGTACTATGATTTCCTTCTACATTCTCTTCTTCACAAAGTAGCATGGGAAGTGCTATGCTCCTTGCCTCATTTGATAAAAGCATACAAAACTCATTTTCATTTCCTTTTGCTTTTTGACATCCCTTTTTAAAATCAATTGTTCCTTTAAAATGTTTTTTAGCTTTATCTTTTAATGCTCCTTGAACTTCTATTTCTGTTTCTGTTTCTTCTCCTATAAGCTCTGCTATATAGTTTAAATCTATTAAGTTCTCCTCTTTTCCAAGATATATTGTACTTAACATATTTTTTGCTTTTTTTCCGAACTATTTTTGAGTAGTAATTAGTTATACTATTTTTACCTCCAAAATCTACAATTACATACTTTAGATTTGCATTCTCTTTAAGGTCGTTTTCAATACTAATAAAATTGTTTGATTTTGAATTTAAAAGATTTACAAGTATTATATTTACTTTTGAATTATCATCTACATTTACTCTAATTGCTCCATTATGATAGTAATTTAAATCTTCTTCTTTCGTATATTTAATTAAAATATTAGCATTTACATCTTTTTTCACATTTATTTCTATATTATCAATTAGCTTTATATTATCTTCATTAAATATATTTTTTATTTCTGCATTTACATCACTTTCTATTTCTAGTTTTAACTTATGGTTTGCATTTTTTTCTATCTCTTCAATTAATGCATCTCCTACTCCATATTTAAGCTTTAGTGGGCTTAAATTTGAGCTTGCATAATTTATATCTATACCCTCTATTTCTATATTATTAAATTCTAAATTTCCAATTATTTCTTCTATATTTTTAATTTTTATGTTATTAATATTATAGTTTCTAGAAGTTCTAACAGGTGTTTCATTTAACTTTAATTCCATCTCTTACTTTCCTTTCATGCAATTTATCCAATTGCACCTTGAAGTTCTAAATTAATTAAATTATTCATTTCTACCGCATATTCGAGTGGTAGTTCTTTTGATACTGGATATGCAAACCCTCGTACTATCATAGATTTGGCATCTTCTTCTGTTAGCCCTCTACTCATCAAATAAAAGATTGCTTTATCACTTATTTTGCCAATTTTTGCCTCATGAGAAAATTCTACATCATCTGTTTTAATCTCATTTACTGGAATTGTATTTGATATAGAAATATCGTCTAACATAAGTGAGTCACAGGAAACAGAAGATTTTGCTCCTTCTGCACTTTCGTTTATTTTAATTTGCGACCTATATGTGCATTTCCCTCCATTTTTTGAAATTGATTTTGCATTTACTACACTTGATGTATTTTTTGCATTATGAACTGCTTTAAATCCATTATCTAAATTTTGTCCTTCTCCTGCAAATGAAATCCCAGTAAATTCTGTCTTTGCTCCTTCTCCATTTAAAATACTCATTGGGTATAGCATTGAAATTTTTGATCCAAATGAGCCTGAAACCCAATCTACCTGTGCATTTTTTCCGGATAATTGCTCTTTTTGTATTTAAGTTTAGCATGTTTTTTGACCAATTTTCTATTGTAGAATATCTTAGATATGCATTATCTTTTACATAAAGCTCTACACATCCTGCATGTAAGTTTATTTGGTTATATTTGGGTGCAGAACATCCTTCAATAAAGTGCAAACTTGCTCCTTCTTCTACTATTATTAATGTATGCTCAAATTGCCCTGACTCTGGTGAGTTTAGCCTAAAATATGATTGAAGTGGAATTTCTACTTTTACATTCTTAGGTACATATACAAATGAGCCTCCTGACCACACAGCTCCATGTAATGCGACAAATTTGTGATCATTTACAGGTACACATTTCATAAAATGTTTTTTTACTAAGTCTTCATAGTCACGTATAGCTGTTTCCATGTCTGTATATACTACTCCTTGCTCAATTAATTCCTCTTTCATACTGTGATATACAACTTCTGAATCATACTGAGCTCCTACTCCTGCAAGTGATCTTTTTTCTGCTTCTGGAATTCCGAAGTTTATCAAAAGTGTTTTTTATTTCCTCTGGTACTTCTTCCCAGGAATTTTTAAGTTTACTTTTGGGTTTTACATATGTTGCGATTTTGCTCATATCTAATTCTGTAAGATCTGGTCCCCAACTTGGAAAATTTAATTTATTATATACTTCTAGTGCATTTAATCTAATTTTTTTCATCCACTCTGGGTCATTTTTTTGTTTTGATATTTCTTCAATTATTTGGGGTGTTAGACCTTTTTCTATTTTAAACTCATAGTTATCTTTATTTTTTATATCATATATATTTCTACTTACCTCTTCTAGGTTTGTTTTACTCATTTGGTTCAAAATTCCTTTCGTTCTAGTTTTATGTCAAGTACGTCTTGTATCCCTTTTCTTCAATTTCTTTTGCCAGTTCTCCATTACCTGTTCTTACAATTTTTCCATTTACTAATACATGTACATAGTCTACTTTTAGACTGTGTAATATTTTAGTATTATGTGTTATGATAAGAATTGCATTATTTTGATTTTTAAACATTTCTATTCCTTTTGAGACTGTTTTAATTGCATCTACATCTAGTCCTGAGTCTGTTTCATCAAGTATTGCAAGTTTTGGGTTTAAGACAAGCATTTGCAAAATTTCATTTTTCTTTTTTTCTCCTCCTGAAAATCCTACATTTAAGTTTCTCTCTAATATTTTTAGATTCATATTTAATTCTTCTGTATATTTTTTTAATTCTTCTTTAAATTCAAATATTTTAACTGGTTTTTCTGTTTGTTTATTTTTAGCATATTTTAGAAAATTAGTTACACTAATTCCGCGGAATTTCTTCTGGTAACTGGAATGACATAAAAATGCCTCTTTTGGCAATTTCATCTGTTCTCATGTTAGTTATGTCTTCATCTTCAAATACTATGCTTCCTGATTTTTTTATATATTCTGGGTTATTTAATATGGCATTTGCAGTTGTTGTTTTACCGTGAACCATTTGGTCCCATTATTACATGGATTTCGCCTTTATTTATGTTTAAATTAATTCCTTTTAAAATTTCCTTCTCTTTTGCATTTACATATAAGTCTTTTATTTCTAACAATTTGTTACTCATTACTAGCCTCCTTCTTTCCGAGTCGCCTTGTGCAGCTTCTGCACTTTTCTTTGCTTACATCATAATTGCAGTCCAAATCATTTAAATCTAGTGCTTTGTGAACATATTTTGCAAGCTTATTTACTGTATTATCTGTTATTACAATTTTTATCTTTTCCGCTTCTTCAGAAGCTTCTTTTTCATCAATATTTAATACATCTTTCAAAAACAGATAAACTATATCATATGTTTCTATTATTTTTTTTGCTAAATCTTCTCCATTTTTCGTTAATTCAATAGTTCCATAGCTCTCATAATTTAAAAAGCCATTATCTTTTAAATTATATATAGCTTTATTTACACTTGGTTTAGTACAATTCATTTTATTTGCTATATCTGTTACTCTTACATTTCCGTTTTGCTTTTTTAATATATACATTGTTTTTAAATATTCTTCTAATGCTTTTGAAATCATATTAGTTATTCCCCTTTTTATATTTGTTATCCAAAGTTAACAAAATTTATTATACAACCTTGCGAATTGTTTGTCAAGGCTAACACCTAACTTAATTGAATTTATATGAAAAATGTGCTATAATATAATAAACTGCTATGTGCAGAAATTTTAGGAGGAACAAATAATGGACTGCTACAGAATCCCTATAGTCTTGCCTAAGGCATATAACTTTCGCCAAGTGCCTAGCATTTCACGGGTAATTCTACAGATTTTTTGGAATACTTGTGCAATTTTTTGGCTTATAGACTTAATTACTATACCTCTCCAAGTAATATTCAACATTTTTTCTCTTAACTTGTGGATTGTTTTATGCATTATCACGATCCTTGGAGTATCTTTTCTCCAATTTTTGCCTGTGGGCGTAAACTACAACCTTCTTGTTTTAGAAGATAAGTTAGTTTATTGGGATCCTAAGACCTGCACTTGCAAGAATATAAGTAGAAATTTTGTTATGTTTAAATGTATTGCTTATGTAATACTTTATGATGGCAAAAACTATTTATTTCTTCACAGATGTGCAAACCTAATAAGATTCCTCGAAAACGTTGCACCTTATGCACGCTTAAATTAAAGCTTCCCCAAAATGTTACACTTTTTGTTCTAACATTTTGGGGGATTTTAATTAAAATATTTTATTATAAATTTCATCCCTTCTCCGCTCTGGAATTTCTGCATCCAAATACCCATTGTTTTCCTCTATTATAGATTTACTAAGTGAAAGACCTATTCCGTACACTTCCATCAGATGAATTTTTTCCTTTATAGAACCTTTCAAATATATGTGTTAAATCTTTTTTGTCTATCCCGAGTTCCATAATCTCTTATTTCTATTTTAGTATACAATTTATTTTGATTATAACTTATATCTATCTTAGAGTTTTCAAAGGAATGCTCTACACAGTTTTTTAGTATATTTGTTATTGCCTCAACTTGCCATTTAAAATCGCAAATTATTTTGCTTTCATACTCTCCTTCTATACATATTTCAATATTTTTCAAATCGCACAGTCCTGCAATATTTTTCCTTGCTTCTTGCAAAATATCAGAAATTTCTTCTTCCTTATTTATAAATTCTATAGCATTTGCATCAAATTTTGAAAGTTTTAGAAGAGATGCTACTAAGAAATTTAAGTTTATTACTTCTCTTTTTATATCTTGTGCAAATTCTTCTCTTGTTTTTACATCCATTTCTCTATTTTCTAACATATTATCCAGCATTATAGTAATTGAAGTTAGTGGTGTTTTTAATTGATGAGAAATATCTGAGAGCGAATCCTTCAGCTTCAGTTTATCTTGTGTGGAATTCTCTGCTACTTCTTTTAACATTACAGTTGTTTTATATACCTCATTTTTTAAAATAGAAAGTTCATCCTCTGTGTTATCTTCTATATCTAACTTATAATTTCTTCTATTTATTTGTTCTATATATCTTGTTATTTCTTGTAATTTTTTATCTTTTTGATTATTGTATCTTAAGAATATAAAAGTTAATGCTGCAAAAAGACAAAAAAATATAACAGTTTCTGTAATCAAAAAATTTTTAAAATACTTATTATTTTGAAAAATTACAGCCTCTTGATTTATATCTATTCCATATTCTCTAAGAATATCTTTTTCATCAAAATTTTCATCATTATTTAATATCTTTATAATTTCACTAATATCTGTATCTGGATAATCCTCATTTATATTCTTTAATATCTGACTTAATCTAATGTTAAACCCTTCTGTATATCTACTATACTCCATATAATTAGCAAATATAAATACTGCACTTATAATAGCAAATGAAATTATACCATATATTATTGTTCTTTTTAACTCTATTTTATTTGCCATCTATTCTATACCCTATGCCCTTTATTGTAATTATAATATCTTCATCTATCTTTTCTCTAATTCTTTTCATATAAACAGTAACTGTATTATTATTAACATCATTTCCTGTCCATTCCCAAATTTTCTCAATTATTTCATCTCTAGTTACCACTTTATTTAGATTTAAAAACAGTAAATTCAAAATTTTAAGTTCTATATTACTAAACTCTATTTTCTTACCCTCTTTATATACTTCCATTTTATCCATATCAAACTCTAAACTTCCAGAAAAAAGCTTTTGATTTTTTCCGCGAAAAAGTATTTTATTAATCCTAGCAATAAGCTCTTTTGTAGAAAATGGTTTTGTAATATAATCTTCTGCACCAAGTTCTAATCCTTTTACAACATCATTTTCATCATCTCGAGCAGTTAGAAAAATAGTAGGAATTTTTCTAGGGCTTATATAATTTTTATAAAGTTCAAATCCATTTCCATCAGGAAGAGAAACATCAAGAATCGCTAATTCTACATTTTTTTCCTCCAATATATCTAATGTATCATTCACATTCCCTGCATGTACACAGGAAAATTCCTTTTGTTCTAAAGAATAAATAAGCCCCTTAGCAATAGTTAAATTGTCTTCAACAAGTAAAATAAGCATAAACTATTCCCCCCTTTTATGCAAAAATATATCATAAATACTTCAAAAATTCAAGCAAAACAATTTTTCATACAGGAAAAATCCTTTATAATGTCCCTATAATTGGCCTCTGATAAAATAGAAAAATGGTCAATATATTCCACATAAAAATATGGGTGAAATATACTGACCATTAGACATATTAATAATAAAATTATTCTAAATATTCTCTTTCCTAATAGTATCAATTGTATTTTGTTTGTTTATCTTTCCTACACTGTATTTCATTATTACAAATATAAGGATAAATACTGCTATTGCAGAAATTGCTATTGCTGCAACTGGGAATAAAAATGTATTATTCTTTATTGAAAATGCCAAGTATAGGAAATATGTGCCTATCATTCCAAGTATTATACCATAAAGAAGTGATTTAGACCCATAAAATATCGTCTCTAAATTAATCATTCTATTAAACTCTTTCTTGGTCATCCCTATACTCTTAAGCATAGCAAACTCTTTTTGTCTTAGCTCCATATTGGATGTAATTGTATTAAATATATTTGTTACTCCAATTAAAGTTATAACTGCTATAAATCCATATAAGAAAATTTTAGTAACTAGTATCATAGCTTTTTCTTCTTTTACTTTTTTTGCCATATTTCTAATTATAATATTTTGATCAATCTTTTCTATACTTTCTTCTAATTTATCTGGGTTTTCTGATTGTATCATAATATTACTTAAAGAAAATTGAACATCTTTAAATTTATCAATATTTACAACAAGATATCCTCCATAATAGTAGTTTTGCTCCTTACCATATGGTCTTATTTCGGATATAGCTCCAACTTTTATATTAATATCTTTTTCATTTTCATATTTTGTAATATATTTATTTCCTTTTTTTTCAGAAAATGATTCACCGTATTTTGCCAGAAACTGTATCTCCTACTTTGTATTTGTATATTCTTGATTCTTGCTTAACACGCTCTCCATCTACTTCTTCCAGATATTCATAATCATCAATTAAAATACCTTTATCTTTTATTTTATCATAGTTTTCTCCGATCTTTTTTGCATATTTTCTAAATGTTGTATCATCAAGTCCCAAAATAACTAAGTTCATATGTGTATTTCCTTCACTATCTTCTTGCAAATCATTTATTTGAGCTATTTTACTTCTATCATAAATCCTTAAATAATCCTGTGGTTTTACCTCATACAAAAAATAATATTCATCTATGTCTTCAAGAGCCATGATACTGCTTATATCATCTGTATTTGGAATAAGTTTTATATTATATTCATAATCTTCATAATATCCAGACGAAAATTCAAACATATTATTTATGAAAGTATTCATTGTTATAAATATACATATACTTACAGCAATTGATATAACTGTTGTTCTATATTTTTTCTTGCTTCTTTTTAGATTTTTATATGCTAAAGTTCCTCCTGTTTTAAATACCTTGCTTATTACTTTAGGAACTTTTAATTTTTTAGACTTTATTTTAATTTTTTCTGCATTTCTTAAAAGCTCTATTGGGTTAACCTTACTTGCTCTCTTAGCTGAAAAAAATGCAGATAGATATATTGTTATAAATCCAAGTACTAAAGCTAAAAATACTGACCATATATTTACTCCAAATAAAATTCCGATTTATTCCTTCAAATAGATATTCCCCAAGTACTGCTCCAACTATTTTTAAAAGAACAAAAATTGCAAATAGTCCAGATAATATTCCAAGTGGCACACCGAATTGTTCCTAATATTATTGCTTCATCTATAACACTTTTTCTAATTTGTTTTTTAGTTGCTCCAACTGATGCCAGTTCCCCATACATCTTCATTTTTTCTGTTATTGAAATTGCAAATGAATTTCTTATACAAAATACACTTGTAAATATTATTATGAAAATTACAACTCCTGCTATTCCAAATAACATATTAAAAGTTTCTTCTCCAAAAGCATAAGCTTCCCATCTTAAAAGTCCTTTATTTATACTATATGAATATTTGGCATCTTCTTCATCTTCTACTACTTTTTCATAATCTTGTACTCCGTAGAATCTCACATATTGATGTTTCATAATCTTTTGGCTTTTTTAATGATAAATATAAATCTTTTTCTTCACTTGGTAAATCTGTTCCGATTATTGTATACCCTGGATCTGAAAATGGTTCGAATTCATATGCTGGTCTTTCTATTATACCGAACTATAGTAAATTCATAAGATTTAGCGTCTACTATTTCTTCTTCTTCATCATATGGATTTATTCCTTTTAACTCATGTCCATCTGGTGTTTGCCTTTTTCCTATGCCTATATTTATTTTATCTCCTACTTTTAACTCTACTCCACCATTCATATATATATGATTACCTATAACTATTTCATTTTTGTTCATTGCAAACCTACCGCTCTAGTAGTTTAATTTTTAAATTCTTTAATGTCTCATTATCCATTGAAAATAATTTCGCATAAGGTTTTGCTTCATTTTGTAATCCGATCTAATTTTCCATATCCAATTCTTTCAACTTCATAAATATCTTTTATATCTCGATTTGCTTTTACATCTTTTATTTCTTCTTGATTTAGTCCTTCTAGTTTTAAGTGATAATACCCTGTTTCATTTATTGCATTTTGTACTAATGTTTTTTGAAAACTTGTAACAAGCGTTGCAGTTCCACATATTAGTGCAGTTGAAAGTATTATTCCAATTACTGTACTTATGGTTCTTTTTTTGTTCATTTTCAAATTTTTTAGTGCTAAGCGTTTTAAAACATTCATTGTTTTCCCCTCCATTTTTTATTCATCACTTTTTATTTTTCCGGTCTTCTAGCTTTATAATTCTATTTGCTTGTTTTGCAATTTCTATATTATGTGTAATCATTATAATTGTTTGCTTATAATCTTTATTAGATTTTTTTAAGAGACTTACTATCTCCTCACTTGCTTTTGTGTCTAAATTTCCGCGTTGGTTCATCTGCTAAAATTATACTAGGATTTGTTATCATTGCACGACCTATTGATGTTCTCTGTTGCTGACCACCAGATAATTCACTTGGAAGATGAGATCTTCTACTACTTAAGCCTAAAAGTTCTATTAAATCGTCTAATACTTTTTTATCCGCTTCCCTGTTATCTAAGTTTAGTGGTAATAAAATATTTTCTTCTACATTTAGTATTGGTATTAGGTTATAGAATTGATATATAAGCCCTACTTGCCTTCTTCTAAATATTGCAAGCTCATCATCTGTAAATTTATATATATCTTTTCCACCTATATATACTTTTCCGTGATGTTGGTCTATCTACTCCTCCAATTAAATGCAATAATGTTGATTTTCCACTTCCTGATGCTCCAACTATCGCAACAAATTCTCCTTTTTGAATCGAAAACGAAACATTATCAAGTGCTACAACCTTTGTTCCCCCTTCACCATATATTTTACTTAAGTTTTCTACTTTTAAGATTTCCATAAAAACCTCCCTATTTTGTTTTTCTTTAATTTCATTATACAAAATTAAAAGTGACAAGTAAGTGACATTAAGGAATTTTTAATAAAAAAAATTAATCAGGTCTAAAATTTATTTTTAAACCTGATTAAATATGTTTCTATGCTTTAGGATTCATATTTTAAATCTCTTGTTTTTCTCCATTAGTCTCAAAGTTTACATTTATACTTCCAATTCCTCCGCTCTAGTTGAATTAAATTGCTTCCATTTCCATATGTTGTATTTGATGCTTGATCATTTCCATCTATATTTATACTTCCAATTCCTTTTTCTGAAATTATCTTATAATTGCTCTTATCTTCTATTAGATCTAAGTCTACTCCACCTATTCCACATTCAATTTTGCTGTTTCCTGTAATCTTTCCATTCATAGTAACTTTTCCGTACACCTGCAACTAGTTTTAAATCATTCAATTCTACCCCATTTAATATCATTTCACCGGCTCCCCCTTCTATTCTTGTTTTCTCAAATTTCGAATTTATGATTTCTAACCTTCCAGCTCCTTGCTCTAGTCTTAGATCATCAGCATTTATTCCATTTATCAATATTTTCCCGTGCTCCTGCTTCTAATTTCAATTCCTTAAGATCAATATAATCAGGCACTCGTACTGTAACATATCTTATTTTTGAATTAATAAAATTCCATCCAGATTTTTCTTCTATTTTTAATTTTCCATTATTTGCTTTTACTTCAAAATCTTTTTGTTCTCCTCTTTTTATTTCTACACTTAATATATCATCACTATTTGTTACTATATTTATTTCTGCCGTTTTTACATCAATATCTATTTCTGTTAAGTTTCTCGCATACTGTTCATCAAAAATATGTGGAAAAGTTTCACTTTCCGCACTTTCTATATTTACACTATCTGTTATAACACCTTCATCTGTTATATCTAAAAATTGAATAAACATTGATATTCCAAATACCATCCAACCTACTATATTTACAATTAAAAATACTGCTAAACATATTGCAAATATTTTTATTACATTTTGAATTCCATTCATTTTATATCAACTCCTCCAAACATACAAAAAGCATCTATATATATTGTTTTTTCATTTTCTTTATTTGTTATATTTTTATTTGAAACTCCTCCAAATATAGGTGTTGCTTTCACTTTTACATTAACATCTGTTGGAACAAATATCTCTACTCCTCCAAATATTGCACTTGCTTTGATTACTGATTCTTTTTCTACATTTGCTTTTCTTAAATCTAAGACTACACCACCAAATACTGCATCTAGATTTGCTCCTCTAAATTCTTCATTATCTTTATTTACCTTTTGTTCTGCAAATGTTGCTGTAATATTTTCTAGTCCATTCTTTTTTCCTTCTTTTACCTTATTTGCTATATTTGATTTTATTGTTTCGTTAAATATCATAGAAAGTCCTACTGCCACAAATATAGTTGGAACTATCATTTTCACTATCATACCCATGTCTATTATTCCACGTGTTGCAAGAAGCAATGCAACTCCAAATACTATACCGTATTAAGTTTCCTGTTTTCCCTTCTGTTTCACGGTCAAATAGACCTATTAAGCATGGTATAATAATAAATAAAGTCCACCATCCCTTAAAGAAAAAGTTGATATTTGCTATATTTAGTGCATTTAGTGCAATTGCAATCCCTATTACTATTAATACTATTCCCCATAGCATTTTACTAAAATTTTTCATAATTTCCTCCCTTTATTTTAAAATATCCTCTGCTAAGATTTTTAAGTTTTGTTTTGTATCATCTTTTAATGTTGATTTTATTGTAACTACCGGCTCTATAACTTCTATATCTTTCATTTCTTCAAGTATAGATTTAATTGTTTTTCCTGCACTCGGTGCCCAAGTTCCATTTTCTATTATTCCGCACTTTTCTATTTTGATAAGCTTTTGATTTTAGCTTGTTTAAGAAATTTTCCATTGGTGTAAATACTCCACCATCATAACTAGATGCTGCAAGTATCATTTTACTATATTTGAATGCATCTTCTACTGCTTCTGCTATATCACATCTTGCAAGATCCATTATTGATACTTTTTTAGCACCTTTTTCTGCTAAAGTTTTTGTAAAATTTTCTGCTACTTCTTTAGTATTTCCATGTATTGATGCATATGCAACAAATATTCCCTCTTCTTCTGGTTTATAACTACTCCAAATATCATATTTTTCTATATAATAACCTAAGTTTTCTTTTAATATTGGACCATGTAGTGGGCAAATTTTTTGTATATCTAGTGTAGATGCTTTTTTTAGTAAGCTCTGTACAGGTGCACCATATTTACCACAAATATTGAAATAGTATCTTCTTGCTTCACAAGCCCACTCTTCTTCTGTATCAAGTGAACCAAACTTCCCAAAACCATCTGCTGAAAATAGAATTTTTTCATTTTCTTCATAAGTTACCATTACTTCTGGCCAATGTACCATTGGTGCCATAAAGAATTTTAGTGTGTGTTTTCCAAGTGTTACCTTATCTCCTTCTTGAACTATCACTTTTCTTTCTTCTAGGTTTGGAATTTCAAAAAATTGTGGTAACAATGCAAATGTTTTTGCATTTCCTATTAATTTCATGTTTGGATATCTCCTAGTAGCTTCTTCTATGTTAAATGCATGGTCTGGTTCTAAGTGTGAAACTACAAGATATTCTGGATTCTTTCCGATTTAATGCATTTTCTAAATTTTTAAACCACTCTTCTGTTTTTCTTTTATCTACTGTATCCATTATTGCTATTTTCTCATCTTTTATTAGATATGAGTTGTATGATATACCATTTGGAACTATGTATTGACTTTCAAACAAATCTATTTCTTTGTCGTCTGTACCTATGTATATAATATCATTTGAGATAAATGTATCTTTCATTTCTTCTTTTTCCTTTCATTTTTATATAAAATCATCTCAAAATTATTATAGCACTCATTTTGCAAAAAGTAAATATTTTTAAATTTGCGAAATACGAACTTATATTATTGTATTAACTTTATTTTATTATACTATATTTTAATTCCGAATTTTTACAAAATTGAGTATAATCTACATCAAAATTAAAATAATATTGATACTTTTATAAAGTATAATTTTCCAACTAG
>CANSNA010000018.1 GCA_947648255.1 uncultured Clostridium sp. | reverse complement strand
CTTGTAATTTTTCCCACTAATACTAAATGGTTATTATCCAAATAATTTGTGTTCACTTTCTTTTCCTCCCTATCTTCTACGTATTTCTTACGTATCTTCCTATTACATTTTCTGTAATATATTTGTTTTTCTTAAGCCTATTATTTGTTCTCTTGCTAATTTACTCTTTTATTATACTACATATTTTTCGTTTTGTCTACATAAAATGTTAATTTTTTAGAAAAAAATTTCTTTTTTCCCATAAATTAGAAGGATAGATGCTATTGCCATCAAATTATGGTGACGACTTGACAATTTTTTATCTATTATTTTTATTTCTATTTCTTGTGGTTCTATTATCTCTTTGTTTATGTTTTCTATTTTCCTTTGTAGGCAAATAATAAAGTTTTCTTCTACACTAGATGCTGTTATAGTTGATTTTGAATTAAACCCAAATGTGATTATATTTAATTTCATATTATTTATAATTTCTAGTGATTGGTTCATATCTGCATTTAAACTTAAATATTTTGTATTTTTAAATAATTCATTTAAAAGTTCCTCTTCTTTTTCTACTTTACTTAAATCTAAAACAAGTATTGTTTCAAATCTAATGTTTTTTATATTACTTATACTTTTGTCATTTATCGCTATTATTGTATGTTCTTTATTTGGGGAATTTAGCTTATTTTCTAAGATTCTTTTTAACTGTACTTCACATTTGCTATCTGCAATAATTCCAATAAATGCCACTTTTGTATCCTCCATTTTTTTACATTCATATCTATTATATCCAGCATTTATGCTATTTATTCATTGTTATTTTTTAATTTCTGGGTTCCGTTTGCATCTATTTCATAATTTTCATTATAAATAAGTTCTGATACTTTTACTATATTATATCCTTTGGTTTGAATGCTCTTAATAATACCTTCTAGGCTATTGGCAGTATTATCTGTTCCATTATGCATAAGTATTATACTTCCATTTTTTAAATTTTTATTTATTCTATCTAACATCTGGCTTTCATCTAGTCCTTCATAGTCTAATGTATCTATTGACCATTGGATTACCTTATAGCCATTATCTGTTGCAGATTTAATAACAGTGTCATTATATTCTCCATATGGGCTTCTATATAAATTAACATCTTTTCCTATAATATTTTTTATCTTTTCTCCGACATTCTTTGACTTCTTTTACATTTTCTTCATAGCTTAAATTATTAACATGTGCATGGCTAAGTGAATGATTTCCGTATCTCATGACCTGCTTCATTTATTTTCTTTACTGCGTCTTGATATTTATCCACCCATTCTCCTACCATAAAAAATGTTACTTTAACATTGCATTTGTCTAATACTTCTAATATTTTGTCTATATCATCAGCATTCCATGCACAATTTATTGTAAGTGATATTCTTTGTTTATTTGTATCTACATTATATATTGGAACAAGTTTTCCAGTACCTGATACTGTCTCCATTGTTTGCATATTATTCCCTGCATAAAATATAGATACAGCAAGCATAATTATGACTGTACTTGATGCGATTAAATATGAGCATATTTTTTGTTTATTAAACACACAAAACAACTTAAGTCACCCTCCTAAAATAAGTTACTTAATTATATGTGTTTTATTTTATATTTATGATAGTTTTGATATAGAAATAAGAGGACAGTTTAAAGTTTTCATATAAGCTTAAGAAAACTTTATTTGCCCTCTTTTTCTTTTAATTTGTTTTTTTATTCATATCATATACTATTGCATCTTCATTGTTAAATAATGCTGATGCATCTGTTATATCTGTCTGTATTGGTTCTATTTCACTTTCTCCTTCAAAATCATCAAAGTCTATATCTTTTGGATTAAATTTATTTTTTCGTTTTGAGGTTTTTATTTCTCCTCCTGTTATTCCTGTTTGATATTTATTAAAATCGAAGTTTTTAACTTTATGTGGTTCTTTATATTTTGATCCCATAAAATCTAATGTTGCGACCCCAACAAAGCTCTTTCCTTTATCATCTTTGTATTTAAAGGCACAGTTTTTGAACTTAAGGGCTTGGATTTTTCCAAGTTCAAAGTTCTTTTTCCATCCCCATCTTACACCTTTAAAGTCCCCATATGATACATCTTTGGCTGAACCTTCGCCTCCCCAAAATTGATTTCCTTGACCTTCTCCTTTGATGCTCATATCTTGACTATATAGCCAGTCTCTCTTGTCTCCAAATTCCTTTGACCAGAATTCGTTTTCTTCTGGTGTAAGGTTTCCAAATACTATCTTTGCAGTACAGTTTGAGAGAATTGTTCTTTGTGAATTTTGTGTTACACTTAATTGCTCTAAGTTTTGAATTGTTACAATTGTTCCTACTTTATATTTTCTATATAATGTAAACATTCCAAGGGTTGATCCACATATAAATTCTGCTGAATCATCTATATATAGTATATGTGGAATTCTTGTAAGCTCTGATCCTGGTCTTTTTATTACTGACCTTTGCATTGCCATTAAGAAGAATAGTCCAAAAGCTTTTTGCATTTTGCTCCCTAAGTCTCCTCTTCTTGTGCAAACTATTGTAACTTCTCCATTAGCTAATGCATTATCGAAGTTTATATTATTTACTCTATTACATAGAATATTGCGTAGCCCTTGTATTCTAAGAAGTCCATCTAGCTGAGTTATTGCTGTATGCACAAATTTTTCTGTATCAGGTCTCATTACTGCATCTTGGTAAAAATGTTTTTTAAAATATCCAAGTTGTAATTTATGTTTTTGCACAAGTTCTGGATCTTCTTCTATTTTTTTACACATATCTACAACTAAATCAAAATCATTTAGCATGTCTAACATATCTTCAAGATTTGGTAATAATCCATTATTTAGTCTCGGATACATATTTTTTAGAATTATTGCCAAGTTTTCTACTGCTTGTGCTGCTGAATTCTGATAGTATGCTTCATCTTCAGCAGGTCTTGATGTATTATACATAGTAGTTAAAATTGATGAAATAACTCCTGAAACTTCACCATCTTCACCATATGCAAATGGATTTATTCCAATAGAATTACGATCACTTGGATCTACTATATTAACCTTTAAATTAAAGTTTTTAGCTACATCTATCATTCTTTCTGTTGATTCGTAATCTGGTGAAATAAATGTCATTCCTAAGTCTTTATATATTATCTTTGGGCTATCTACATATATCAATTTATTTAAATAAGCTTTATATAATTTTTCTTTACCTTCTAACGGTTCTAACATATTCAAATTAAAATGTTCGTTTATGTATTCGTTTGTATATGGACAATTTAATGTTGCAAGCCCTGTTTTTAATGCAGTAAATCCAATCTCTTTTGAAGCTTCTTTTAAGAAATATTTTTTTTCCATGTCTCTAGCAAGCATTGGCTCTAGAAGTAGTGCGGTTTTTCCCATTCCTGATGGTCCACAAATAAGCATTGGATCTGCTCTTCTACTATCATATATTTTAACAGCTTTTCCTGTTTCTTTGTCTGCTGAAATAACATTTTCAAAACTATATGCACCTGATTTAGTTGTTTTTTTAGATAAATCAATTCCTGTATAATCCCAAATTGATTCTTTTATTACTCTTGTGTCTGCAATCTTTGTATAGCACCACCAGAATAGTGAGAAAAATGTTGTAAGTGGTATATACACAGCTATTGCTTGAAAAGCAGGTTTTATTAAACTTGTAAATTCTGTTGCGATTTCTACATAATTTGGAACTGATAAAAATGCTATCCAGAGTCCTGCATTTACCCACTGTGAAATCATTGATATTGCAATGATGTATAGGGCTATTGCATACATATAAATTATGGTTAGTTTAAAATTTCCAGAGGATGCATATTTTGAGTTTCCAGAAAATAAAAATGCAAGTACAGGGCATGCAAGTGCTAATGTATATGTAATTGGTCCCCAATAAGATATTCCTATTCCTGTGAACATCAAAAACAACATTTCCACTATTCTATCTACTGCTATGTATATTGTAAATAAAGTAAATATGTAAGTGAAAAATGTGTTTCTATCCGTTTGTAAGATTTTTAATAATTTATCTATATATTTCAAGCATCTCACCGCTTTCTATTTTTACATAATTATACATATATATTATTGCATATTTTGGTGAAAAATGCAAGGGTTTTCGTGCAAAAATACCTATTTTAGATTAGTGGTAAATTTTCACCTACCATTCGAGAATAATATACTTATTTTGTTCTTTGCACTGTTTATATTTTTTAGTCTAGTAGTTTTAGTTCTACATCTTCTACTTTGTATTTATTTGTTTCTTCATCTAGCTTAAATTCGATTAATGTTTTTCCTAAGTTCTCTTCTATTTGTCTTAAGTCTGTTGTAAAATATAGTTTTATTTTAGATATTTCAAGTTCGTTTGTTACTATTTCTTTAAAGCATTCTTTAGTATGTAGCTCATCTTCACAAACAATAATAAGCTGTGGCATTGTGCTAAAGCCTGAATTCATTGGTACAAAGTTTTCATAAAAGTCTTTATACATTTTCATTTTATCTATTAGTTTCTTTTTCCAGTCTTCTTCTCTTCTAATTACCTCAAAAATGAAAGTAATAGATTTAGAATTTTTTGTAAGTCTTATTCCTCCTCCCGAGGCTCTGAAAGTTTTTCCGAGTACTTTTGCTGTTAGGCTTGGTTTAACTATGTATTCATCAAAGGCTTTTACTTTGTTTAAATATGCAATTATTACTTGATTTCCTGCAAGTCTTTTCTTTATCATAGCTACTGGTTTTGTATTATCTGATTGTTGCCATTTACATTCTGTTCCTCTTGAAGTTAATAAGTATTTTCCCATTTTTTCTAGGCAATATATCCTATAAATTCCTTTTCCATCTTCTGATGTGAAATAATATCTGGTTAATATTTTTGACCTTATTAATTGGTCTAGCTTATTATTAAGCTTATCTTGTGATTTGTATTCTATTTTTTTATAATCTAGCATTTGGCATAGTTGTCTTGAAGTCATAAATTCAAACTCGTTAATAAGCTCAATTATTGCAAAATGCAAATCATTTATATGACCTAAATTAATCTTTTGTACTATTTGGTTCATTGAGACATATCCGATCTTTACCGATCAAATGTCTTAATTTCTCCTTCTCTTAGTGCAAATGGTGATACCTTTGCTTCAATTTTACTATCTTCAATCATGTTTTTTTCCTCCTATTTATCGAATATTAGTAATTTTACTTTCTTCTTTTCTGGGATGATCTTTTTGATGTATACATTTACATCTTGTCCATATTCTACATTTTCTTTGTATTCAGCAAGACCAACAAGGTTTGGCTTAAGTTCTATAAATATTCCATTTTTAGATTTTTCAATGTCTCTTGCAATTCCTTTAACAACTGTTCCTTGCTTAAAATCTTTTATATTATCCTCCCAAGAGCCAAGAAGCTCTTTGTATGTAAAAGATATTCTATTTTGTTTTTTGTCTATATCTTTTATCATTACTTTAAGTTCTTGCCCTATTTCAAACCTTTCAAATGGAGACTTTATTCTTGATATACAGATGTCTTCAATATATAAAAGTCCACTTACTCCGGTTATCTATTTCAATAAATACTCCATATGGTTTTATTGTCTTAACTTTTCCATTTACAACCATACCTTTTTCAAGGTTTGAATTTAATATATTAAATCTTTTGTAATCCATCTTCTTTTATTCCTTTGTTAATTTACTCTTTTATTATACTATTATTTTTTTATTTTTGCAACTCTTCTATTTCATCTTGTTTTAAATATCTCCATTCACCGGAGCTTTAAGTCTTTTACTGAGATAGGTCCTATCCTTGTTCTATGTAGTGCTTTTACCTTTTTACCGAACTGCCTCACACATTTTTCTAACTTGTCTATTTTTCCCTTCATGAATAGTTATTTCAAGCCTTGATAAATTTTTTTCTTTATCTATTTTAAGAATTCTTACCTCTGCTTTTCTTGTAATATATCCTCCAATGTCTACACCTTTTTTTAAAGCCTCTATCTCTTCTTTAGAAACCTCTCCGAATTAAAGTTATTGTATATGTTTTTGTTATTTCATGTTTTGGATGTGTTATTTTATATACAAAGTCTCCGATCGTTAGTTAAAATAATTGCTCCGTGATGTATACATATCTAGCCTTCCGAACTGGTACTATCCTTTTTTTTATTTTTACTAGGTCTAAAACTGTATCTCTATTAAATTGGTCTTTTACAGTTGTAACATAGCCGTATTGGCTTGTTTAGCAAAATATATACAAATTCTTCTTTATCTTTTTTTATTTCTCTTCCTTTAAAAGTTACTATATCTTTATTTGGATTTATTTTTGTTCCAAGCTCATGTACAGTTTCTTCATTAACTTTAACTAATCCTTCTAAAATATATTCTTCGCACTTTCTCCTAGATGCAACTCCACATGATGCAAGATATTTTTGTAACCTTATAGAATCTTCTTCCATTTTATTTCCCTTCTAAACTTTCTAATACTTTTTCAAAATATTTAGGTAGTTCTGCTTCTATTTTCATTAATTTTCCTGTTATTGGGTGTTTAAATTCTATACTTTTTGCATGTAGCATTTGACCGTGTTACATCAAATGGATTTTTTCCATTTGAATATACCATATCACCTACAACTGGGTGTTTTATATTAGACATATGCACTCTTATTTGATGAGTTCTTCCGTGTGTCTATTTTTATTTCAAGATATGTAAATCCCTCATATCTTTTTAACACTTTAAAATGTGTTATTGCTTCTTTCCCTTTTTTTGAAACTGCCATTTTTTTTCTGTCTTTTGTATCTCTTGCAATTGGCATATTTATACTTGCACTTTCTTCATTTATTCCCCCCCTAACTAGGGCTACATATATCTTTCTTACTTCTCTATTTTTTATCTGCTCGCTTAAGTTAATATGTGCTTTATCGTTTTTAGCAACAATTAAAACTCCTGAGGTATCTTTATCTAGCCTATGTACTATTCCGTGGTCTTACTTCTCCTCCAATTCCTGACAAAGATCCTCTGCAAATATGCATTATTGCATTTACTAATGTTCCATCTGGATTTCCACTTGCTGGATGAACAACTAGCCCTTTTGGCTTATTTATAACTATAATATCATTATCTTCATATAGCACATCTAGTGGTATATTTTCTGGTTTTATAGTGGTTTCTTTGGGTTCTTCTTTTATCACTTCTATTTTATCTCCGAAGAACTACTTTGTATGAAGACTTTACTATTTTTTCATTTACCTTAATGTTTTTTTCTTCAAGTAGCCTTTGTACTGCCATTCTTGAAATATCTTTATCTAACATAGTTATACATTTATCTAGTCTTGTTCCTGATAATTCTTGATTTATTATATATTCACATTTATTCTGCTTCATTTGCATTTAACCTTTCATAAAGTACAAAGTATTTGTCTCTATATAGCTCTTTGTAGTTATCATCTCTTGAAATAATCATAGTTAGTTTTGAATTTGCATATGACATAATATGAGTTATTCCATAATCTTCAAATTTATCTTCAAAATATACACTTAAATTAGATATATCCATGTAATCATCAAATATTTTGCAACCTTCGTTAAATTCTTTAGAATATAGATCTGCACGTGAATCTATAAACACTGGTATTCCTCTATATAAAAGGTAGCTTCCATAGTTATAGTCATTATATAACTTCATTCCATCAAATCTTAAAATACCGATCTTCTACTTCTTGTAAAATAAAGTTTGATAATTCTACAGGATATTGTTTGCTATTTATATATTCTGCGTTCACTTTGTCTTTATATATGAAAATGGAACAAATAACTAGTAAAACTATTGTTAAAATTTTACCTTTCCATGTTACCATTAGTTTCATAAAGTCAGCTGAGCCATTTTTATCATATTTTTCTATAAACTCATTTACAAGTATTGCTATAGAAAACATTCCGTACACTTGAAAGTAGTGAAAATTGTCTTCTTGCTGAAAATGTTAAGACTAGAAGTCCTCCTAGCATAAATAAATCTTTTAAAGATATTTTTGTTTCTGTAAATATTAAAATTCCAAGTAGCATTGTAATGAAAATTATTGCATCTGTATGACCTTTTAAAACTAATGGTTGATGCTCTGATATACTATCTGTTGTTGTTCCTGCTAGAAGCTTAAATATATGTGTATATGGTTCGTCTCCTATTGGTGTTAAAAGCCCCATTGCTAAGCAAATAATTGCAATTAGAAATAACCATTTTACTGCATCTCTTTTTTGTATTCTAATTTTATAAGGATTTTCTTGTCTTTTCTTTGATTTTTCCTTATATATTTCAAATTTTTCTTCTATTTTTTCAAGTTTTATTTGTAATTTTTCGATTTTTTCTGGATTTTTACCTTTTTTAGCTAACCTTTCTATTTGATGCTTTGTATCATATTTTCTAATTCTATAAATAATATGCATATCTCTTAAAATAGCAATTAGATATTCTCCAAAATATGGTAACATAAGTATGAATTGCACATAAAATACAGCTGAATGTAGGTTTGCAATCAAACAACTAATAATAGCTAGACCGAAGGGCATATCTCTTCTTTTTTGAGGTTAAAAAACATTCTATAAAAAGTATTTCAGCCCCAAAAAGAATAAATGTTACAAGCTGTGCACGTGCTGCTATAAAGTCTTTTAGGAAAAACATTGCACCGTAATGTTAGAGCAAACGAAAATAGATTATTTTTACTTACCTTAATTGCAGTTATATACAAAATGACTCCTAAAACACAGCTTAAAAGACCTGTACATATATATATTCCTGTCATTCCGCCACATATCATATACTTTAAAAAGGCTTAAATCATAAAGCCAATGTGGGTAAGTATATTTTAAGTCTGTCCATGCAAATGGATCTTCATTATCAAGTCCTTTTTCTGCAATATGTTCACCAATAGCTATTGTATAATAAGTATCATTTTGAAGCACTTTTGGTGCTAATACAAATGAAAATACTATTATACAAATTATAGCAAGTACATTAAATTTCATTTTTGTTTGTTTATCCATTTTTCTTTTCCTCTTTCTTCTTTTTGCAAATTAATGCTTTTATTGTCTTTCCTTCTTCTTTAAACATTTTTTCGTGTTCTGTTTCTATATTGTTTTCAAAAATATTTTTTGTATGTAAATCATAGGTTTTACAAACTATTTCAAAACCTGCTTCTTCAAAATATTTTAAACTATCCATAAAAAGACCTTCATCATCTGTTTTAAAATAGATTTCACCTTCATCTTTTAAAAATTCTTTATATAAATTTAGCTGTTTTGTATGAGTAAGTCTTTTTTTTCTATGTTTTGGCTTTGGCCATGGATTGCAAAAATTTATATATATTCTGTCTACTATGTCTTCTTTAGACATAAATAAATGTATTCTTTCTATATCGTGCCTAGTTAAAATTATATTATCTATTTCTCTTTCTACTTCTTTATATGCATTTTCTATATTTCTTTTGCTTAGACCTAGCATTGCATCTACTAGATCTACAGCAATATAATTTATTTTTGGGTTTGAAACTGCAAGTTTTGATATAAATGAACCTTTTCCACATCCCAGCTCTAAATTAATAGGAGCTGGGTGTTTAAATTTTTCATGCCATTTGCCTTTTAGATTTTCTGGATTATCTATATAAAACTCTGCTTTTTCTAATTCTGGTCTTGCCCATTTCTTGTATCTAATTCTCATGTTTAACCTCTAAAATACTCTACTCCTGATTCAAATAGCTTTTGGTCTGGGTTTCCTTCTATATTTTTTATAACTTTGGTATAACTTCTTTCGCTATGCCCCATTTTTCCAAGTATTCTTCCATCTTTGCTTGTTATTCCTTCTATAGCACATATTGATCCATTTGGATTATGTTCTATATCATATGTTGCATTTCCTTCGTAATCTACATATTGAGTCGCAATTTGTCCATTTTCTTTTAGCTCTTTTAGTACCTCTTCTTTGCAAACAAATCTACCTTCTCCATGTGATATTGGAATTGAAAATTCTTCTCCTAGGGCTACTTTGTTAAACCAAGGTGATAATTTTGAAACTACCTTTGTTCTAGTAATCATAGATTGGTGTCTTCCAATTGCATTATATGTAAGTGTTGGCATATTTTCGTCCATCTCTAAAATTTTTCCATATGGAAGAAGTCCTAGTTTTACTAAAGCTTGAAATCCATTACAAATGCCTAGTATTAACCCATCTCTTTCATATAAGTGTTTATGAATTAGCTCTTTAAGTTTTGGGTTTCTAAATACAGAAGCTATAAATTTACCTGATCCATCTGGTTCATCTCCTGCACTGAATCCTCCTGGTATCATTATAATTTGTGATTTTTCTATTTGTTTTGCAAATTCATTTATTGAATCTTCTATATCATGTGGTTTTAAGTTTCTAAATACTTCTACATGTGCATCTCCACCTGCATCTACAAATGCTCTTTTTGCATCTTCTTCGCAGTTTGTTCCGTGGAAATGATGGTATAAATATTCTTGGTTTTGCAAAGTTTTCTTTTGCAATAATTACACATTTTTTATCACTTAAAATATTTTCTATAGGTTCTTTTATTTCTTTTGTTTTTGTTTGGAATACTTTTTCAAGTGGTTCTTTCCATTCTTTTATTAGTTCTTCTAAGTCTAATTTTATGCCTTTTATTTCAATATTTTTATCCGCTTGTGTTATTCCTAAGTTTTCTAATTTTGCATTTTCTATATCTTCTTTTAATTCAATTATAAATGTATTGTACATTGGTACAAATACGTCTATATCTTTTTCAAATTTAAAGCCTATCTTATTTCCCATTGCCATTTTTGTTATTGTTTCTGCAATTCCACCATTTCTCACTGTCATAACAGCTCTTACTTTATCTTGTTTTATTAATTTATGAATTATTTCATAATTTTCTTTTAAGTCTTCAAAGTCTGGTAAAAAGTTTTCATCAACTCTAGTTTTTAGTATTGCAACTTTTGAGTTTCTTTCTTTAAATTCTGCTGAAATAACTTTTTCTGTATCTACTGTTCCTACACAGAAAGATACAAGTGTTGGTGGTACATCTAGATCGTTATATGAACCTGACATACTATCTTTTCCACCTATTGCTGCAATTCCTAGTTTTTCTTGTACTAAATATGCTCCAAGTAAAGCTGAAAAAGGTTTTCCCCATCTTTTTCCTTCATCTCTTAATCTTTCAAAATATTCTTGAAGTGTTAACCATGCTTTTTTATAGTCTCCTCCTAATGCTACATATTTTGAAACTGATTCCAAAACTGCATAAACTGCTCCATGGAATGGGCTCCATGAGCTAATTTCTGGATTATAACCAAATGTCATTATTGTTCCTAGTTTAGTATATCCGGTTTTCTGTTGGAATTCTTGCACACATTCCTTCTTCTGGAGTTAGTGCATATTTTCCACCAAATGGCATTAGGACTGTATTTCCTCCTATTGTATTGTCAAATCTTTCTACTAAGCCTTTTTGTGAACATGCATTTAAATTTGTTATTTTCTCTTTCCAAGTATTTTCTATATCCGTATTTTCCTGTTTTTTACTAAAATAACTATTTTTATAATCAGGTTTTGAAACTTCTACACTGGTAGTTTTCACATCTCCATTTGTGTCTAAAAATGAACGAGCTATATTTACAATTAGCTTTTCTCTCCAATACATTTTAACTCTTGGTTCCTCTGTAACTTTTGCAACAATTGTTGTTTCTAAGTTTTCTTTTTCTGCTAGAGCTTGGAATTTCTCTGCATCTTCTTTTGCAACAACTACTGCCATTCTCTCTTGTGATTCTGATATTGCAAGCTCTGTTCCATCAAGCCCTTCATATTTTTTTGGTACTTTATCTAAGTTAATTTCTAATCCGTCTGCAAGTTCCCCTATTGCAACAGAAACTCCTCCTGCTCCAAAGTCATTACATCTTTTTATCAATTTTGTAACTTCATAGTTTCTAAATAGTCTTTGTATTTTTCTTTCTTCTGGAGCATTTCCTTTTTGCACTTCTGCTCCACATGTATCTAATGATTTGCTGGTATGTGCTTTTGAAGAACCTGTAGCACCTCCACATCCATCGCGTCCAGTTTTTCCACCAAGTAATATGACAACATCTCCTGGAATTGGTCTTTTTCTGACTACATTTTTTGCAGGTGCTGCTCCAATTAGTGCTCCTATCTCCAATCTTTTTGCAACATATCCTGGGTGATATATTTCTGTAACAGCACCTGTTGCAAGCCCTATTTGATTTCCATATGAACTATATCCTCTTGCTGCTTCATTGGTTAATTTTCTTTGTGGTAATTTATTTGGGAGTGTGTCTTCTATTTTTGTTCTTGGGTCTCCGGCAACCTGTTACTCTCATTGCTTGGTATACATATACTCTGCCTGAAAGTGGATCACGAATTGCACCTCCTAAACATGTTGCAGCTCCACCAAATGGTTCAATTTCTGTTGGGTGGTTATGTGTTTCATTTTTAAACATTATTAGGTATTCTTCTTCTTTTCCATTTACTTCAATACTTGCTTTTATACTGCATGCATTGATTTCTTCTGATTCGTCTAAGTCTTTTAACATTCCTTTTCTTTTTAGCTCTTTTACTGCAATTGTTGCTATATCCATTAGGCAAATATCTTTTGCTTTTTTATTTTCATATACATATTCTCTTGATTTCTTATAGTCTTCAAATACTTTTTCTAATAAATCCCATTTTATATCTATTTTTTCTAATTTTGTCATAAAGGTTGTGTGTCTGCAATGGTCTGACCAATATGTATCTATCATTTTCATTTCTGTCATTGTTGGATCTCTTTTTTCTTCATCTCTAAAATATTTTTGACAGAATTTTAGATCTTCTATATCCATTGCAAAACCATATTTTTCATAGAATTCTTTTACATTTTCATCTGTCATTTCTCTAAAGCCTTCTACTATTTTTACATCTTCTGGCTCTTTTATTTTAGTATCTAGTGTTTCTTGCTTTTCTAATTTACATTCTCTTGAATCTACTGAATTTATTAGATATTTCTTTATTTTTTCTAAACTCTTTTCCTCTATATTTCCTTTTAAAACATAAATTTTTGCTGATTTTGTTGTTAGTTTTTCTCCTCCTGCTATAATTTGCAAACATTCTGATAGAGAATTTGCTCTTTGGTCAAATTGCCCTGGTAAAAATTCTACCCCAAACATAACTTCATCTGGTTCTTTTTCATATTCTTCTTCGTAGCAAATATCTACTTGTGGTTCTGAAAATATTGTATTTTTTGCTTCTTGAAATACTTTTTCTGTTATGCCTTCTACATCATATCTATTTAGTATTTTTAATGATTTTAAATCTGATATTTGTAAGTTTTCTCTTATGTCTTCTAGAATCTCTTTTGCTTCTATATCAAAACCTTCTCTTTTTTGCACGAAAATTCTCTTTACCATATTTTTTTACTTTCCTTTCACACTTTATAAAATATCTTTATAGGTTATCTTCATAGTATTCATCTGTATTTATTTCATTTGTATAATAAATTTCACCATTTTCTTTATATGTTTTATAATATTTTCCTAAGAATTCAGGTTTTGTTCCTCCTGTTCCTATTTTAAATGTTGGCTCTAAAATAATATTTCCTTCGCTATTTACTATTCCCCATTTATCTCCTTCTTTAATTCCTGCAAAACCATATCTATTAAATTCTGTTACTGTATCATATTTAGTATCTACTACTATTTCTCCATTTTTGTTTTCAAATCCCCATTTATTGGCTTTTGCTATTGCAAATAACTTGTTATCTGGAAAAATGTCTTTTGCTGTTTTTGCTTCTCCATTGTTATCAATTAAGATTTCTTGTTCTTTGTTATATGCTTCTATATAATCTTCATGTATGCCTATTTTCATGTCTTTTAAGGTTGCAAGTCTTTTTAAATCTTTAGAATAAATTATTGTTACATCTCCATCTCTTCCCATGGTTACTGCTTTTAATAGCTTTTTTTCTCCTATTTTACTTAAAACATCATATTCAAAATCTACCATCTTATTTCCGTTTTCATCAATTACTCCTAAGCCCTCGCCTGTCTTATATGCAACAAAATAGTTATCAAATGCATAGTCTATATAAAGATATGTGTTTTCAACGATTGCTTTTCCAGCTTTATCTGCTAAACCATATAAGTTGTTTTCATTTGTCGTAATATAAACATTTCCTGCTTCTTTCATTCCTGTGTAGCCTGTTTCTACCTTTTCTCCTTTTGTATTAAAATATGTATCTTCTTCATATCCTTTAGCACATATATATGTTCCATTAATTTTTATATCTTTGTATCCAGTTTGAACTATAGTATCACCTGTTAAAGTTAGAACACCATATTTTTCACTTCGTTTAACTACTAAAAGATTAGTATTCTTATCATATGAAATAGATTGGTATGCAAAGTCTATTTCTTCATTTTTATTTTTGATCAACCCAGCTTGTCCATTTTTTGCTACAACTAAGTAAATATCGTCTCCTTCTATTTCCTGTATTCTAGTTATTTCTGAATATTCTGGTTTTAATATTTTTTTCCATTTGTAGTCTATGTATCCATATTTAAAGCCTTCATCATCTTCTGTCTTTACTATATATCCTGATTTTTCATAACTTCCATTATAATACCTATCTGCCTCTATATCTTCATATTCAAAGGAAATTAGTTCTTTTCCCTTATGACTTATTACTCCACATTTTCCATTTTTCTTTGCAAGAATTTCTCCTTCTTTATATTTCACAGAAGATAATTCTTCATATATTGGCTTTGTTATTTCTTTTCCTTCAAAATCTATTAAGCCAAATTTACCTTCTTTTTCATATTTAAGTACACTTTTTTCATATGGTAGATGCCCCATAGTTCCGTTTGTTTCTATTGGTTCTACATTTTCATATTCTTCAAATATTTTCTGCCCTTCACTATTTAGTATTTCTTTTTTTCCATTTTCTTTCTTGCATATAAACACCGCTTTAGTTGGATTTGGTATAATGATATCTGTATAGATATTTTCTATTATCATTTCACCTTTTTCATTTAATATTCCGTATTTTCCGGTCTGTATATACTGTAAAATATTTATAATCACTTTCTGAAATTTTTTCTACTTCATATGTTTTCCCACTAGATGTTAGACTTTTAACTCCAAAAAATATACCGAACTGCTATTGCTAAAATTATAATTATTGCTACTACTATTTTTTTTACATCTAAATCTTCCATTAAAACACCTATACTTTCTCGCTAAATTAAGGCGGTGCTTTCATATAAAAGTAACCGCCTTATGCTAATTTTTTACATTCCGTAATATTTTTTCATATACCAAGATGAATAGTCAAATGGTTCTCTTGTTTCTGGTTTTTCATAGTTTACTCCATTTGTTTCTATTGTTACACTAGAAATTATAACATCTTGCATAGGTCTTGATGTTTTTGTTTCTGTTCCATCTTCTGCTTTATCTACTGCAAGTTCTACTTCTGAAATTTTATCTACTGTTTCCATTCCACTTATTACTCTTCCAAATCCTGCATATAAACCATTTAATGCTGGTGCATCCTTTAAACAAATAAAGAATTGGCTTCCTGCTGAGTTATATCCTTCTTTGATTACTTCTCCAGAATATGATGATCTTGCCATTGAGATGACTCCTCTTTCATGTTTTAGATTGTTATCATATCCGTTTTTTGTAAATTCTCCAACGATTGTATATTCTTTATCTGCATCACTATCTTTTTCAATTGAAGCGTCTAATCCACTAAGTGTTGGTCCACCACTTCCTGTTCCTTCTGGGTCACCTGTTTGTATTACAAAGTCTTTTTCAACTCTATGTACTTTTAGTCCATTATAAAATCCATTGTTTGCAAGTGTTATAAAGTTTCTAACTGTATTTTGTGCATACTCTGGATATAATTCTACAACAATTGGTGTTTCATACCCTTCTACTGTAATTGTTGCAATTGGGTGTTTTACTTCATTTGTCATATTTCCTATAATTCCTGCTAAAACTGTACCTATTAGTACAATTACTATGATTATCCCAATTATAATAATTGTTTTTTTGTTCATTTTAAAATCCATTCCTTTCTAATTCTTAATGTTTATTTTCAAGGTAGCCACATAGCAACTTCTGATAGTCTATGATATTCAACCTCATTATGTACTACTCCATCTACACTTATTACTTCTCTTTTTTTGAAATTAATTATTACATCATGTTTAGGGTTTTTAATATCTAATTGAGACTCTACTTCTTCTTTAGCTAAATATCTGTAAACCGCAACTCCGGGCTCTGTAAAATATTGGTTATAGTTTGAGTCTTCCTTTTTGGGCGGATCATTATAATCTATTGTTCCCAATGTTAACTCTTTTAATAAATCTGTTGCTTCTTTTGAGTAGTTTACATTTACTCCTATAGTTTTTCCATTTACTGATGCATAATTTGTGTCTTTTTCCATAATCATTCTTTGATAAATGTTATCAACTCTTCCTTGTACTTGTTGCATTTCATATGAGAAGTTTTGAAGCTTTACTTCTGAAATTGATGTCGACCCATATTGTATAGTCGCAGTTATAAGTATTAGCATTATTATTACTGTAATTACAAGTGCTATTAGTGTTATACCTTTTTCGTTTTTTAACATTTGTTCACCTCTTCTGTTTTTTCCTTAGATTTATAGTATGCCGAGTGGCTTTCATCGCATCTTTAATATTTTTCACTCCTATTATATCTAATTTTAGATTTTCTTTCAATAGTTTTTTATTATTTTCTGGAATTATACATTTTTTAAATCCTAATTTTTCTGCTTCCTTAAGCATTTTTTCTATTGCAGAAACGCGTCTAACCTCGCCTGTTAAGCCGAACTTCACCGAATTACTAATGTATCATCTGCAATAGTTTTATTTTTAAAACTTGAGCAAACACTTAAAATAATTCCAAGGTCAATACCAGGTTCATTAATTCTAATTCCTCCGAACTACATTTAAGTATGCATCTTGGCTAGAAAGTGGTAATCCTGCTCTTTTTTCTATTACTGCCATTAGGAGTGTTAGTCTATTGTAATCTACTCCATTTGCTGTTCTTCTTGGGAAACCAAATACCGTTGGACTTGTTAGTGCTTGAAGTTCTACTAAAAGTGGTCTTGTCCCTTCCATTGCTGAAACTATAACTGAACCGTGCCGCTGTTTCACACTTTTCTGCAATTAATATGTCTGATGGGTTTGTTATTTCTTTCATGCCTTCACCTTGCATCTCAAACATACCTATTTCATTCGTAGAACCAAATCTATTTTTTACACCTCTTAGCACTCTATATGCTAGGTATCTTTCTCCTTCTAAATATAATACAACATCTACCATGTGTTCTAAAACTCTTGGTCCTGCAATATTTCCGGTCTTTTGTGACATGCCCTATTATTATTGTTGTAACACCCTTGTCTTTGCACATTCTCATTATTCTTGAAGTTATTTCTCTTAACTGACTTGTACTTCCGTGGAATTCCGTCTAATTTGTCTGTATAAATTGTTTGAATAGAATCTATAATTACAAGTTTTGGTTTTCTTTTTTCTATTTCCGCTTCTAGTATATCAATATCTGTTTCGCCTAAAAATAAGAGGTTATTTTTATTTATTCCTAATCTATCTGCTCTAATTTTTATTTGCTCTGCTGATTCTTCACCAGATATATAAAGTACTGCATCTTCTGTTTGTACTTTGTCGCATATCTGCAAAATTAAAGTAGATTTTCCGAATTCCGTGGTTCTCCTCCGAAGAAGAATTAAAGAACCATCTACTAGACCTCCGCCTAGCACTCTATCTAGCTCTAGAAAACCAGTTGATAGTCTTTTAATTTCTTTTGATTTTACATCTTTTAATGCAACTGTCTCTGCACTTTGCTTTTCTTGCCTTTTTTTCTCTACCTCTTTTGCCTCAAGCTTTTGTTCAAAAAATGTATTCCATTCATTGCAGGCAGGGCATTTGCCAAGCCACTTTGAAGCTTCATATCCACATTCATTGCAGACAAAAACTGATTTAGGTTGTTTTGCCATATATTTTTCCTCTTTCTTATATTTCCATCCCAAAATAAAAGTTTTTAGTCTCTTAGTGTTGCTCCGAATTCTTTGTTTGTAGCTACTGCTATTTTATCTAGTAGTGGGTTTATTTCTTCGTCTGTTAGTGTTTTTTCTTGAGAACTAAATGTTAGAGAGTATGCTAAGCTTTTTTTGCCTTCTTCAATTCCTTTTCCCTCATAAACATCAAAAATTTCTATATCTTTTATATTACTTCCACATGCCTTTTTTATTGTTTTTACAAGTTCTAGTGCTTCTATTTTTTTGTCTACAACAAGTGCAATGTCTTTTTTTACAGCTGGAAATTTAGATATTTCTTTATATTTAGGTTTGCCTGTTTTTATTTCTAGCAATTTATCAATATTTATTTCACATACAAATACATCTTCTTTTGTAATTTCTGGATATAGCTTTCCTAAAATGCCAACCTTTTTTCCGGTTTACTATAATTTCTGCTGTTTGCCCTGGGTGTAATTCCTTTATTGGGTCTTTTGGAAGCACAAAACTATATCTGTTTTCATATCCTAAGCTATTTAGCAATTCTTCTGCAACTCCTTTTATTACAAAGAAATCTACATTTTTCTTTTCATTAATTCCTGTTATAAATTCACCTGTCATTAGCATACATAGCTTTTGCTCTTCTCCATATTCTTCGTCTTTTTTGAAAAATCCCTTTCCTATCTCAAATATAGATATGTCTTTATTTCCATGTGCTATATTGTATTCATATATTTTATATAATGATGTGATTAGTGTATATCTTAAAGTATTTCTATCTTCACTCATTGGATCCAATAGGCTAACTTTTTCAAATTCATCTCTTGTAAATTTCTTCACTTCCTTATCATTTATTAATATATATGATAAAGTTTCATTTAATCCTAGAGATATCATTTTATTCCTGATTTCTCTTAAGTTTCTATTGTATCTTCCGTGGTATTGTTGGAACTTTTGGTAATTTTCCTTCTATATTGTTTACACCGTAAATACGTCCGCACTTCTTCTATTAAATCTTCTTCTATTGATATATCAATTCTTCTTGTAGATACATAAACTCTAATCTTTGTATTATTATCTATCTTTTCTGCTTTAAAACCTAATCTCTCAAATACGCTTACTACTTCTTCAATTTGGATATTTGAACCTAATATACGATTAATTTTTTCTACTGCAATTTCTATTTTCTTATCTTCTTTATCCGTTGTATCATATATAGCAGTTCCTGATAAAATCTTTGCATTTGCATATTTTTCAAGTAACACACATGCTCTTTCAATTCCCATATATGTTCTATTTGGGTCTAGTCCCTTCTCAAAACGGTTACTTGCTTCACTTCTTACAATTTTTTTAGAGGTTTTTCTAACTCTTACTCCATCAAAAATTGCAGCTTCTATGATAACATTTTTTGTATTTTCTTCTATTTCTGTATCAAGTCCACCCATGACTCCTGCTAAGCCTATTGCTTTTTCCCCATCTGAAATCACGATATCTTCTTTATCAAGTTCTCTTTCTATTTCATCTAGTGTTGTAAGCTTTTCTTTATTTTTTGCCATTCTTACTTCTAATATTCCGTTTTAATCTATCTGCATCATAAAAGTGCAATGGTTGACCTGTTTCTAGCATTACATAGTTACTTATATCTACAACATTATTTATTGGTCTTATCCCACATGCAATTAGTCTATTTTTGATAAAATCTGGGCTTTCCTTTATCTCTATATTTGTTACTTTTTTAGCTAAAAACAGTTTGCAGTTTTCTGTTTCTATGTTTATTTTAAAGTTATCATTTATATTTTCTTTTTCTTCTTTGTGTTTTAAGTCAATTTCTTTAACTTTTTTATTGTATAATGCTCCCACCTCATATGCCATTCCAAGTATACTTAACAGGTCTCCTCTATTTGCTGTTAGTTCAAAATCAATTACCTCATCATCTAATCCCATATATTTGATAGGATCTTCACCTGGTTTTGCATCATTTTTTAAAACATGAATTCCTTTTTTATCTTCTTCACTTTGGAATTTGCTGTCAATTCCAATTTCTGATAAGGAGCAAATCATTCCATTTGATTCTTTACCTCTTATTATTCCTTTTTTTATTTTTATTCCACCTGGTAGTTCAGCTCCTGCAAGTGCCACAATAACTTTTTGCCCTTTTGCTACATTTGGTGCACCACAAACTATATTTAAAACTTCGTTTCCGTACATCAACTGTGCAAACATGTAAATGGTCTGAATCTGGATGCATTTCACATGTTTTCACTTCTCCTATAACAAGCCCTGTTGCATTTATTAATTTTTCTGCTTCATCATACTCATTCCCAGCTCCTGTCATGTCTTCTGCAAGTGTTTTTGTATCTACATCTATATCTATATAGTCTTTTAGAAAATTTCTACTTAATTTCATTCCCTTTTAGCTCTCCTTTTCATTTTAAGATTTATCTATCAAATTGTTTTAAAAATCTAATATCATTTGCATATAAATATCTCATGTCAGGTATTCCATACTTAAACATTGCAATTCTTTCAAGTCCTGCACCAAATGCAAATCCCGAGTATTTTTCTGGATCATATCCACACATTTTTAATACATTTGGATGCACCATTCCTGAGCCTAAAATCTCTATCCAGCCAGTTTGTTTGCAAAGATTGCATCCTTTTCCTCCACACTTAAAGCATGATACATCCACTTCATAAGATGGTTCTGTAAATGGAAAATAGCTTGGTCTAAATCTCAATTTTGAGTTTTCTCCAATTATCTTTTTTGCGAATATTTCAAGAGTACCTTTAAGGTCTGCAAGCGAAATATTTTCATCTATTACAAGTCCTTCAACTTGTGTAAATTGATGTGAATGTGTTGCATCATCTTCTCGTCTATATGTTTTGCCTGGGCATATCATTCTAATTGGTGATTTTTCTTTATTTGCAAGCATTGTTCTTGCTTGAACTGCTGATGTTTGGGTTCTAAGCAAATATTCTTCTGTAATATAAAAACTATCTTGCATATCTCTTGCTGGGTGCCCTTGTGGCAAATTTAAAAGTTCAAAACAAAATTTATCTGTCTCAAGTTCTGGTCCTTCTTCTACTGTATATCCCATTGAAACAAATAAGTCTTCTATTTCTTCTATAACACTATTTACAGGGTGTTTTGAACCTTTCTTAACTTTTGTACTTGGAAGAGTTATATCTATTTTCTCACTTTCAAGTTTTCTTTGTAAAATTTCTTTTGCGATTCTCTCTTCTTTTTTTCTAATTTCTTCTTCTATGCTTTTTCTAACAGTATTTGCAATTTCTCCAATTATTGGTCTTTCTTCTTTTGAAAGACTTGCCATATCTTTTAATACATTT
>CANSNA010000017.1 GCA_947648255.1 uncultured Clostridium sp. | reverse complement strand
TTGTTAGTGATGACCTATATAAAAATGGCATATTTGACAACAACGATAATGAAATCGCAAATAATACTGCTAGAAGAATAACTATATCAGATGAAAACAATCAAATTAAGAGTAAAAAGAAGAATAATGATACTAGATTTTAAAGGAGGAAATTTAGATATGGAAAATGAAAAAGTAAAATATTTAATAGATATGATAAACGATATGGACTTAACAAATAGACTAAGACTTGCAATATGTATGAGTGATAGCAGTTGTACTAACCTAAAATATGATAAACCAGAAATGTATGCAATATTTGATACTAAGCTAAAAGAAATTGATGAAGAATATAGAACTACTTTAATCAATTTTGCTAAATATCATCTTATAATGTTTGCAATGGCTAAAATTATGGAAATGGCAAAGGAAGAACAAAATCAAGTTGCATTGTATTTGTTTAATAATATAAGTGTTATATAATTTTTAAAATTAAATAAAAAAGAAACCGCCACCACTATTAAATAGCAATAGTGGTGGCGAAACAAGTACATTTTAATCTTCTCTTTTAATTCCCAAGTAGTTCTTGAGTAAGAAAATAAAAGTGTACAAGTTGTAATGAGAGCCGATTTCAATAGTGAACTGGGAGTGACTCTGATCATAGCTGCCATAAACCTTGTCTTTCGGAAATCCCTCGCAGTAAAAATATGAAATCTCTTCTGTGGGATTAAACAGTCCCATGTAATCGAAATCCAGAGGTTTATCAGATTTTACCGAAATCTTCCAGTCGTAGAAATTGTACCGAAGTACCATTTCTATGCCGTACTTTTCGAGATTAATCTGAAACACAGGTAATTTTACCGATTTTGAATAGTGGGTAGAAATCACCAGTGGCGGATTGTCACACCATTCTTCATAGGTTGATCTCAACAGCTGGCAAAGTCTGTCACGAACAAAGCATACCTGATCACCGAGACCTTTTGCATAAATCAAATTTTTATCAGGTTCGTTTACCCGTATCCATGCAGTCACATCAACAGGTAAATGCTTGTCGTAGTAGTCTCTTGCATATGCAATGACAGAAGGGTCAGTGTGTTCACCACAACTCTCGTAATCATCAGGGTTAAAACCTTCGATATACTTTTGCATATCCTCCAGTTCTGCATAATGTACTCGTTTTTTCATGATAGTTCCTCCTTTTTATTGTTCGGAGGACTGTGCCTCCGAAATTTACTGATTTCAAAGGCAACAAAAAAGCATGTTACAACTAAATTATAACATGTTCTACATAAAATTGCAAATTATATGAGTTTTTTAATTCATTTGTATTGTATTTTATGGAAAATGTGATATACTTTAATAAATTGATTGATATTTGTATCAATCGTTATGAGAAAAAAGTTGTAGATAACTACGACGTTCGCTCCAATTTATAGCAACTTACGAACTATAAAGAGTTTCGTAAGTTTTTTCGTTTTTAGAAAAGATGAATTGAACTTCACGAAAATATCAAAAATGTTCTCTTATCGAAGAAAGGAGGGCATTTTTTATGTTTGAGTTTGAAACAGTACAAGAATTAGAGTTAAATACACAAATACTAGAAATCATTAAAGATTATAATTATACAGTTAAAAATGGCAAAATTAAGCATTTAAAGGCTACTAATTTACAATTTATTGAACCAACTGAATATTTAATTACATAAAGATATTAAATTACACAAAATCGAAGTAATAGTTGCTATTAAAGTAGATAGATTAACAAGAAATAATTATGAAGGATTTTGGCTTTTAAACTATTGTGAAGAACATGATGTCAAAATAGAATTAATATTAGAGCCTTATGATGTATCAACTGCAAATGGTGAAATGATATTTGGAATGAACTTAGTGTTTGGACAAAGAGAAAGAAAAGAAATTGGAGCAAGAACAAAACGAGCAATGGAAGAAATGGCATTAGAAAAATTACATCCAGCAAAAGCACCTTATAGATATATTAGAAATGTAGAAACGGGACATTTAGAAATAGAGCCTATTGAGGCACAAGTTGTCAAAGAAATATTTGAGTTATGTAAAAAAGGAAATTCTACAAGGAGTATTGCAACAGCTATGAAAAATAAGAATGCTTATTTAAAAGTAGCATTATATTTGTTTAATAGTATAAATTATGAAATAAAAAATTATAAAACTCTTGACAATACAAAACAAATGTTTTAAGATATATACAATAAGAAAAGGACGTGAGATTATGGAAGAAAATCAATTAGCAATTCAAAATGAATTATCAAATGAAGATATAAGAAATTTAATATATACTATAAGAGGAAAACAAGTTATGTTGGATAGTGATGTAGCTATGCTATATCATTATGAAACTAAAAATGTAAATAAAGCTGTAAAAAGAAATATTGATAGATTTCCAGAAGACTTTTGTTTTCAGCTTACTAAGTCTGAAATGGATAAAATGTGGTTCCAAAATGGAACCACATCAAAAAGAGAAAATAATAAATATAGAAGTGAAAAATATCTGCCTTATGCATTTACAGAACAAGGAATAGCGATGCTATCAGGAGTATTAAAAAACGATATTGCAATAGATGTAAGCATAAATATTATGAGAGCATTTATAGAAATGAGAAAATTTATAAATTCTAATAAAAATCTATTTGAAAAAGTAATTAATATTGAAAATAAAATGGATAAAAAATTTATTGAGCAAGACAAGAAATTTGATATAATATTTGACCAGTTGCAACTTGAAGAAAACATAAAACAAAGAATATTTTTTGATGGGCAAATATATGATGCATATAGTATCATTGTAGACATTATAAAAAAAGCAAATAATAAAATTTTAATTATAGATAATTATATTGATGATAGTGTTTTGAAAATGTTAGCTAAAAAGAAAAATAATGTCGAAGTAGTTATTTTAACATCTGATAAAAGTAATATTGAAAATTTAGATATTAAAAAATTTAATAAAGAATATCCTATTTTAAAAGTTGCTAAAACAAATAAATTTCATGATAGATTTATTGTGATAGATAATAAAGAAATGTATCATCTAGGAGCTTCAATAAAAGACTTAGGCAAAAATGCTTTGCAATTAATAGAATTGAAGATGTGGAGATTATAGAAAAAATTATTAATTTATGAAAATTAATAGTAATTATTGAATATAAAATGAAAGTTGTGATTACAGAGTGAAGTTCGTAATTTTTCCATATCCTGCAGGAGGCTGGGCAGCACAAAGCGTTCCACCATCAATAGAAGAAAAATTTAAACAGCTTATTTCTTTTCCTAAAAAATGGGCTGGTGGAAATGCAAATACTTTACCAGAGATTTCTGGAATACAGGATGCAATTTTTTGCCACAATAGATGTTTCTTTGTAAGAGCCAAAACTAAAGAATCTATCCTTGAAATGTGCAGAATTGCAATGAATTAAGCGGTAATCATATTAAGCAAGTAAACAGCAGAACGGCATTTTGTTTTAACCTTTCAAATTCAGTAATCAGATATAAATTAAATTCTGAACTAATCCAACTAGCAAATTCAAATGCTATATTTGGATGTGCATATGTTCCACCATTGTTACCAGATTTTGAAATAATACCTATTGCATTTGTTTCTTTAATCCATCGTTGAGGAGACATAGTAAAATAATGAGTACCTGCTTCTGATTTAATAGATAAAAGAGCAAATTTGACCTTTTATGTAAATTGATGTATAATATTAATAGATTAAGTGCTAAATGCCTTCATTTAAGTAAACCTTATGTTCGCTTTTAACTCTATCAACCTAGTAAAATTTTGGAGGTAACAAAAATGGAAAATGTGGGCGTAATGAATTTGCTTGACTATGGAATGCCAATTAAGCTAGACAGCCTTTTTGGTAAAGATGCAAAGCATATTTCCAATGCGTGCAGAATAGTTATGCACAACTGGCTTTATCCGTATGAGGGCTGCTATCGTGCGAATCATCCGAAACTCTCGGAGCTCCGCAAGACCCTCTTTATCCCTGACGGAAGCAATTTCATCACTGAGTACAAAGCTTTTTTAGCAAAGTGGTATGAGAAGAATCCTGATAAGAAAGCAAAGGAAGAACAGTCGCGCAAAGAGTGGGAAGCACGGCGGGATAAGCAGTTTCGAATTATCTATGGCATCGCTAGACGCCATGGGTTCTATCTCGAGTGGCATGGAAATGCCAATCCTTGCTGTGGTGACCAATGGGAAATTTACAAAGAACATGAGCGGATTGCTCGGATTTGTTGTTGAAAATTTCTCAAGATTCCATGCAAAACCTCTCTCTAATAGGGAGAGGTTTTGCAGTTATAAATTTAGTGAATGAAATTAGATATTGCAATTCAGCAAATAATTATGTATAATAAATCAATAATTTAAAAGAGAACAAGAGAGTTCGTAACTTGTATGAATATCGCTCCATAATGCGTTTGGGTCGAACTACTTAAAAGTATTGATATTAGTTCCACGTTGCGGCAATGTCATATCCTTTGGATTCCCACTGAATTACTCTTGAGAAAAATCTCAGCAAATAATCCGACAGTAAGTTTTCAAGCTTGTTAGGTAACGGTCTGCCCTGTTTGAGAAGCTCTTTACACATTTCACTGACATGTCATTTTTTTATATTATTTGGAGGTATAATGAAAGAATACAAGAATAATGAAGAACTTATAGATTATCTAATATCTAAAAACGTAATTATAAATGATAAAGAATTAGCTTTGAAGAACATAGAAAAATATTCTTATTATTCCATTCTAATTCATATTCTTTTTGATTTTTTTTCAAATACTTGATAATATAAAAAATTCCAGATCACTGATTTAATAGCATGTTTACAATTTTATGTAAATATGCTATAATAAAATTAAATATTTAAATTTTAGCTAGTACTCTGATGTTTAGATGTAAAATAATAACAACAATAATTTTAGGAGGAAAATATGGTACAAACAACAAACGACCTCATTGGAACAACAAAAGACGGATATAATGTTTATGACCGGTTTGATAGTCACATTCATACAGAAGGAGGTATAACTAGAGAACTTCTTAAGAAGGCATTAAAGCGAATGTACGCAAATGGGGCAAGTTTTAAGAAAAAGCAAATTCACTTTACAAATCCTATTGGTTTTACATGTTGTGTGCCAGTTACAAATGAAGACGAAGTGGTTATGGTCTATCGAAAAGGACGTGAAGGGCAGACACCTATGGTAAAGGGGCGTGAACCTTTAGCTTGTAACGTGCTGACTATTATCATAAGAAAAGAGAAGAACTACACAAATCATTACACGCTAATTACATCTTATATTGGCGAAGGAAGTCTAAGGGAACCTTGGGACAAAGGAATTCGGACCTGTGAAGAGCGGAAAGAATCAGAAGAATACTGGAAAAAACATGCTCTTATATACGACGCTGAATTAATTGACTTTGATAGGATGTGATAGAAAATCAAGAGAAATTCCATTTTAGGAAATTCTCTTGATTTTCTTATACAAAAAAATAATAAATATTTATTTTTTCTATTGACATGAATCTAAAATTGTGTTATATTATTTCTTAGCAATTGAATAAATCACTTTTTCATTAAATGTAAACAAAATAAATGCTCCTTTAGCTCAGTTGGTTAGAGCAACCGGCTCATAACCGGTAGGTCCAAGGTTCGAGCCCTTGAAGGAGCACCAAAACATTAGAGACAAGCGAACTTTAAAAGTTGCTTAGCTCTATTTTTTTATATTTTACCTCATTAGTTTGGCTCAATGCCAATAGTTTGGGGGGAAGATACCTGAAAAAGCATTCTAATATTATAGAACCAAATAAAATCCATATTGCAATTTTTTATAAATCATGATATAATGCTTTACATAACTAAACCTAAATGGAAAATTTATTAAGGAGGAGAATGCAAATGGAGCTTAGAATCCTTTTCCTAATAGAAGAGAAAACAAATTCCAAGCGGAAAGTAATACTCATTGCAAGATCTTGTGCACTTACTTTAGAACTTATAGTAAAAGAAAAATATTTTGAAGACTTGAAAAAAGAGTTTAAAGTGAATCAGATAGCAGATATAGCAGGGAAAAAAGTTTTACTAGAATTAGAGACAGGTTTCATTTATAGAAAACGTAATTCTTATATGAAATATCGAAAAAGCATTCCTGTGCCTTGCAAAATCTCCATACCTAAGATTCAATTCTAATTTCCAAACAAAACCTAAGCTTAGTCTTTCTGAGCTTAGGGATTATTTTTTATAAAACTATTTTAATTTTGTGAAAAATGGTATATAATAAAACTTAAAATAAATAGAGGTAAGTTAAATTGAATGAAATTGCAGAAAATCTTTTAAGATTTAAAGAAATAACAACCTACTTAGAAAAAATAAAAGAGAAAATTAGCCCAGTAACATTACTGGGCTTAAGTGGAGTATCTAAAGCATGTATAATCAATGCTACATATGAAAAAGAAAAGAGACCAGAGCTAATAATAACATATAATGAACTTCAAGCACAAAATCTTGTAAAAAATCTAAAAAGTATGAATAATAACATAACTTATATACCAAAAAAGGATATAATTACATATGACTATGATGCACAAAGTAGAGATATATTATATTCAAGAATAGATGGAATACTAAAGCTATTTAAGGGTGAAGCAGAAATTATTGTAGTAAGTGTAGAAACTCTAATGCAAAAAATATTATCCAAAAAGACAATGCAAGATAGTATTTTAAAAATAATGGTTGCAAATGAATATAATCAAGAAGAGATAAAAGCAAAATTAATAAACCTTGGTTATGAAAGATGCGACATAGTCGAAGGAAAAGGAACCTTCAGTGTTAGAGGAGATATTTTAGACATATCAATTTCAAACAAAAAAGGAGTTAGAATTGAATTTTTTGGGGATGAAGTAGATCAGATAAAATATTTTGATATTTCAAGCCAGAGGTCAATAGAAAGCATAAATCAAATAAAGATATATCCATTATTAGAAGAAATAGAAAAAGAACCAAAGAGTAGTATAATAGAATATTTAAGTAAAGATGCAATAATATTCTTTGATGAAATAAATAAAATAATACTAAGATCAGAAAACATACAAAAAGACAATATATTCTTAATAAAGGATTTAATAGAAAAAAACAAAATGGTTCCATATATATTAGAAAATATGTATACTATGGACGAAATAATAAGTTTAAGTATAGAGTTTCAAAATATAAGATTAGACTCACAAGATATAATATCAGAAAAAGAAAATGTTATTACACTTCCATATGAAATTACAAAAGAAATAGATGAAGAATTTTTGAGATTAACTAAACAAGAAAAAGAAAAGAAAACATATAAACCAAAGACAAGATTTTCAAAAGAATTCAAAGATGCAGAAAAAATAACTTTTAGCGACTTAAAACCACGGAGACTATGTTGTTCATAAAAAACATGGAATAGGTCAATATCTTGGAGTAAATACAATAAAAGCAGATGGAATTACAAAAGACTATATTAAAATAAAATATACAGGAGAAGATATTTTATATATTCCAACAGAATCATTAGATAATATTAGAAAATATATAGGAGGAGGAGAAAAAACACCTAAAATTAGCAAGTTAGGTGGAAAAGACTGGGAAAATACAAAAAATAAGGTAAAATCAAATTTAAGAGAAGTAGCAAAAAATCTAATAGAACTATATGCAAAAAGGCAAAAGGTACAAGGATTTGCATTTGAAAAGGATACTCCATGGCAAAAAGAATTTGAGGAAGCTTTCCCATATACAGAAACAGAAGACCAGCTAAGATGCATTGAAGAAGTAAAAAAAGATATGGAAAAACCAAAACCAATGGATAGACTTTTATGTGGAGATGTAGGGTATCGGAAAAACAGAAGTTGCAATAAGAGCAGCCTTTAAGGCTTGCATGGGTGGAAAGCAGGTATGTTATTTAGTTCCAACAACTATTTTGGCAAATCAACAATATGAAACATTTAAAGAAAGAATGCAAAAATTTGCAATAAAAGTAGAACTCCTAAATAGGTTTAGAAGCAAAAAAGAACAAAATGAAATAATTAAAAAATTAAAATTAGGAGAAATAGATGTAGTAATTGGAACTCATAGATTACTCAGTAAAGATGTTGAATTTAAAGACTTAGGATTTTTAATAATTGATGAAGAGCATAGATTTGGTGTAAAAGATAAAGAAAAAATAAAAGAGATGAAAAATGCAGTAGATGTTTTAACAATGACAGCAACTCCAATACCTAGAACTCTTCACATGTCAATTGTAGGAGTTCGAGATATGTCGGTTATATATGAGCCACCACAAGATAGGAAGCAAGTTAGAACATATGTGTTAGAATATGATGCAGAAGTTATAAGAGAAGCAATAACAAAAGAATTAGAAAGAGAGGGTCAAGTTTTTTATTTATACAATAAAGTAGAAGGAATAGAAAAAAAGAAAAAGCAATTAGAAGAACTTGTTCCTGATGCAAAAATTGCATATGCACATGGACAAATGAGTGGAGAAGAACTAGAACAAATCATGTTAGATTTTTCCAAAAAGGAAATAGATGTAATAGTGTGTACAACAATATTAGAATCAGGAATAGATATACCAAATGCAAATACAATAATTGTAGAAAATGCAGATAGATTAGGTCTTGCACAGTTATATCAAATTAGAGGAAGGGTTCGGAAGAAGTACAAAAGAAGGCTTTGCATATATAACATATAAAAGAGATAGACTTTTAAGCGAGGTTGCCGATAAAAGATTAAAAGCAATAAAAGACTTTACAGAATTTGGATCAGGGTTTAAAATTGCAATAAGAGACTTAGAAATAAGAGGTGCAGGAAGTTTAATTGGAGAATTTCAACATGGTCATATGGAGCAAGTAGGATATGATATGTATTGTAAACTTTTAGATGAAGTAATGAAAGAAATGCAAGGAGGAACATATAAGAAAGAAGAAATAGGAGAAGATATACAAATAGATTTAAATATATCAAGCTATATACCAGATAGTTATATAGAAAATAGTGATGTGAAAATAAGTATTTATCAAGATATTGCACTATGCAAAAATGAAGATGAAATACTAGATATAACTGACGAAATTTTAGATAGATTTGGAAGTCTGCCAAAAGAAGTAGAAAATTTAATTGAAATTGCAAGAATCAAAAATAGTGCAAAAGAAAAAGGAGTAAATAAAATTACACAAAGACCAGGAAATGTTGTATTTTATTTTTCAAAGGATAAATTTAATATAGAAAATGTAAATAGGCTAATTACAGTATTTAAAAACAATATAAAATTTTCACCATCAGCACTTCCATATATTACCTACAAAATAGATGAAAATAAGTCAATAATAAAGCAAGTAAAAGATTTTTTGAAGGAGATATAAAAATGCAAGTAATTACTAGTAAGGATAATGAAATTATTAAAAATATAAGAAAGTTAAAAGAAAAAAAATATAGAGATTTAACTCGGAACATATATTGTAGAAGGAATGAAAATGATAAAAGAAGCAATTGAAGAAAATGCAAAGATAGAAAAAATTGTTGTTTGTGAAGATTGTCTTGAAGAAGAACGGTTGTACTGAACAAAAGTTTTTATACCAAATTGCAAAATATGAGTGTATATATGTTTCAAATAAGATATTTAGTATTTTAACAGATGTAGTAAATCCTCAAGGAATGCTTGCAATTATTCAAAAAGAAAATCGGAGAAGATAAAATAAAATACACAGAAGACATAATTATTGTATTAGATGGAATTCAAGATCCACGGAAATCTTGGAACAATTTTAAGAACTATAGACAGTGTACGGATTAAGTCAAGTTATTTTATCTAAATCAAGTGTAGATGCATATAATCCAAAGGTAGTACGTTCTACTATGGGAGCAATTTTTAGAGTTAAAGTAATAGAAGCTGAAAATTTATCAGAAACACTAAAGAATCTAAAGAAACATAAATATAAAGTAGTTGCAACATCTTTAAGTGGAACTAAAAACATATATGAAATAGATTTAAGCAAAAGAGTAATAGTAATTGGAAATGAAGCCAAGGGAGTATCAGAAGAAATTTTAAATTTAGCAGATGAAAAAACAAAAATTCCAATGCTAGGAAAAACAGAGAGCTTAAATGCAGGAGTTGCAACAGGAGTAATGCTATATGAATATGTAAGAAGAAAAGTATGCAAGTAAGTTAAATAAAAAATACTAAAAAAAAGCAGGAACATAAATCTTGCTTTTTTTAAAATCAAAGTATATAATAACATATAAGCAAAAAAGAAAGGAATTAACATAAAAAATGCAATATGAGAATATAGAAAAAAGCATAAACTATGAATTTGAAAACAAAAACTTGTTAAAAACGGCATTAACTCACACATCATATGCACATATGCATGATGTAGAGAGTAATGAAAAACTAGAATATTTAGGAGATAGCATATTAGAATTTATAACAAGCAAATACTTATATAAAAATTACATGAACCTAAATGAAGGAGAAATGACTAAGCTTAGAGCAACAGTTGTATGTGAAGAAAGTTTATATGAAGTTGCCATAAAATTAGAACTTGGAAAATTTTTGATAACAAGTAGAGGCGAAGGCTTTGGAAATGTAAAAAACAAAGCAATTTTAGCAGATGGAGTAGAAGCAATAATTGCAGCAATATATTTAGACTCAGGAATAGAAAATGCAGAAAAGTTTATAATAGAAAACTTAAGTGAGGCAATAAAAAAAGCAAGTAAACATGTCGGTACGAAAGATTATAAAACAGTTTTACAAGAAAAATTGCAAATACATGGAAATGTAAAAATAGAATATACAATAATAAGTGAAGAAGGACCAGATCACAACAAACACTTTGTTGCACAAGTCACATGTGATGATAAATTTCTTGCAAATGGAGATCGGAAAAAGCAAAAAAGCAGCAGAAATGGAGGCTGCAAGAAAAGCATTAAAAGATATGAAAAGCTAAGGGAGGAGTAATCGATGAATTTAGTAAGTGAAATATTCATAGGAAGTCTTACAGGAAAAACAGAAGAAGAACAAAGAGAATTTTTAAAGAATTTTAGAGAAGAAAATAGAAAAGACAAGTTAAAGATTTCTATTATGCCAAACCTAGTAACAAAAGAATTTATAAAAATGCTAAAACAATTCGGTGTAACATCAGTAGAATTAGAAATTCAGTCTACAAATGGATACATATTAAAAAAATGTGGATATAGTTATACTATAGAAGATATAAAAAAAGCAAGCAAACTCATAAAATGGAATAGACTAAAAGTTTCCTTTCAAGTAGGAGTAGGTCTTCCAGATAGCACAAAAATTGACGAACTAAATACAGCAAAAGATTTATCAAAACTTAAGCCACATCTAATTAGAATTTATCCAATGGTAGTTGTAAAAAACACACAACTAGAAGAAGAATTTAATAAAGGATATTTTGAACCATTAACTTTAAATCAAGCAATTGAAAGATGCAAAGAACTAGTATATGCATTTAATAGAAAAAAAATAAAACAAATAAACATAATAAAGCAAAATGATTTAAACAAATCAGAAGAAAAAGAAATTATAGCACGGAGCATATCATGAAGAATTTGCACAACTTGTAACAGATAGTATATGGTATGATAGCATTGTAGATAAAATAAAAAGATATAATGTTAAAGTAAAAAAAGTAAAAATAGAAGTAAATCCAAAAGATTTACCAAACATTTTACGGTCACAATAATGAAAATGCAGAGAAGCTTCAAGAATATTATGATGTAGAAATAAAAGCAGAAGGAAATCCAGAAATAAAATGCGGAAAATCAGATATGACAGTTTTAGAAGTTTATAGTAATTAAGAATAAAAATTCCATGTTTGCAAATAATACAAACACGGAGTTTTTTTATGAAAAAAAATATATTAGATTTTGTTTTAATTATAATAGGTACAACATTTATGGCTTTAGGAGTTGTTTTATTTTTACTGCCAAATCAATTATCATCAGGCGGATTTAGTGGTATTTCAACAGTACTTTATTATTTATTTAATTTTAAAATAGGTACAACAACACTACTTTTAAATATACCACTTTTTATTATTGCATTTTTTAAAGTAGGTAAGAGATTCTTTGCTAAAGCGATATTTGGAACAATAATATTATCTTGTCTATTAAACATTTTTGAAACTGTCTTTGCAGAACATATTGTCGTAACACAAGACAAACTTTTAGCAAGTATATATGGTCGGATTAATAGTAGGAATACGGAAATAGTATTATTCTAAAATATGATGCATCAACTGGAGGAACGGAATTATTAAGCAATATAATTTCAAGGACATTTCCGACTTTTAAAACAGGTCATCTAATGACCTTATTTGATATTGCAATAGTAGTGGTTAATATGGTTGCTTTAAAACAAATTGAAATAGGGCTATATTCAGCAATTTCAATATATATAATAAACAAAGTAATAGAACTGTTAGCAGAAGGAATAAATTTTACGAAAATGGTATTTATTGTTTCAAACGAATATGAAAAAATAGCAAAAGAAATAAGTGAAAAATTAGGAAGAGGTGCAACAGCAATACACGCAACAGGAATGTATGAAAATGCTAATAGAAAAGTTTTATGGTGTGTTGCATCAAGAGGAGAAATTGCTAAAATTAGGCAAATTGCAACAAAAATTGATAAAAACGCATTCATGTCTATTTTCAATGCACGAGAAGTTTATGGAATGGGATTTAAGAAAATATAGTCTTGAGAAAAATAAAATTTTGTGATATATTTTAAAAGTAAAGAGGTGATTTCGATGAAACTTGAAGGCTATAAAGCAGGAATGTATACTAAAGTTGCAGATTATAGAGCCTTTATCCTTAGTAAGATAAACTATGATTGGTCTTGGGAAGATCCCAAAATAAATAAATTACTTTCAAGTGCTTGTCAAGAACTTGGTGAGCTAAATGCATATACTAAAACCATACCAAATATTGATACTTATATAAAAATGTATGAGCAAGTAGAAGCGAGCAACTCTCTTAAAATAGATAAAAGAGATATAACAATAGAAGACCGGTTTACTTTCATTTAAAGGAATAGAAGAGGAGAAAAAAGATAGAGTAAAAGAATTAGAAAATACTGCAAATGCAATAAGTTATTCGGTAAAAAGAGTTATGGAAAATCCAAAAATAGATACAAATATGATAAAAGACATTCATGAGGTTCTGATGAAAGATTTTAAAGAAGGAGAAACCAAACCAGGTAAATTAAGAAATTCACAAAACTGGGTAGGTGGAGAATCACCAAAAGATGCAGAATTTGTACCTCCACCACATACTGAAATTGTTGAATGTTTAACTGATTTTGAAAAATGTATAGCAAATGACGAAACAGATACACCAGACATAGTAAAAGCAGCTATGTTACATTATCAATTTGAAACTATACATCCTTTTATATCCGGAAATGGAAGGCTAGGGAGGATAATAGTGCCCTTATTTCTTCAAAGTAAAGGGCTACTAGATAAATCTTGCTTATATTTGTCTAAATTTTTAGAGAAAAATAAAAGTACATATTTTGAAAAATTATCAAAGGTTCGAAGTAATAGTGATATGATAGGGTGGATAAAGTTCTTTTTAGAAGCGGTTATAGAGACTATAAAAACACAAAAGGAGCAATTAAAAAGGCTAGAAGAGTTAGCTTATGAAATTGATAAGATTATATTGGAATTACCAGTAAAGGTAGACAATGCAACGCCTGTTGTTAAAGTATTATATGACATGCCTATTGTCTCTAGGAAGAAAGTTTTAGAAAAAAGTGGTATGAAACCATCTACCTTAAATACTACGATCAACTCACTTTTAGAAAAAGGAATAATAGAAGAAATCACTGGACAAGGTAGAAATCAAATCTTTGCTTTTAAGAAATATATTGAGATATTTGAATAAGAAAATATTCAATACTTAGTGGTAAATTTATATTTTAACCTTAGAGAATATAATATTTATTTTTTGACTAAAGCTATGCTTAGAAATGCTGCTAACTATATGCATATTTAACAGCATTTCTGGCTTTCGCATTTAGAGTTTGTAAAGAATAAATAGCATACTCCAAAGTTGATAATAGATTAAGTGAATTATGAATATCGAATTGATTAGTAGTAATAGGAAAGAATATTTAAAATAAAATTAAAAAAATATATTGACAAAATATTTTTTTTGACATATAATACAAACATGAATTCGCAAAACGGAGGTTCTAAAAATGATTAGCACTTTGCATATAAAAAATGTTGGTATTATTGATGATGTTTCAATTAACCTAAATGAAGGATTAAACATATTAACAGGAGAAACAGGAGCAGGAAAAACTCTTATTATAGACTCTTTGCAGATAATTTGTGGGGGCAGATTTTCCAAAGAAATGATAAGAAAAGGTCAAGATTCCTCTTTTGTCGAAGCATCATTATATATACCAGAAAATAATAATGAGGAAGCAAATAGAGAATTTGTTATATCTCGTGAAATATTTCTAAATGGTAGAAACACTTGCAAAGTTAATGGAAGACTAGTTTCTGTAAGTGAGCTAAAAAATTTTATGCAAAATATTATTGATATTCATGGGCAACATGAGAATGTTTCATTACTAGATGAAACAACACATATTAAGTTTTTAGACAACTTTATAGTCAAAGATATACTAAGTATTAAAGAAGAATATTTGGAGGCATATAAAAGATATAATGAGCTAAAAGCAGAAATTAGTGTAAATTTTGGGGATGATAAAGAAAAAAGCAGGGAACTTGATTTGCTAAGATACCAGCTTCATGAAATTGAAGATGTAGGATTAAAAATTCGGAGAGGAGGAAAAGCTTGAAAAAACAAGGAATATAATGCTAAATGCAGAAAAAATTGCAAATAGTTTAAATGAAGCAAGTCAAAAAATAGGAGACTATACAGTAGATTTAGTTAGTGAAGCAGTAAGAGCTTTAGAAAAAATAGAAAATGTAGATAAAAAATACAAAAAATCTTTAAATAGTCTAAAAAGTATATACTATGATATACAAGAATTATCAAGAGATTTAGAGCTAGAAAAAGAAGAAGTGTATTTTGATGAAGAAGAGAGAAATAAAACAGAAACAAGGTTAGATATAATATATACATTAAAAAGAAAATATGGGAATAGTGTAGAGGAAATTTTAAAGTATGGCAAAGATGTGAAAGAAAGAATTGAAAAAATCGAAAATGCTGAAGAATATGTAAATAAATTAAAAGAAGAATTAAAAGAAGTTACAAAATATTTAGAAGAAATTGCCATAAAAATGCACAAGATGAGAGAAAAAGGTGCAAAGTTTTTAGAAGAAAAGATTAACAAAGAATTAAAAGAATTAGAAATGAAAAATGCGAAATTTCATGTAAAATTAGAATATGATGAGAAAAACAGATTTACTCAAAACGGCTTAGACAAAATAGAATTTATGATAAGCACAAATATAGGAGAAGATGAAAAGCCATTAGTCAAAATTGCATCACGGTGGAGAAATGTCGAGAATAATGCTAGCAATAAAAAACGTACTAGCAGACGTAGACAATGTAGATGTAATGGTATTTGATGAGATAGATACAGGAATTAGTGGAACTACAGCAAATAGTGTAAGTGAAAAATTAAAATCAATTTCGAGAAAACACCAAGTGCTTTGTGTAACACACTTAGCAAACATAGCTGCAAAAGGAGATTACAATTATTTTATAAGCAAAGAAGTACAAGAAAATAGAACAAAAACAAATATAAAAAAACTAACAGAAGAAGAGACAATAAAAGAAATTGCAAGAATAGCAAGTGGAAATATAACAGAAATTGCAATAGAACATGCAAAAGTTTTAAGGAAAATTGCATAAATTTCCTTAAAATTTGCACTTAAATTTTTATTTCACAATACAAATACTTATAAGATTATATAAATAATTATATAATCTAATTTCAAAAAGCAAAAGATGGAATGTAGAGACTTTCCAATCTTTTGCTTTTTTGTAGGAAAAGAGAAATTTTAAAGTAGAAAAATTCTCATAAAACAATTTAAACAAGATAAAACTAGGAGGTATAGTAAGAGAGTATTTGTGACAGTGATTTTTCTAAAGTAAAAGAATTTACAACTAACTCAAATAAATTACTGTAAATTCGTTTTTTTTTGACAAATATATTGAAAAAAAATTATAGTTATGGTATAAAGATAAATAGCAGATATATAAATTTTTAAGAAAGAATAATTTATGAAAAATATAAAAGACTATAATATAGAAGAATTAAAAACAGAACTTGTAAGAATAGGTGAAAAACCATATAGAGCAGAGCAAATCTTCAAATGGTTATACAAAGAAAGAGTAACAAATTTTGATGAAATGACCAATTTGTCAAAAGAATTTCGTGAAATTCTAAAAAAAGAATACTCTTTATCAAATTTTAACATTATTGAAAAGCAAGTGTCAAAAGATAGAACAGTAAAATACCTATTTGATATTTTAGACGGAAATGCAATAGAAACAGTATTAATGGAATACAAACATGGAAAAACAATATGTGTATCCTCACAAGTTCGGATGCAAAATGGGGTGCAAATTTTGTGCATCAACAGGAATAGCATTTATTAGAAACTTAAGTGCACGGTGAAATTGTAGAGCAGATTTTAGCGATAGAAAGAGACTTAAGTGTAAAAATATCAAATATAGTCTTTATGGGAATTGGTGAACCTTTAGACAACTTCGAAAATGTAATGAATGCAATTCGGTATAATAAATAATCCTAAAGGTTTAGAAATAGGTGCAAGACATATAAGCATATCAACTTGTGGAATAGTTCCAAAAATAAAAGAAATAGCAGATAGAGATATGCAGTGTACTCTTTCAATATCATTACATCAAGCAACCAATGAGAAAAGAAGTAGTCTAATGCCAATAAACAATAAATACAATATAGAAGAATTAATGAACGTTTGCAAATACTATATAGAAAAAACAAATAAAAGAATTTCTTTTGAATATGCCTTAGCAAAGGAAAAAAATGATAATAAAGAAGACGCAGAAGAACTTGTAAAATTACTAAAAGGAATGCTATGCCATGTAAATTTAATACCAATAAATCAAATAGAAAACCGGAAAATTCTCAAAAAGTACAAATGAAAATATAATAAAATTTAGAGATTATTTAAATAGCAAAGGAATAACAGCAACTATAAGAAGAGAACTTGGAAGTGACATCGATGCAGCATGCGGACAGCTTAGGAGAAAAAGAGGTGAAAGAAATTAGAATGAAAGTTCTAGCAAATACAAATAAAGGAAGAGTAAGAGAACAAAATGAAGACTATTACTACATTTCAGACGGATTTAACAAATATGACATATATATGTTAGCAGATGGAATGGGAGGCTACAAAGGAGGAGAAATTGCAAGTAAACTTGCAATTGAAGCAGCAAGAGATTACATAGACTCTCATTTTGAAGAAGTATCAGAAACAAAAGAAGAAATATTAGAGTTAATTAAATCAGCAATGAATTTTGCAAATAATGTAGTATTTGATAAATCAAAAAATGCGGATGAACTTAAAGGAATGGGTACTACTTTAGAGATTTGTTTAATATATAATAATAGAGCATATATAGGACATATTGGAGATAGTAGAATATATAGAATACGTGGCGAAATCATGAGAAAACTCACAACAGATCATAGCTATGTAGAAACCTTGGTAAAAGGTGGAACAATTACAAAAGAAGAAGCAAAACACCATCCAAAGAAAAATATGCTAATGAAAGCACTTGGCTGTAATGATGAAGCAGAACCAGATGTAATGGTTAAAAATTTCCAAGAAGGAGATATAATTGTTATGACATCTGATGGGTTAACAAATATGGTAGAAGAAAAAATAATATATGATACCATAAAAGAAAATTTCGAAAACAGCGACAGAAGATTGATAAACAGAGCAAACGAAGCAGGTGGTGTTGACAACATAACAGTTGTCATAATTAAAAACTAGGGGAGTGAAGATATATGAACTTAGAAGGTAGATTATTAGGGAATAGATATGAAATATTAGAAAAAATAGGAAATCGGTGGAATGGCAACTGTATATAAAGCAAAATGCCATGTCTTAAATCGATATGTTGCAGTAAAAATTTTAAAAGATGAATTTACAACAGATGAAGAATTTATAAAAAGATTTAATACAGAAGCACAATCAGTTGCAAGCCTTACACATCCAAACATTGTATCAGTATATGATGTAGGGCATGAGGGAGATCTTTATTATATAGTAATGGAGCTAATACAGGGAAAAACTTTGAAAGATATAATAATTGCAGATGGTGCACTAAATTGGAAATGGAGTATAAATATAGCAATACAAATAGCCTCAGCATTGGAAACAGCTCACAAAAACAATATAATTCATAGAGATATAAAACCACATAATATAATAATTACAGAAGACCGGAATTGCAAAAGTTACAGACTTTGGAATTGCAAAATCTGTATCCAATTCAACAATAACAGCATTTGGTACAACTCTAGGCTCAGTTCATTATTTCTCGCCAGAGCATGCAAGAGGAGGGTTTACAGATGCAAAATCTGATCTTTACTCACTAGGAGTAGTATTATATGAAATGTTAACTGGTAAAGTACCATTTGAAGCAGACACGCCAGTTTCAGTTGCATTGAAACACATGCAAGAAACTCCAAAAGAGCCAATAACTTTAAATCCAGCAATACCACTTGCAGTAAATAAAGTAGTAATGAAAGCAATGAAAAAGGATCCTAATTTAAGATATCAAACAGCAACAGAAATGTTAAAAGACTTAACACTAGCACTAAAAAATCCAGACGGAGACTTTGTAAATGTTGCAGAAACTGATGGAGATTTTCCAACACAAGTAATACCAACTTTAGACAAGAAAAATATAGAAGATAAAATAAAAGAGGAAGATAAGAAAAAAGGCAAAAAACAAAACTTCTTCCAAAAACACAAAGCAGTTACAATAGCGATTATATTACTAATTCTATTCTTACTAAGTTTTGGTGGAATAACTCTGTTCTTTGAATCAACAAGAAATAAAGATGTACAAATTCCTAACTTGGTAGGAATGACAGAAGAACAGATAATAAAAGAATTAGAGGACAAAAAGCTAACATATAGGATAGCAGAAGAAAAATATGATGTAGAGGTAGAAAAAGGACTTGTAATATCACAGAAACCAGAATATAAAGCAAATTATATGATAAAAGAAAATACAAATATAGAAGTAATAGTAAGCTTAGGACAAAAAATAGTAAAAGTTCCAAAAGTTACAGGAACAAAAGAAAGTGAAGCAAGAGAGGCTCTCGAAAATGAAGACCTAGAAGTTGAAGTTGAAGAAGAGTATAATAAAAAGATAGAAGAAGGATATGTAATAAGCCAAGAGACAGAGCCAAATACAGAAGTTCCAGCAGGTACAAAAATAAAAATAAAGGTTAGCAAAGGAATGGAAACAGTAGTTGTACCAAATGTTGTAGGCAAACCAGAAGCAGAAGGAGTAGAAGCTCTTACAAAGGATGGTGCATTTACAATAACAGCAACTCTTACCGAACAAGACAAAACAAAACCAGATGGAACAATATTAAAACAAAGCCTAGATGCGGGAACAGAACAAGAGAAAGGCTCAAACATCACAATAACAGTAAATAAGATAGAGCAATTAGTTAATGCAACAGCGACAATAAACTTAAAATCAGTATTAAAATATACACCACAAACTAACACAAATACTAATTCTAATACAAATAGTTCCGGAAATACAAATATAGATACATCTGCAAAAGATGTGCAAGTGAAATTAGTAGTTGAAAATGATACAGTATATGATAGAAAGAACAAACAAAGTGATACAAACATTAAAGTAAACTTCCAAGGAATAGGAAGAGTAACATTAAAACTATATGTAGATAATGTATTAGAAAAACAACAAGAGGTAAACTTAAGTGAAACAACAAATGTAGTATTTGAATAAAAAAGACAAAAAATAACAAAATATGACAAAGAAACTTGTCATATTTTGTTTTTTGTGATATTATAATAATATGATACCAAAAAAAGGGGGATATAGAAATGGATACAAAAACAACAAGCATTATTGCTTATATAACTTGGATAGGATTAATAGTTGCACTTTGTGCAGGAGATAAAGAAGGAGCAAAATTTCATCTTAACCAAGCTCTAGTTATAATGTTATTTAGCTTATTATCAATAATACCATGCATAGGTTGGATATGGGCAATATTTATGTTAGTTTGCTGGATAATGGGATTAATTGCAGCTATTAACCAAGAAGAAAGACCAGTTCCATTAATTGGTGGAATTAAAATCTTAAAATAATCTTTAAGAAAAGTAAAATTTAAAGCGGAGAATTTTGAATGTGTTTTATCATTCAAGATTCTCCGCCCTCATTAGATGCTAAAAATATTAAAAAAACGGAGAGAAAATGAAAAGTTATAATGACTATGTCGCAATTTCTGTAATAATTGCAATTCTAATAATTTCTGTTTTAGTGCTTGTTTTTTTGCAGGGATGGTTTACTATACCTGCTTGCATTTTTATAACTAAATTTGGCGTATATTGCCCAGCATGTGGAGCAACAAGAGCATTTATATATATGTTAAATGGAGAAATTATAAAATCATTAATAAGTAATCCAGCAGTGCTATATATAATATTAAGTTTATCAATTTATCTTATATTATATATTTATATAAAAATTACTGAAAAAGATGAAAAGCTACTTTTTAAATATGGAAAATTCAGCTTTTATATTGGAATTTTTATAGTTTTAGCAAATTTTATAATAAGAAATTTATTATTACATATATACAATATTCAGATACCTTGACTTATCAAGACTTAAGATGTATAATAACATAAAATGTATTAAATAAGGCGGTGATTAAAATAAACAATAATGAATATGAAGTAGATTTAAGAATAAAAGAAGGGGCAAAAGTAGATGAAATTGTTGAAATGTTTGAAAGAGAAAGCCTTATTGTCCAACTAATTACGACATTAAAACGCTATACAAATATTTTAGTTTTTATTGCAGTTATATATATATTAATAGAACTTTTTATACAAAGATATACTTTGATCGGAGTAATAGCAAGCATTTTGTTTATATTACTTATGGTTGTGTCAATTTATATTGTTGCAGGAGAAATTTCATATACATATTCAAAAAAAATAGGGGGAAGAAGAGCAAAGTCTCTTGTAAAAAAAGATGAAGGAATTCTAGGAACAATAAAATATAATTTAAAATTAATGAGAAAAGAAGAATGGAAACTTATAAACAAAATATTAAGAGTAAACCACCTAGATAGTCCAAATGCTCTGAGAGAATTAAAAAACTATTATAGCACATCAAGACCAGCAGAAAAATATGAAATACGTGCATTTATAAAAACTCTTGCAGGCGTGTATATACTTCCAATGGCACTAGGAATAATCAGTCTATACACAGCTATAACAAATCATATAAGTTTAAAACAAAATATAATAAATGTATCATACATAATAGTAGTTGTGTTAATTATAATAATGATTATGCTTATTATCTACATAATTTACTCATTAAAGAAATTTTCAGTAACAAATATATATACTTTGCCTAAAATAGAAAAGCTATTAGTAGAGATGATTTTAAATAAAGAAAAAAATATTGATAAAGAATACAAAAAATAAGTTAGTAACATTGACAAATACGAAAAAAGTGTGTATAATAAAAAATACGGTATAATAAAAATGTAAGGGGTGTTGTTATGGAATTTATTGCAAAGGCTTGGAAAAAGATAGCAATGCTAATTGTAATTATTGCATGTTTATTTAATATAGTCTCAAAATTAGTTGCAAAAGTACCATATATGGATCAACTTAAGGCATCTGCACAATATGTAGCAGATGAAGAAAAAAATAACAATGTTTAAAATTATTATTAAAATAGATATAAACTATGTCGAAGAAAGAGGTGAAATGCATAATGAAAGAAGGATTACATCCAGAATTTACAGAAGCAAAAGTAGTATGTGCTTGTGGAAATGTATTAGAAACAAAATCAACTAAAAAAACAATGAATGTTGATATTTGTTCACAATGCCATCCTTTTTGGACAGGTAACTTAAAACAAAGCACAACAGGTGGTAGAGCAGACAAATTTAAGAAAAAATATGGAATTCAATAAAAAAGAACTCAAAAAAACTCCTACTTTGAAAGTAGGAATTTTTTTTTGAGTTCTTTTTTATTTCTTATCATTTTTTTCACGAATAGCCTCTACTGCGGCACCTAGACCTGCTAAAGCACCAGTTGCTTCAAATGGGATAAATACTTTATTAGATTTACCATCAGCAATTTGCTTTAATGCTTCTAAAGACTTGATTTGAACAAGTTTTTCATCAGGTGCAGATTTCTTAATTGCACCATATACCATAACGATTTCATCAGCTTTAGCTTCAGCCACTTTTTTAATAGCCTCAGCCTCACCTTCTGCACGTCTAATCTTAGATTCTCTTTCAGCATCAGCTGCAAGAATTGCAGCTTCTTTTTGACCTTCAGCAATTGTAATTGCAGATTGTCTTTCTCCTTCAGCTTGAAGAATAGCAGCTCTTTTATTTCTTTCTGCATTCATTTGCTTTTCCATTGCATCACGTATATCAGCAGGTGGAGTAATGTCTTTAATTTCAACCCTATCTACTTTACAACCCCATTGATCTGTTGCTTCATCTAAAATCAATCTTAATTGGTCATTTATCGCATCTCTTGAACTAAATGTTTGATCTAAATCCATTTTACCAACAATATCACGAATAGTTGTGATAGATAAGTATTCGATACCCTTTCTTAATGATTGTATTTCATAAACTGCTTTTGCAGGATCTGTAATTTTATAGAAAACTACTGTATCTATTGATATAG
>CANSNA010000016.1 GCA_947648255.1 uncultured Clostridium sp. | reverse complement strand
TAAAAATAGTAACACAAAGAATATATCAAACTTATAAAGGTTATAGTAGTATAGATGAAATAAGAGATATGAATATCGACCGGAGTATCAGGTGGTGTATCAGGTCTTCCAGAAAGCTTTTTAAGTCAAGTTGCACAAACCGATGGAGACTATTTAGATCAAATATTAGATAATAAAGTACCAAGAGCTTGTGACTCAATATGGATATTTTTCCAAGGTAAATCACTAAGACTTGCATTCTTAAGCTTTGGAACAGAAAGTGAATTAAAAAGAGTATGTCAAAACATATATAAATACAATAACCCAGGGCAATTATCTGACTCAAATGGTTACAAAATTAATGAAATGAAAGATGGATCTCGTGTCGTTGTAGTTAGACCACAGATGTCAGAAACATGGGCATTCTTTGTAAGAAAGTTCGACGTAAAAAGAGCAACATTAGAGCAAATTGTAACATATGAAGGAAAAGAAAAAGCAATAGACTTACTTAAATACTTAGTAAAAGGAGCAAGAATAATTTCATTAACAGGAGAGCAAGGTTGCCGGAAAAACAACAATGCTTATGGCAATGATTGAAAATATATATGAAACAATGAACATAAGAGTTCAGGAAACTGCTTTCGAGCTTCACCTAAGAAAAATATATCCAACAAGAAACATATTATCATTTAGGGAAACAGAAACAGTTTCAGGACAAGAGGGACTAGATGTTCAAAAGAAAACTGACGGTTCTGTAAACATTATTCGGAGAGGTTGCAACAGATCCCGTAGCATCTTGGATGATACAAGCAGCCCAAGTTGCATCTAAGTTTACATTATTTACACACCATGCCAAAACATTCCCAAACTTAGTTACAGCACTTAGAAACTCAATGCTTAGAACAGGAGTATTTACAGATGAAAAAACAGCAGAAGAACAAGTTATCTCAGTATTAAACTTTGACATTCACTTAGTAAAAGACTTTAGAGGAAGAAGATATATAGAAAGAATTACAGAATGTATACCAATAGAAGCAAAAAATGATTATACATATGACCACAGAAATGAAAAAACACTTGAAGGAAAATTAGACAAATTTATGGATAATGCAACAAGATATTTTGGAAAAGTAACAGACAGAGAAACATATAAGTATGTAAACATACTAGAATATGTAGACGATACATATGTAATAACAAATAAGATTTCAGATATAAACTTAATAGAAATGAGAAACAACATGGATGATTCAGACATCGAAGGTTTTGATAAATTTGTTGAAGAGAACTGGGGAGTTAGAATCAAAGATGGCTTTGCAGGAGTAGAAGAAATTTCAAAAACTAAAAAAGTAAATAAAGAAACTAAAACCAATACAGAAACTAAAACAAGAACCAAAAGAGCTACAAAAACAGCTAAATAAGAAAAATCATAAGAAAAAGGAGGTGCAGTAAAAACCGCTATGTCAAACCAAGTCCTTCTATATATAATGGGTGGAGCAGTCGTAGTATTATTTATAATAATAGTTGCTTACATGCTCATTAATAAAGCACTAAATAAAGGTGAAAGAAAATATGTTAGAGAATTAAGAAAAGGTACTGAAACAAGTAAGTTTTCTTCTGAAATACTATATCAAAAACTATATGTAATATACATGAAAATACCAGGAGTAAAAAGGTATTTACTAAAACTAAGAAGAAAACTTGAAATAATAAACATAGAAGATGAATATAAAACAAGAAGACAAGCATCATCAATTATTACAAAAGCCTTACTTGTAATCATACCACTAACAATTTTAATAATAGTACTTGCAAAATCAAACCCTTTACTACTTGGAATATTATTAATTTTTGAAGTATTTATGATAGATACAGTAATAGATGCAATGGTACGGAAAACTTGATAACAAATTACTAAAACAACAAGTAGAATTCTTTTCAGAAATAAGACATGCATACCATGAATTTAATATGGTAGAAGAAGCAATATATGAAGTATCACAAAATGATGAATTAGAAGTATCAAGGCAAGGAGAAAAAATATACGAAATATTAATCTCAGACGATCCAGAAGCAGAACTAGAAAAATATTATGATGTTGCACCAAACAGTTATCTTAAAGAATTTGCTGGTATTTCATATTTAACACGTGAATTTGGTGATAGAAAAACAAATGATGGTGCATCACTTTACCTAAAAAACTTAAACAATATAACACAAGAAATGCAAATAGAAATTTTAAAAAGAGACAAATTAGATTATGTATTCCAAAGCTTAGCAGTTATATCAGTAATACCAGTATTATTTATAGAATTACTAAAAAATTGGGCAATATCAAATTTCAGTTTCACAGCAAGTTTTTATAATGGAAAACTAGGATTAATAATGCAAATACTAATTGTAGTATTAACATTAATATGTTATCTTTTAGTTAGAAAAGTAAAAGATACAAATAGTAATAATAAACTGACAGACTCACAAAACCCATGGCAACAAAAATTATATAAGCATAAACCAATAAAAAAATTTGTAGATTTATTTGTACCTAAAAAAGGTACAAAACCATATAGAACACTTACTCAGCTTCTAAAAGATGCTGCATCAAAACAAAAAATGGAATGGATATATGTAACCAAAATAAGCTTAGTTATTGTAACATTTATTGTATCAATTCTACTTATGAATCAACTACATAAAGTAACAATAGACTACATATACACAACGCCAACAACAGATTATGATTTAATCTCAATGAGCGACAAAGCAGAAGAAGAAGGAATGAGTGAAACAGAAAGACAAAATAAAATCTTAGATCAGTTAAGAGGTCAGCCTCGGTGTTACTGAAAAAGATGTAAGAAATAAAGTAAAATTTTCACCAGACTATAAAGAAGCAAAAGAAGAAGAAATAGAAAAAGCTGTAAAAAGTATTTATACAAAACTTCAAACAATAAACAGTGAATATATAAAATGGTTTGAAGTACTTATAGCATTAGTATTTTGTGCAGTAGCATATATGGCACCAACCTGGATGCTATACTTCCAAAAAATATTAAGAAAGCTAGATATGGAAGACGAAGTAATGCAATACCAAACAATTATATTAATGCTTATGAAAATCGAAAGAGTAAATGTAGAAATGATATTAGAGTGGCTAGAAAGATATGCAAATATCTTCAAGGAGCCAATTACAAAATGTGTGAATAACTATGAAGCAGGAGCATGGGAAGCACTAGAGGTATTAAAAAATGATATTTCTTTCCCTCAACTAATAACAATAGTTGAAAGTATGCAAGCTGCAGTAGAAAAAATACCAATAAGAGAAGCCTTTGACGAGCTAGACACAGAAAGAGACTATTACCAAGAAAAGAGAAAAGCATCAAATGAAAGACTAATTTCAAGAAAAGGAATGATTGGAAAGGTAATAGGATTTGCACCAATGATAACACTATTTGTAGGATACTTAATTGTACCACTTGTTGTAATTGGATTACTATCTATGACATCATCATTTACAACAATGGGTGGAATGATTTAAAAATATGGGAGGAAAAGACATATGGAAAATGCAAGTAAAGCCTTATTAATCGCAGGAGGTATACTTCTTGCAATACTTACAATATCAATATTCTTTTTCTCTTTTAGAAATGCAAGTAGCATGGCAGGAAGTGTACAAGAAGATTGGGGGCAAAAAGAATTAATAGCATTTAATACAAGATTTGAAGCTTATAATAAAAAATTAATGTATGGTTCAGATATAATTAGTGTATTTAATCAAGCAATAGACAATAATAGAGCATTCAAAATAGAATATGGTAGTCGGGCATAGAAATACAAAAGAAGAAAACATGGACTATTATGTAGATGTAGAATGCAGATATTATAAAAGAACTGATGGTGTAGTAGATAAGACTGCTCCAAAAGAAATTTTAAAATTAAGTATAGATTATAAAGATGCTAGAAATGATATAAGGGAGCTTTTATTAGATGAAATCGGCAAACCAGATGCAGAAGAAAGTGATTTTTGTCATAGCTTTAAATATGCAGGATTTAAATGCATAAAAGTTAGTCATGTGGAAAATGCAAGTCCTAAAAATGCTACAGCACTTGGAAGAGTTAACTTAATGATATTTGACGAAATATAAAGTAAATTACATAAATGTGGGAGGGAAAAATTAAATGGAAAATGCATCAAAAGCACTTGTAATCGCTGCAAGTATTTTAATAGGATTAATACTTTTAGCAATATTTTTCTATGAACTCTCATATGTTTCATCTACAACAAAAGAAATAAATGCAAATATGAAGAGAAAAGAAATATTAGAATTTAACACACAATTTGAAGCTTATGCAGATACTCGGAGCTAATGGATATCTTCGGAAATTTGGGAATAGAAAATGCAATATCACTTCAAAACTTAATAACAATATGTAATATAGCAAATGATTGGTCAAATGCAAACCCAACAGAAAAAATAAGAGTTACAATACTAAATGGAGAAATGCCAAACAAAGATATAGTAGAAAGTTTTATAAGACAGAATATTACATCAGAAGAATTACTTAGAATTTTATCAGAGGATGTAGAAAGATACTATTTTGTATTTACAGAAAACATAAGAAATGCAAGAGATCCACAAGGACTAAAATATGAACTGCCAGATCGGAAGAATATCAGAAATTAGAATAAAAGGCTATAAACATAATGGACCTTTGACAAATTAACATAAACATATTGCAAAAAACAGCAGAAAGTGCTATAATATAAAGAGGAATAATATGAAAAAGACTATTTTATTTGTGCTTTTAGCACTAATTTTGATAATTATTATAATAACTATCAATGTTAGTCAAAATATGAGAAAAGCAAAAGAAATATCAAGTTTTAATGAACAGTTTGAAACTTACAAAGAAAAAACAATTTATGGAGCTGATATATTAACAATAATAAACAAAGCAATAGACAATAACAACTCACATAACATAAAAAAAGATGAAAATGGTAATTACATAGAAGATGATAAATATTCAATCAAAATAGAACTAGTGCTTTTAACAGAAGATGAAAAAGGGAATAAAAAAGAAGTGACGCATCCAATGGAAACTCTGGAAAAAGCCGGCTTAGATGGATTTATCGCAAATTTTTCTCTAACAGAATTTAAATGTGAAAAAATTGAATATAACAAAGAAAAAAGAGTATCACAAATACAAGTAAAACAAGTCGAAATTTAGAAAAATTTGATTTTAATGTTGACATTATACAAATTAATGTTAAAATATAAAAGGAAAATAAAATAAACAAAGGAGGAAGGTTTTATGGAGAACGCATCAAAAGCCTTAATTATAGCAGGAGCTATATTAATTTCAATAATTTTAATAAGTATAGGAATAATGGTAATCCAATCAGGTCAACAATTAGTATCAGAGGCAGAACAAAGTATGGATGAACAAACACTACTTGCATATAATACAAAATATACAAACTATATAGGAAAGCAAAGAGGTTCAACAATTAGAACTTTAGTACAACAGGTGCAATCAAATAATGCATCAAATGCAGACCTTTTAATTTCTGTAGAATATGGTGGACAGACATATACAAATCAAGAGGTTACAAATGTAATATCACTTATTAATTCTTCATCAACTTATGAAGTAAGTGTAGAATATTCACCAGCAGGAAGAGTTAATCAAATAAAAATCCAATAAACTCTGAAAGGACTAAATACATATGGAAAATCTAGGAGATGCCTTAAAGCTTGCCTTTGCTTTGTTTGTATTTATGCTTGCATTTACCTTGCTTTTTCAAACAGTAGGTACAGCAAAAAGAGCAGCCGATGTATTAATTGCAGAAGCTGATAAGACTACATATTATACAAATCTTCCAGAAGGAACAGATAATATTCACACAGATGCAAATGGAGTAATAACAAGAGTAGTTACTCTAGAAGAAATGATACCAACAATATATAGGTATTCAGTAGAAAGCTACGGAGTTACCCTAATTAGTCAGGATAGTGAAATAATAACAAGATTTGATAGTGATACAGAAGTATTATGTAATCGTATAAATGAACCAAACTTAAGTGAAGATAGTAAACAAGCTCTAATAGATGAAATTAATTACTATGTTTTAGATCCAGTACGGTGTACCTAGAATAAATAATATAAATGAGCTAAGAACACTCTTTGAAAGAATTTATAAACAAGAAACATCAACATTAGTAAGGATAGCATATGCTTGCCCATGGGCAGGAAATACAAGAACTCAGTATATACCACAAAGAATAGATGGAGATTTATTCCGGTGAAACTGTATATTTTAATATAGATAATTTAGGAACACAAGGTAATCCAGGAACCTCTCAAAATCATGTACCTTGTGTGGATGGAGGAATAATTGCAAAATATAAAGATTCTAGATTTAAAGAATATATAATAACACATGATAAAAATAATCCAGTAATTGGAGAAGACGGAGACTCATTTTATGTAGGAGAAAATTCTGGAACTTTAGCAGATACAGTAAAAAGAGAAATAATTTATGTAGAAATGGAACCTTAAGTAAAATAAAAGGAGGGGAAGCAAATGGGAGATTCATTAATTACAGTTGTTGCAATTTTACTTGCAGCCATACTAATGTTTATATTTCCAATGATGGCAATGTCAGAACGTAATGATGATGTATCAGAGCTTGCAGTTCAAACTGCTGTTGCCGAATTTGTAAATAATGCAAGAAACACAGGAAAAATAACACAAGCAAATTATGATAAATTAATTGCAGATCTATACGCAACAGGAAATACATTTGATTTAGCAATGGAAATACAAGTATTAGACTCAAACCCTGCAAGAAAGAAAAATACACAATCAGGCCTATATACTAGTGGAAATCCTGGACAAAAGATAGGAGAGAATATTTATTATTCAATTTATACTTCTCAAATAATGGATGAATTAGATGCAGCTGGCGTTAAGTATATGAAAGAAGGAGATATATTAACAGTTAGAGCTTCTAACACAAATACTACAATATCTCAAATGCTTAAAAATTTCTTTTATAGCTTAAGTGGAAATGATACATATAGTATAACTGGTTCACACTCAGGACTTGTCACAGTTACAGGAACTGGAAATTAAAAAACATGAAATTAAATTTAAAGTCTTTACCAATAAGCTTGGAAAAAGTGCGGTATTTGCCCTTTGACCTACTAAAAGGTAAAGACAATTTTTTACTAAAGGAGAAAATATAGTAAATGAGATTACAAAATCTAACAATAATATTTTTAGCACTAGCATTGCCAATTATAATAATATTATCAGTCTATGTTCAATTACAAGTAGATACGGCATTTTTAAGAGCAAAATATGATACAGCATTAATAGATGCAGCTCATGAAACAATGACTGCATTTCAAATAAATACTACAAATGACCAGTATTCAGATGTTACAGATAAAAAGATAAGAGATATACAGGCTGCTCTAAATGTATTTCCATCTACACTTGCAACACGTGTTGGAGCAACAGGCTCTTCTACAAGTTTTATGATGGCTTATGTACCAGCATTAGTATTTACTTTATATGATGGTTACTATATCTATTCTCCAACTGAAAGATTATGGGATGTAACAAGAAATGAAGATGGAGAAATTACAGGAACAGGTTGGAGAAACATTTCAACATCTCATGAGTTAAAATCGTATGTGCATTATACAAAACAATATGCAAATGATAATAAGAGTAAGATTTTAACAATTTCTTTTACACTAGATAATTTTGTGTCAGTTTATTATTATGATGAAAATAACAAATATCAATCAAGAGCTGGATATTTAGAGGTAATACCAAATAGTCAATCACAAGCAGACTCTTTTATACAAGCATTAGGAAATAATGATGATGTAAGAAAATATTATGAAGATGCTTGGACTTTTACCAAATGGTTTAATAAAATGTTAAATGAATCAAATTTACAAGAAGCAAAAGACGCTTTAATAATAAGTGAAGATAATTCAGCAATTCCAGGAGAAGATTCAGAATTTAACGGAGAAAAATATGATGTAATAAAAGATAGTATTAATAAAAATTTAATTCAGTCAATGAGTATATATGGAAATCAAATGCCAGAACTTTCTGGAAATGATTGGGATTTAATTTTAAACAATGTTTGTTTAATTGCTTTCATGCAAAATATCCCAACTGGTACGACTATGTATAATAATTATACAATTGCAGTAAGTACAGAAAATAAAGAATTAGTAAAAGGAGAAGAGTTATACTTTGTAGGAGAAGGCACAGGAAGTGATTCATATTACCATAGAATATGGTGTGACCATTTAGGAGGAGATACAATTACAGGATATAACAAAAATGATTTTAAAGACCAAGAAAGTGCTGGGCACAGAGATACACTTGCTTGCTATTATTGTATGATACGTGCAAGTGATGGAACATGGAATAGTGCAAAAAAATATTTTGAAGAAAATCATAAATCTTTAACATATATAGAAACTAGAAAAAATGCATATGAATCAGCACTTGCAAAAGAAAAATTAAGACTAATTCCGATTAAACAATCAGGCTTTATAAGCGGAAGTACAGGACTTCCAGAGCCTTGGGAAGATGAGCTTTGGTAAAATATAAAAAGATTCGAAAAAAAATAAAAAATTCGAATCTTTTATTTTTTGTGTATTTGGTTATAATATTAAAGCAAAAAAACAAAAGATATTGCTAAATAACAGAAAAAAGGAATTGATAAAAATGAAAAAACGAGTAAATATAAAATATGTAATTATCTTATTATTCTTTTTATTAACAGCTTTAATATATGTATCAGATGTAGAAAATCTTCCAGAAAATGTAGTGTTATTCGAGGGAGAACCACTTAATTTAAGAACCATTTTCGGAGTAGATGTAAAAACCTCTTTTTCAAGTAATCCAAGTATTGAAAGAATTGAAAATAAAAAAACAGTAACAGCTTCAGCAAATGCACAAGATATAGATCTTACAGGAAATTTAAACTTGGATGTTGCAGTTTTTGGAATAAAAGTAAAAGAAATAAATGTAGATATAATAGAAAGTTCAGAACTTGTACCTCTTGGCAATTTAATTGGAGTTAAGCTTTATACAAATGGAGTATTAGTTGTTGGAAAATCAGGGATAACAGGAGCAGATAGTAATACTTATAACCCATATGAAGGAGCAAACATAGAAGAAGGAGATATAATAGTTTCTGTAAATGGAAAGGAAGTATCTTCTACTTTTGAACTCACAAACCAAATAAATGCATCTAAAGGCTCTGATTTGAATATAAGATATATACGAGATGACATAGAGCTTGAAACTTCCCTAAAACCTGTAAAAACGAGTGATAACGTATATAAAATCGGACTTTGGGTTAGAGATACAGCAGCAGGTGTTGGAACAGCATCTTTTTATGACCCAAGTACGAAAAAATTTGCAGGGTTAGGACATCGGAATTGTTGACCCTGATACTGAGAAGTTAGTTGAAATTGCATCAGGAGAAATTGTAGGAGCAAATATTTTATCTATTGCAAAAGGAACATCTGGAAATCCTCGGAAAGATACAAGGTTCAATAGAGGGAAAACCAACTATTCGGAAGCATTAATAAAAATACTAATTATGGAGTTTATGGAGAAGTAAATCATTTAAGCTCATTAGATATGAAAAGCACTAAAACATATGATGTAGCACTTAGAAGTGAAATAAAAGAACGGAAAAGCAACACTTCTTACAACCTTAGAGAATGAAAAACCAAAAGAATATGAAGTAGAAATTGAGAAAATTTTTATAAATAATAACATAGATAATAAAAGTATGATAATAAGAGTGACAGATCCAAAGCTTATAGAAAAATCTGGAGGGATAGTGCAAGGAATGAGCGGAAGCCCGATCATCCAAAATCGGTAAAATAGTGCGGAGCTTTAACACATGTAATGGTAAATGACTTAGAATTACGGTTATGCAGTATTTGCGGAACTGATGGTAAAGCAAATGAATTCTTAGAAAAAATAGAAAAAGTATACAAAGATGTGTACTTTTTCTATTTTTTTAAAGAGGGAAATACTTGTTTTTATTGTACAAGCATATCACTAATTTCAGTTACTGTTCCTGCTCCTAGTGTTAGTATAACATCTCCAGACTTTGCACTCCTTTTTAAGTATTTTTCAATGTTTTCAAATTCTGATATATATTGAACAGGCTTTCCTAAGGCTACTAATTTATCAACTAAATCTTTTGAAGTTACATTAAATACATTCTTTTCTCTTGCAGCATATACATCTGTTAGCACTATATGATCAAAGGTTAGTAAACTTTCAGCAAAGTCATTTAATAAATTTTTTAACCTACTATATGTATGAGGCTGGAAAACTACCCATGATTCATTAAATTTTTTTCTATTTAAGCTGTCAGCTGTTGCTTTAATTTCTGTTGGATGATGTGCATAATCATCAAATACTGATATATTATTAAAGGAACCTTTGTATTCTAATCTTCTGCTTGCACCTGTAAAAGAGGCTAAGGCTTTTTTTATAGCTTCAATTGGAACCTTATAATTATCACATAAAGCGATACAAGAAGTAGCATTTAAAACATTATGCATTCCCGAAATTGATAGTTTAAAAGTATCTAGTAAATTGCTACTTTTATATACATCAAATGTTGGAAAACCATTATCATCAAAGTTTATATTTTTTGCAACATAATCTGCAGTTTCGTTTTTTATTCCAAAAGTTACTGTCTTTGCATTTGTGCATTTTTCTAATTCTTTGCAATTTTCATCATCACCATTAAATACTAAAATACCATCATCTGGTAATAATTTTATATATTTTTTAAAAGCAGTTTTTATATTATCAATATTTCCAAAATAATCCAAATGATCATTGTCTATATTTAAAACAATATTAGCCTTAGGATGGAAGTGTAGAAAGCTTTCAACATATTCACAAGCTTCAAGTATTAAATAATCGCTATTTCCAATTCTATAATTACCGATTAAGTTCCTTTAAAATTGCACCAACTTGAACATTAGGGTCCAGATTTGCTTCTATAAAACATAAAGAAACAAGTGAGGTAGTAGTAGTTTTTCCATGAGTTCCAGAAATTCCAATAGTTTCTTTGAAAGCTTCTGTCAATTTACCTAAAAAAACAGCTCTTTCACAAGTTTTTTTATTCAATTTCAAAGCCTCAACAAGTTCTGGGTCATCACTAGAAATTGCAGCAGTATAAACAACAAGGTCTGCATTTTTAATCTTTTTCAAATCATGCCCAATACTAACATCTATACCGTTAGAAATAAGCCTATCGGTAATATGAGACTTAGCAAGATCACTACCAGTGACATGAATACCAAGACTTTTAATAGTTTCAGCAATTCCACTCATACTAATTCCACCAATTCCGATAAAATGAATTGTGCTATACTTTTTAATATTATCAATAACGCTTGACATAACGTAGTTCCTCCAAATTTAAATTTGCATTTTATTATTATATAATTATTATATGAAAAAAACAACCCATTTCGTTCAATTAATTGTAAGAAATGCTTTATTGATAGTAAATTTAAAAGACTAATAAAACTAGTCATTATTAAATCTGTAAGCATAGAAAAATAACTAATAAAGTAAAGTAATATTATTTCTATCTTGCTTAATAAAATTTTCCTTTTTCAAATAAGAAAGCTCACGAGTCATAGAACTCCTATCTACAGCCAAATAATTGGCAAGTTCTGTTATAGAAAAAGGAAGAGAAAAACTTTTACCATATTTTTTAGACAAAAGTTCAAAATAACCGAAGAAGTTTATCACGAGTAGTTCTTCTAGATAGAAGATCTAATCTAGAAGTTAAATCCATAATTTTAGTAATAATCAAAGAAGGCATAGAAGAAACTAAAACTTTATGATAAGAACAATTAGACTTACACTTCTCATTTATATCATCATAAAGAAAAAATAAAACCTTGCATTTTTCTTTAGCTTCAACTACAAACTCACTATTTGTATTAACATCATAAAATATCTCACCAAAAATTGCATCTTTTGCAAAACGTTCAGTAACAATTCTATTTCCATTAATATCATATCTAACCAAATCAGCACTGCCAAAAATTAGAATACAAAGCTGATTTCTGTTAACTAAATAAGTAGTTATTGCTTCACCTTTATTAAAATCCTTTATTTGTGTTTTAGTACATCCTGTATTAAACTCTTTTGCAAATTTAGATATATTAAAACTATTAACCATTTGTTTACCTCCTATTATAAAAAGCCAGTAAGATTAATGCTTTTTACGATTTTTATTTCTTATTGACAAAATAATATCATAAAAGAGTTGCAAATGCAACACAAAACTTTTAAAATTGCCATTTAGTAGAATGGCATAATACAGAAATAACAATAGATACATAGATTTTATGAAAAAACTGGAAAAAATGTATTGAATTTGTAATATTTTTGTAATATTTCTTTAAAATGTTCAAGATGAATAGTTAGCTAATTTAGTCAAAATGAATGTTGCATTTGCAACAGATTATTGTTTTTTTTATCTATATAATATCGATAGAATAAACAAGGGAGGAAAAGCTATGAAAGTAATTAAAAGGGACGGAAGAGCAGTAGAATACGAAAGAAACAAAATTGAAATAGCAATTGAAAAAGCAAATGAAGAAGTAAGAGGAAAAGAAAAAGCAACCAAAGAAGAAATCAAAAATATAGTAAACTATATTGAAGATTTAGGCAAAAAAAGAATTTTAGTAGAAGATGTTCAAGATATAATTGAAGAAAAATTAATGGAAGTTGGTAAATACGACTTAGCCAAAAAATATATAGTATATAGATATACAAGAGCTTTGATTAGAAAACAAAACACAACAGATGAATCAATATTAAGCCTAATTAAAAACTCAAATAAAGATTTAATGGAAGAAAATTCAAACAAAAATGCAATAATTGCATCAACACAAAGGGATTTAATAGCAGGAGAAGTTTCAAAAGATTTAACCAAAAGAATGCTATTACCAGAGAAAATATCAAAAGCACATGAGGAAGGAGTTTTACACTTCCATGATGCAGACTATTTTTTACAACCAATATTTAATTGTTGCCTAATAAATATAAGTGATATGTTAGATAATGGAACAGTTATGAATGGCAAAATGATAGAAACACCAAAAAGTTTCCAAGTTGCATGTACAGTTATGACACAAATAATTGCATCAGTTGCAAGTAGCCAATATGGAGGACAATCTGTTGATATAAAACATTTAGGGAAATATCTAAGAAAAAGTCGTGAAAAATTCAAAAAACAAGTAGAAGAACTAAATGAAGATGGAAGTCTAACAGAAAAAATGATGGAAGAATTAGTAGACCAAAGACTTCAAACAGAATTGAGCTCAGGAGTTCAAACAATTCAATATCAAATCAATACATTAATGACAACAAATGGTCAGTCTCCATTTGTAACATTATTCTTAAACTTAGAAAAAGATGATGAATATATTGAAGAAAATGCAATGATAATAGAAGAAATTTTAAAACAAAGATATAAAGGAATAAAAAATGAAAAAGGTGTATATGTAACACCAGCCTTTCCAAAACTTGTATATGTTTTAGACGAGCACAATTGTCTAAAAGGTGGAAAATATGATTACTTAACAAAACTTGCTGTAAGATGCTCATCAAAGAGAATGTATCCAGATTATATTTCAGCTAAAAAGATGAGAGAAAACTATGAAGGAAATGTATTTAGTCCAATGGGATGCAGAAGCTTTTTAGCACCATGGAAAGATGGAAATGGAAAATACAAATTTGAAGGTAGATTTAACCAAGGCGTTGTAAGTATCAACTTACCACAAATTGGAATAATTGCAGGAAATGATGAAGAAAAATTCTGGAAATTATTAGAAGAAAGATTAGAATTATGCAAAGAAGCTTTAATGTGCAGGCACTATGCCTTGCTTGGAACATCTGCAGATGTTAGCCCAATTCATTGGAGATATGGAGCAATTGCAAGACTTGAAAAGGGAGAAAAAATAGACAAGTTGCTAAAAAATGGATATTCTTCAATATCACTAGGATATATTGGAATATATGAAACAACAAAAGCAGTAAAAGGTGTATCTCATACAACTCAAGAGGGAAGAGAATTTGGATTAAAAATAATGAACAAACTAAAAGAAACAACAGAAAAGTGGAAAAAAGAAACTGGACTTGGTTTTGCATTATATGGAACACCAGCAGAAAGCTTATGCTATAGATTTGCAAGAATAGATAAAGAGAAATTTGGAAATTTAGAAGACATAACAGATAAAGGATATTATACCAATTCATACCATATAGATGTTAGAGAAAAAATAGATGCATTTGAAAAGCTAAAATTTGAAAGTGATTTCCAAAAGCTATCAGGAGGAGGGGCAATATCTTATGTAGAAGTTCCAAATATGAAGCATAATTTAGATGCTTTAGAAGAAGTAGTTAGATTTATATATGATAATATTCAATATGCAGAATTTAATACAAAATCAGATTACTGCCAAGTTTGTGGATTTGATGGAGAAATTACAATAAATGACCACAATGAATGGGAATGCCCAAATTGTGGAAACAAAGATAAGAGTAAAATGAATGTAGTAAGACGTACATGTGGTTACCTTGGAGAAAATTTTTGGAATGAGGGAAAAACAAAAGAAATTAAATCCAGAGTATTACACTTGTAAGATAGAGGTGGAAACAAATGAATTATGCGACAATAAAAAAATGTGATGTTGCAAACCGGACCAGGTGTTAGAGTATCCTTATTTGTAAGTGGATGCTCTCATCACTGCAAGGGTTGCTTTAATCAAGAAGCATGGGATTATAACTATGGAAATGAATTTACAGAAAAAATAGAAAATGAAGTGATGGAGGCTTTGAAACCAGATTACATAAAAGGATTATCACTTCTTGGAGGAGAACCACTAGATTTAAAAAATCAAGAAGGACTCTTGCCTGTTGTAAAAAGAGCAAAGGAATTATATCCAGATAAACCAATTTGGTGCTATACAGGTTATTTGTTTGATAAACAGGTAATAGGGGAAATGGCAAAAAATAATGAAACAACAAATGAACTCCTAAAATATATTGATTATGTAGTAGATGGTCAATTTGTAGAAACTTTAAAAAATCCATCATTAAAATTTAGAGGTTCGTCTAATCAAAGGATAATAGATGTGCAAAAGACTTTAGAAACAAATGAAATCTCACTATGGGATAAGATGGATGAAAAATAAAGCTTTAGTATTCTAATATGTATATTTTTTCAAAAAAAGGAAAAAATATAAACATATGGAGGGATGCAAAATGCCTATGAACATTAAAGCTATGAAAAATATTATAGTTTTGAAAGATTTACCATCAAATATAGCAGAAGAGGCAATTGTAATACTTAAAAGTAATAGTAAAATAAAAAACAAAGAAATTGTAGAAAGTAAAATTGCACGGAAAAATGCAAGATACTTCAAATGGAAACTATGAAACAGCTTTACAAGAAGCAGAATTTGTAGTTACAGAATATTTAAAAAAATTAGAAATGCCAAAAGAAAATATAAGAGACTTAAGAAAAATAAGATTGCAATATAAAAAACTAAAAATTTGTAGTTTTTTACTTGGATTAACTGCAATAATTGGAATCGCTATAAGTATATTAAAATAAAATTCTAAAATACAAAAGCCATAGAGCCTAAACAGGTTTTATGGTTTTTTACATATTTTTACTTTTTAGGGCTAAACCATATAAGTAGGACATATAATTACTAAAAAGGAGGAAAAGCTATGGAAAGAGTATTTAGCCCAGATGATAGAATAAGAAGAGCAGAAGAAATATATGCAAAAAGGCAAGCTTTAAGAGAAAGAACCAAAAGAGCAAGAGTAAGTGTAAATGAAGAATCCAAAAAAATGAAAGTTTTTAAAAAAACGGGACTTCAAGTTACAATTTGCTTACTACTGTACTTTACATTTCATCTAATAAATACAACAAATTATAGTTTTTCAGAAAGTACAATTTCAAAAATAAAAGAAATAGTATCAGTTGATTATGATTTTTATAGTATTTATAATTCGGCTATGACCGAAATAAAGAATTATCTATATCCAGATGAAAACTTAGAAGAAAATAATCAAGAGGAAGGAGAAGAAAATAAAGAAGAAGGTGAGGCAGAAAAAAAAGAAGTTGAAGGAGGCGAAAATATAGGCATTTTAGAAGAAGAGGAAAGTTTAACACAAAGTGAAATAATAAAAACAGAAGAAAGCGAAACAGAAAGAATAAAACGTACATATTCATTTAAACTTCCAGTACATGGAAAAGTATCATCAGAATATGGAGAAAGAGAAGTAACCTCAGAAGTTGTGACAGCCTATCATAAAGGAATTGACATACGGTGCAAATACAGGAACACCAATAGTTGCATCAATAGATGGAGATGTGGTAATTGCTAGAGAATCACCAAGTTATGGAAAATATATAATGGTACAAAATGGGGAAATAAAAACAGTATATGCACATTGCAGTGAGCTTTTAGTAAATGTACGGAGACAAAGTGACAAGTGGGCAAGAAATCGCAAGAGTAGGGGCTACGGGAGCTGTAACTGGTGCACATTTACATTTTGAAATAAGAGTAAAGGATGTTTGTATAGATCCAAGATTAATGATAGAATTTGTGGCATAATTTGAAAGAAAAGGAGGCGTAGACATATTCAAATAAAACTAGACTTAAAAATTTTCATCTTTGTTTTATTTTTTTTTGTAACAAGACAGTTAGAGATATACTTATATTTAATGCTATTTGCACTTTTTCATGAGATAGGTCATATAGTTATTCGGAATATGTTTAGGGCTAAGAGCAAAACGATTAGAAATAATGCCAATGCGGATTTGCTATAATTTTTAAAGTAGATACAAAAAGTTATAACAAAAAATTTAAAAGAGCAAGTTTACTAAGCCTAAAAAAATTGATAATAGCGATGGCAGGACCATTTGTTAACTTAATATTTATAGTTTTTTTCTTGAATATCATTCCAAATACTAATTTTGTATATATAAATATTTTAATATTTATATTCAATATGCTTACAATATATCCGCTAGATGGAGGAAGAATTTTAAAATACATTTTATGCATCCTAATGGGAAAAATAAAAGCAATAAATTTAATTCATATAATATCAAATATAACAGCAATAATTTTAAGTATCATAACTGTTATAATATGTATAACTTTAAGAAATATTGCTCTTCTTTTTACAATTATATATATTGCAATAATACTATTTGAAGAAAACAAAAAATATAAGATAAAAAAAGAGATGTATAAAATTTTAGAAAATTATATTGCAATAAATAAAGATTAATAGTAAAATGAATATGTATAGATAGAAAATGAAAGGAAAATAAACATATGATAAAGAAAACTGTAAAAAATGAAAGAGGTATAACGATGCTTACTCTAGTAATAGCTGTAATTATGATGGCAATTTTAACAGTGGCACTTTCAATGAATTCACATACCTCGCTAAACATTTCAAAATTAACAAAACTTCAAAATGATATAGAAATGCTAAATGATAGAATAGCAGTATATTATGTAAAAAATGGCAAATTACCAATATATAGGGAAAATGATGATAATTATAAAGTAAGTAAAGAATCACTAGTTGGTAAATTTGATGATTTAATGCAAAGCGATGGAGCAGTTTATTATACAATAGATTTAAGTGCATTAGAAACTTTATCTTTGAATTATGGTCAGGATTATCGTAATTCAGAATCCAACAATAGATACATTGTAAATCAGAAAACACATACAGTATATTACATTGAAGGTATAATATATGATGGAGAAACTTATCACACAACAGGTAAAATTCAATAAAGCACTTGCAAAACATTGTAAAACGTGATAAAATTATTAACGTTAATAAATTTAAAGTTATAAATTTATTTCCTTGCTCATGTTAAAATACATGGGATATATAGCCAAAGGGAGGTGAAAATAATGAATAAATACGAAAGTATAATCATTATTGGTCAAAATGTAGAAGAAGAAGGAATTAAAACATTAATTTCAAAATTTACAGATTTGATTAATACTGAAGGAAAAGTTTCAAATGTAAATGAAATGGGTAGAAAGAAACTAGCTTATAATATAGGCAAAAATAGTGAAGGCTACTACGTTGTATTCGATTTTGAAGCTAAACCAGAACTAATTACAGAGCTTGAAAGAAACTATAGAATAACAGATGAAATAATAAAGTTCATAGTAGTTAGAAAAGACGAAGAATAGTCTAAAAAAAACAGTATTGTTTGTGTTTGCAATACTTAGGTTAGATATATATCAAAAGTTAAGAAGCAAATAAAAGTATATTAAAAGGAGGAATAATAAATGAACAAAGTAGTATTAATGGGAAGACTAACAAGAGATCCAGAGGTGAGATATACACAAACAAACAATACATTAGTTGCATCATTCTCTTTAGCCGTAAATAGAAGATTTGTAAGACAAGGAGAAGAAAGACAAGCAGATTTTATAAATATTGTTGCTTGGGGCAAACAAGGGGAATTTTGCAGTAAATACTTCAAAAAAGGACAACAAGTAGGAGTAATCGGTAGAATACAAACAAGAAATTGGGATGATGATAAAGGTCAAAAACATTATGTAACAGAAGTAATCGCAGAAGAAGCATATTTTGCAGACAGTAAAAGAGAAGGTGCAGGAGAAGGCACTGGAAACTTTGAAAATACTTTTGGAGCAGATGTTTCAGGTGGAAATTCAGAGTTTGAATTAACCTCTAATGACGATTTACCATTCTAGAAAATTTATAGAATAGGGGGAAAAGCAAAATGGTAGATAGAAAACAAAATAGAAGAAACAATAGAAATAATGATGATGATTATAATCCTAAGTTTAGAAAACAAAGAAGAAAAGTTTGCCCATTATGTGCAGATAAAAACTTAGTTTTAGATTATAAAAATCCAGATGGATTAAAAAAATTCATCAATGATAAGGGAAAAATATTACCAAGAAGAGCAACAGGTGCATGTGCTAAACATCAAAGAGATATAACTGTTGCAGTAAAAAGAGCAAGACATATTGCAGTATTACCATATACACAAAATTAGTTTTGGGCTTTTTACCAATTTGGTTAGTAAAAGGAACTATATGTAAATAAAGACTAAACACTTTAGGTGCTTAGCCTTTATTTTTTATATAAAAGGTTAAGTTTCCTTTGGCTCTGCAATTGCGAAGCGATTTACACATATGACATAACCATTTTTCTTATACGATTTTAAAATACTAAATATTGTACTTTGAAACTGCTGACTTTAAAACATTTTTATTTAATAAATTCTTAAAATAGTGTAGAAATTTTGATCTTAACATGGTATAATAATTCCATAATTGGAAATTAGTCATAAACACTAAAGGGAGAAATTATATTGTTATGAAAACCTTATATCTTGACTGCTTTTCTGGAATAAGTGGTAATATGGTACTGGGTGCTCTTCTAGAGATTACCTCAGATAATAGCTACTTACTAGAAGAACTTAATAAATTAAATATAGTAGGATATAAAATCGAAATATCAAAAACTCAAAAAAACGGAATTACAGGTACATATGTAGATGTAATTTTAGAAGAAGATTATCATCATAAGCACAGAAATTTAGCAAATATTAATAAAATTATAGACAATAGTAAAATTGAAGAAAACGCAAAAAAACTTGCTAAAAGAATTTTTATGAGAGTTGCAAAGGCAGAGGCAAAAGTTCATGGTAAGAGTATAGAAGAAGTACATTTTCATGAAGTAGGAGCAATAGATTCTATAATAGATATTTTAGGAACAGCTATTTTGATAAATAAAATAAATCCAGATAAAATTATATCTAGTGTTGTATGTGATGGATATGGATTTGTAGAATGTGCTCATGGAATAATTCCAGTTCCAGTCCCAGCAGTTACTGAAATTTTTGCAGCTTCAAAAGTCAATTTTAAGCAAATAGATATAGATACCGAACTTGTAACTCCAACAGGAGCTGCAATTATCGCAGAAATTGCAGATGAATTTGGTATTATGAAAGAAATGAAAGTAGAAAAGGTAGGCTGGGGAGCAGGAACAAAGGACTTAAAAATTCCAAATCTTTTAAAAATAAGTTATGGAGAAACAATATCCCAAATTTTAAAAGAAACAGAGATAGCTGTTTTAGAAACAAACATTGATGATACAAGGGGAGAAGTGCTTCGGTTTTGTTTTAGAAAAGCTTATAGTAAACGGAGCATTAGATGCATTTTTTACACCAATATTTATGAAGAAAAATAGACCAGCATATAAGCTAACAGTCATTTCTAAAGAAAAAGATATACAAAAAATGAAAGACATTATATTTAAAGAAACAACAACAATTGGAATAAGATACAAAATAGAAAAAAGAACAGAACTTGAAAGAGAAAATATCTATGTAGATACAAAATACGGAAGAATAAAAGCAAAAAAAGTTGTAAATAATGAAGAGGTATATATTTACCCAGAATACGAAAGCATGAAAGAACTAGCAGAAAAAAATAATATTCCTTTAAAAGAACTATATAAGCTTAACTAAAGAGTTTTAAATGGTATAAATAATAAGGAAAGGATGTAGAATACTTGGAAAAAAAAGAGGTACTAGAAGGACTAAATAATGGAGAAATTAGTTTAAAAGAAACAGAAAAAGAAGTTAAAAATCATGGATATGAAGATTTAGGATATGCTAAAATTGATCATGATAGAAAAGATAGAACTGGTATAGGAGAAGTGATTTTTTGCCAAGACAAACCTAATGAATTTTTAGGCAAAATATTTAAGAAGATATATGAGAAAAATGGAGAGGTTTTAGGTACAAGAGCAACTAAAGAACAGTATGAAGCTGTAAAAAAAGATCTCCCAGAAATCGAGTATAATGAAATATCTAAAATACTAAAACTTGAAAAACCAAAAGAAAAAAGAGGCTGTATAGCAATTTGTACAGGAGGAACGGCAGACATTCCTGTTGCAGAAGAAGCTGCTGAAACTTTAGAATTTTTCGGTAGCAATGTTCTAAAAATATATGATGTCGGAGTTACTGGAATACATAGGCTTTTAGCACAAAAAGATAAATTAGATAAAGCAAATTGTATTATAGCAATTGCAGGAATGGAAGGAGCTCTTGCAACAGTTATTGCAGGTATTAGCAAAGTGCCAGTAATTGCTGTGCCAACATCTGTAGGGTATGGTGCGAATTTTGGAGGAGTAACAACTCTTCTTGGGATGATAAATTCGTGTGCAAATGGCATAAGTGTAGTTAATATTGATAATGGATATGGAGCAGCATATGTAGCAAATCAAATTAACCAAGCAGTATCGAATATTCGGAATTATAAATAAGATATTAAATAAAAATAAGAGGAAATTTAAAATATGTAAAAAGTCTAAGGACCTTCAAAATAACAAGGGGAAAACTAAAAAGGAGAAGGACATAATGTTAAGTTTAAGAAATATTAGAAAAACATATGTAAGTGGAAACGAAGAGGTAGAAGCTTTAAAAGGAATCGACTTAGAATTTAGAAAATCGGAGTTTGTATCAATTCTAGGGCAAAGTGGTTGTGGTAAAACTACACTACTTAATATAATAGGCGGATTAGATAGATATACTAGCCGGAGATTTAATAATAAATCGGTAAATCCACAAAAGATTTTAAAGATAGAGACTGGGATAGTTATAGAAACTACAGTGTAGGTTTTGTTTTTCAAAGTTATAATTTAATTTCTCATCAAAGTGTACTTTCAAATGTAGAACTTGCATTGACAATATCAGGAGTATCAAAAAAAGAAAGAAAGCAAAGGGCAAAAAGTGCTTTAGAAAAAGTAGGATTAAAAGATCATATGCATAAAAGACCAAACCAACTTTCAGGAGGTCAAATGCAAAGAGTTGCAATTGCAAGAGCACTAGTAAATGACCCAGATATAATTTTAGCAGATGAACCAACTCGGTGCCTTAGATACTGCAACAAGCATACAAGTAATGGAACTTTTAAAAGAAATTTCTAATGACAAATTAATTATCATGGTAACACATAATCCAGAACTTGCAGAAAAATATTCTAGCAGAATAATTAAAATTTTAGACCGGAAAAATTACAGATGATTCAGACCCAGTAGATATGTTTGCATATAGAGAAGAGCCAAAAAGGGGAGAATATAAAAGAACATCAATGAAATTTCATACAGCAATTAGGCTAAGCTTAAATAATTTAATGACAAAAAAAGGAAGAACAATTTTAACATCATTTGCAGGTTCAATAGGAATTATTGGAATTGCTATGATATTATCACTTTCAAGTCGGAGTTCAAAATTATATAACTAGAGTTCAAGAAGAAACATTAACTTCATATCCACTTACAATTGAAGAAAATTCAATAGATTTTGCGGCATTTATGACAGAAAGACAAGAAAAAGCATTAGAGGAATTAGAAAAAGTTGGAGAAGAGGGTGTAGTCACATCAAATAATACTATAACAGATACATTATCTATTATGAGTAGTAAATTACAGTCAAATAATTTAAAATTATTTAAAGAATATCTTGAAGGAAATGAAAGTAATATAAAAGACTATACAACAGCAATAGGATATGAATATAATTTAGATTTACAGTTATATAAAAGTGATATAGAAAAAGAAATCATAAAGGTAAATCCTAATACAATACTTAAAAGTATAGGCGTGCCAGAAAACCCAATGACATCTCAAATGATGCGGAGAAGTTTTTGAGGAAATGTTTGAAAATCAAGAAATAAATGAAAAGATGTATGATGTAGTAGAAGGAAAAATGCCAGAATACTACAATGAAGTTGCACTTTTAGTAGATGAAAATAACAAAATAAGCGATTATGTGCTTTATGCATTAGGCTTAAAAGACCAAAAAGAACTTGACGAAATGTATAATAAGATTGAAAATAGAGAAAAAATCGAAACAAATACTATGACTTTTTACTATAAAGACTTGATAGGGCTATCATATAAAGTACTTTTAAATACAGATTATTATGAAAAGATAAATAATATTTGGGTAGACAAAACAGAAGATGAAGAGTTTTTAAGAGGAAAATTAAGAGATAGTGCTGAAATTAAAATTGTTGGAATTCTAAAGCCAAGTAAAGAATGGTCTGGAGCAACAAGTGAACTTGGTGGAGTTTTATATACAAATGGTTTAGAGCAATATGTGATTGATAAAATAAATAATAGTGAAATTGTAAGAGAACAAAAAGCAAATCCAGAAAGAAATGTTATTACAGGTTTGGAATTTTCAAAAGAAGAATTTAACATGGAAAAATTAAGTGATGAACAAAAAATGTATTTGCAATCACTGTCACCAGAAGAACTTGCAACTATCATTTCTAGCTACAAAGAACAAGCGGATGCGACCTATGAAACAAATCTTCAAAAACTTGGTTCAGTAGATGTAGAAAGTCCGTCTGCAATTAATATTTATGCAACTGATTTTTCAGCAAAAGAAGAAATTAAGAAAATAATAGAGGATTATAACCAAAAGCAAAAAGATTCAGGAAATGAAGGAAATGTTATAAGCTATAGTGATTTTGTAGGAATGCTTATGAGTTCTGTAACAGACATTATAGATATAATTAGTTATGTATTGATCGCTTTTGTATCAATATCACTTGTTGTATCAAGCATTATGATAGGAATTATAACATATATATCAGTACTAGAAAGAACGAAGGAAATAGGAATTTTAAGGGCAATTGGAGCATCTAAAAAGGATGTGTCAAGAGTATTTAATGCAGAAACCTTAATTGTAGGTTTAACTTCTGGGCTACTTGGAATTGGGATAACAATGGCTTTAAATATTCCTATAAATATAGTGATAGAAAATTTAGCTGAGGTAAGTAATGTAAGCCAGTTACCTATGGCAGGAGCAGGTATACTTGTTGCAATTAGTGTGATTTTGACAATGATCTCAGGATTAATACCTGCAAAAGTTGCAAGTAAGAAAGATCCTGTGGAAGCACTTAGGACAGAATAAATTAAAATAAAAAAGTCAAAGTAGTAAAATTATATAGTACTTTGACTTTTTATTTTGATATTATGTATTTTAATAAAAATTGACTTTGTCAAGTAAAGTGTGTAATTTTTTTTGAAAATTTAATTTTTATGAAA
>CANSNA010000015.1 GCA_947648255.1 uncultured Clostridium sp. | reverse complement strand
TCTTACATGATCCCATGCTACTGCTCCTGAGTTTGATGTTGCTTTTATATCATATCTGCCTTTTCCTATATCTTTTACATCCCATTGTTCTTTTTCACTAGGATTATTAATTGTTAAATCTTCTAGTTTTTGTCCTCTATAATATACTTCTAACTTTGCAACTCCTTTTTGTGGATCTCTTGCATTTGCTATTATACTTGTTATTTCACTTGCGTATCTGGCTGTTAATGTTAGATTACTATCAAATATACTTGGATTTTCTGGAACTTTGCCTAAACAATCTGCTATAATGTTTCCATATATTGGATCATAAAATACTTGAAATTCATAGCCTTCGTTTACTTGAACATATACAAAGTCTATTAATGGATCTTCTCTTTTATATGGTACTGCTGTTCTTACCCAGTCTTGATCACTTAAATCGCTTCCTATATCGTCAATTGTTGGTGTATCTGCTTTTGCTCCAAATGAGACTATTGTTGAGTAAACTACTTGTTCAACTTGTTCTTTATATGACATAAATTTATAATCGTCTGCTGCTTCACTTGTTACATCGACTATTCCATCATTTCCGCACTAAGCTTTTTATTCCTATTGCAGCTATAATGACTATAACTATAATCATAACAATTAAAGCAATTAGGGTTATACCCTTTTCACCTTTGTTTTTTAATACCTTTTCCATAGTACTTCTCCCTTTCATTCGTTTCTTTATTTAATTCTCCTTACGGTTGAAAATAAAAATAGCCAAAGTAAACCAAACAAAAAACCAACTACCTTTATTTCCAACCGTAAAGAGAATTTTGTCTTTTTTCCCTTTATCCTTTTATTCGACATTTTTCATTGTATGAATATAATATATCACAATTTGAGATAATTGTCAATGTCTCTTTTTGAGATATTTTATAATTATCTTATCTAACATGCTATTTCACTATGTTTGGTAATATTTACAAGCTAGTTTATCATGTTAAAATTAAATTTTTTGTAACGTTATAGGAGCCTTTTATGAGACTAAAAAATTTAAGAGAAGATAATGATATTACTCAATTATCTATTGCGAAATTTTTAAACTGTAAACAAAATACATATCAGCAATATGAATCTGGAAAAAGATCTATCCCTCTTGAAGCCTTAATAAAGCTAGCGGTATTTTATAACACAAGTGTAGATTATTTATTGGAGTTAACAGATAAAGAAGAACCTTATCCAAGAAGAGCATAAAATTTGAGAATTAAATACATTATTATAGTTGTATGAATTATAAATATTAAAGTCGCAAATACTCAAGTTATAAATATGTAAACTACAAATAATAAACACAAATGCATGAACACTTAATTAAATTCCAGATTAAAGATATGTAATTCTTCATCAAAGTAATGAAGGATGGAATAATATAAATTTAATTTATATTATTCTATCCTTCACTAACCTTATATTTATATTAAAAAATTAGCATTGCATCTCCGAAAACTAAAAAAACGATATTTTTCTTTTACTGCTATTTCATATGCGTTCAGTACATATTCTCTTCCGAGCTAAGGCAGATACCAACATAAGCAAAGTTGATTTGGGTAAATGAAAATTAGTAATTAATGCATCTACACATTTGAATTCATATCCTGGATATATGTATATTCCTGTATCTTCCTCACATGCATGAACTAATCCATTATTATCTACTATGCTCTCCAAAACTCTACAAGAAGTAGTACCAACAGCAACTACTCTTTTTCCTTCTTTTTTAGCTTTGTTTATTTTTGCTACATCTTCTTCCTTTATATAAAAATGCTCTTTATGCATTTCATGTTCTTCTACATTATCTTCCTTTACTGGTCTAAAAGTTCCAATTCCAACATGAAGTGTAACGTTTGCAATTGAAATTCCTTTTTCCTCTATTCTTTTTAGAAGTTCTTTTGTAAAATGAAGCCCTGCAGTTGGTGCAGCAGCTGAGCCTTCGTATTTTGCATATATTGTTTGATATCTATTTCTTTCTTTTAATTCTTCATGTATATATGGAGGAAGTGGCATTAATCCTATTTTGTCTAGAATTTCATTAAAAATTCCTTCATAAATAAATTTTACCTTCCTTGTCCCGTCCTTCCATTATTTCTAAAATTTCTGCTTGTAAAATTCCATCTCCAAAGGTTATCTTAGTTCCTGGCTTTAACTTATTGCCGAGGTCTTACTATACTTTCCCAGATGTCTCCTTCTATTTGTTTCAAAAGTACAAATTCTACTTTTGCACCTGTAGTTTTTGTTCCATAAAGCCTTGCAGGTATTACTTTTGTATTATTTATGACTATGCAGTCTCCGTTTATTTAAATAGTCTATTATATCACTAAAAATTTTATGTTCTATTGTTTCTTTTTTTCTATTTAACACCATAAGTTTTGATGTATCTCTTTTTTCTATTGGTGTTTGAGCAATTAGTTCTTCTGGTAATTCATAATCAAAGTCTGTAACTTTCATTTTTTATTCTTCTACTCCTTTTATTTTAGGATTTTCATATATTTTATTTATTATAGCTCTTATTTCTTCATATCTTTTTATAACAGCATTAGGTGTGCTTTTTTCTACATATTCTTTATCATTATTTAAAAAGGCGTTTCTTATTTTAGTTGAAGATACATCTTCAAACATTTCTTTTCTTTCATATGTTTTTATATTTATTCTTTTTCTTATAGTTTCATCCTGAAACCAGTTTTCTATTATTTCTCTTTCATCTGAAAAATACATTGTAAATTCTTTAGTTTCTGATAAGGAAGCTATATTATAATATAGATACCTCCCCCACTCTAAATTTGATAATATATCGTCTTCTTCTGTCCAATCTGGAAGGTTTTTGATTTTTATTCTATAATCTCTTTCGTATTTTTCTTTTAAAGTTTCTTCTAAGATTTCTCTTCTTATATCTATTGGTATTGGATTTCTTATTCCTCCTTTTTTATCCGCACTCCCTATTAAAATGATAACCTTATCGTTTTCTGATAAGGCTTTTTCTATCATTCCTAAATGACCTATGTGTAATGGTTGCATTCTTGATAAAAATACTCCAACTTTTTCTTTCATTTTTTCTCCTTTTTTATTAGACCAGTCTTGTTATATCATTATACATTACAAATAGTGATAATCCTATTATGAACATAAATCCTAACATTTGTAATCTTAATGATGTTTCTTCTTTTAGTGGTTTTCTTTTTAAGAGTTCTATTATATATATTAAAATTTTGCCTCCGGTCTAGTGGTGGTATTGGTAAAAGGTTTGTTATTCCAAGTGATAGTGAAATTACTGCTAAAAGATAGACAAAGTCGGCTATGCCTGATGTTTGTGATACTACTGCCATAATTCCTACTGGACCTGCTAAATCATCTGGACTTACTCCACCTGTTATCATGTTTTTTACACTATCATATAATGCTTGTATAAAGTTTCCTGTTGCTGGGAGTGCAACTTGTATATTATACATTATTGAAATTAATATGAAGTATACACCTAGCCCAAATATTATGTTTACAATTGGTCCTGCAAGTACTACTGCTAGTTTTTTTAGGAAACTTGCTTCACTAAAGGAGCCTTCTTCTTTTGATGGTGTTTCTTCTCCTTCCATACTTACGAAGCCTCCTAGTGGTATTAGCCTTAGGGAATATTTAGTTCCTTTTATGTTTTTATTAAATAAGCATTTTCCAAATCCTACTGAGAATTCGTTTACTTTTATTTTGCAGAGTTTGGCAACAATGAAGTGACCGTCCTTCATGTATTACTACTAGGACGCCTAACATTATTATAGTTTTTATAATTCCAAGTATGATTGTCACTAGTTTTTCAATCCTTTCTTGTTTTTTATTTCCTTATTTAAAAAGGAATAAATAATTTTATAATCTCATTAGTAGTAAATAGGCTATTGGAGCTATAAATAGAATACTGTCTATTCTATCTAGCATACCTCCATGCCCTGGTATTAAATTGCTAAAGTCTTTTATATCATTATATCTTTTTATACTTGAAGCTGCAAAGTCTCCTACTTGACCTGCTATGCTTAATATTAGTGAAACAAAGATAATATATATATATGATATATTAGTGAAAAAATACATATTGCAGACTACTGTATATAGTAATGATGTAACTACTGCACCGTATAGCTCCTATTACACAACCTTCTATTGATTTATTCGGGCTTATTTTACTAAATTTGTGTTTTTTTGCTCCAAACATTTTTCCTGCTAAATATGCAAATATATCTGTTGCCCATCCACATATTATTATATACCAAATTATGAATGCTCCATTTTTTGATCCTCTAATTATTGGCAGGAACATTAAAAGTACTGGTACATATATTATTCCAAATAATGTTATTGCTCCGTCTTCTACATTTGTTTTCATACCTGAATTTAGTACATGAAAAAATACTACAAAAAATGCTGCTATTACTATGGCAAACATCATATTTATCATATCTTGGTCTACGGCTATTAGTGAAGATTGTAAATGAAACATTCTAAGTATTGCTATACTTGCAGCTGAGGTATAACCTATCCATTTTACTGGCTTTGCATTTCTTGTTTTTTCAAATGCATCAAAATATTCTTTTATACTTATTAATGCAATAACCCCAAAAAATATATCTGTAACTATAGTATTGCCAAAAACTATTATGGCTATAACTAGCGGTAACCCTAAAACAGATGTTAATACTCTTTTTATATCCATAGAATTATTTTCCTCCAAATTTTCTATCTCTTTTTTCATAGGTTTCTATTGCTTCTTCTAAATCTTTTTCTGTAAAGTCTGGCCAATATTTTTCTGCAAATACAAATTCTGTATAGGCTAATTGCCATGGTAAGAAATTGCTTAGTCTGATTTCCCCACTTGTTCTAATTAATAAGTCTGGGTCTGGTTCATCTTTTGTATATAAATATTTCGCAATTAGATCTTCGTTTATGTCTTCTAAATTTATTTTTTGTTTTTTTACATCTTCTGCAATTTCTTTTGTGGCTTTTGCTATTTCATCTCTCCCCCCATAGTTAAGTGCTATTCCTAGGATTAATCCAGTATTTTCTTTCGTTTTTTCCATTGCTTTTTTAATATTTTCTTGTAGATCTTCTTTTAATGTTTCTGTATGACCAAAAATTTTTACTTTTATATTTTCTGTATCTACCGCAGATACAATGTCGTTTAGATAGTTTTTAAGTAATAACATAAGTGAGCCGTACCTCTTCTTCGCTTCTCTTCCAGTTTTCTGTTGAAAAGGCATATACTGTAAGGTATTTTACTCCTATTTGGTTTGCATATCTTGTTATCTTTTTTAGGGTTTCTGCACCTTCTTTGTGCCCTAATTTTATAGGTAAATTATGCTGTTTTGCCCACCTTCTATTTCCATCCATTATTATTGCAATATGTTTTGGTATGTTATTCATTTACAACCTCATTTCTGCCTATTTTTAATATATAAAGCAAGTTCTTTTAAAAATTCTGCTTTTTCTCCATAGTCTTCTAATTCTTTTATTCCTTTTTCTATAGTTTCTTCTAAGATTTCTTTTGACTTTTCTAATCCATATTTTGTAACAAAGGTTACTTTGCCTCTTTTTTCATCATTTCCGACTGGCTTACCTAAGATTTTTTCGTCTCCTTCTATGGATAAAATATCATCTTTTATTTGAAATGCAAGACCTATTTTTTCTGCATATGCTACAAGTTTTTTTTCATCCTCCTCATTTGCTCCTGCAAGTACTGCTCCTATTTTGACTGATGCCTCGATTAATGCTCCTGTTTTATTTTTGTGCATATATTCTAGGTATTCATTTGATATTTCTTTTCCTTCAAATTCTGTATCTACATATTCTCCTGCTATCATTTTATCTACTGCATTTGATAGAATTTCTAATGCTCTTATTTTTCTTAATTTCAATTCTAAATTTTCTTCTTCTATTAAGTCTTTGCTTATTACCATATATGCCATATTTAGAAGTCCATCACCTGCAAGTATTGCTGTTGCTTCTCCGAAATTTTTTGTGGTTTGTAGGTTTTCCGATGCCTTATATCATCATTATCTATTCCTGGAAGGTCATCATGAACAAGTGAAAAGTTATGTATCATTTCCATTGCTACGGCAAAGGGATATGTTATTTGAAAATCTGCTTTAAATAGAGTGTATGCTGATATTATTAGTATTGGTCTTAACCTTTTTCCTGAGCTAATTAGGCTATATTCCATTGCTGCATTTAAAGTTTTTTCTGGGCATTCTTCTTTTTTTATGTATTTTGTTAAAACTTCATTTATAATATCTGCATAACTTTTTAGTTTTTCTTTAAATTCCATTATTACCCTTTTGCCTTCCTTTTTTATATGTTCATTATTTCTTTTTCTTTAACTTCTAATACTTGATCTATTTTTTCTATTTTTTTATCTGTAAGCTTTTGGATTTTGTCTTCTGCATTTCTTAGGTCATCTTCTGTTATATTTCCATCTTTTTGCTCTTTTTTTGCTGTATCTAATCCATCTCTTCTTACTGCACGAATTGAAACTTTTGCTTCTTCTGCCATTTTCTTTATATCTTTTACTATTTCTTTTCTTCTCTCTTCATTTAATTCAGGGAAAGCAAGTCTTATTACCTTTCCATCATTATTTGGTGTGATTCCTATATCTGATGCTAATATTGCTTTTTCTATTTCTTTTAAAATTCCCATGTCCCATGGTTGGATTACAATTAGTCTTGCTTCTGGTACAGATATTCCTGCAACTTGGCTAATTGGAGTTGGTACTCCATAATAGTCTACTTTTACTTTGTTTAGTATGGCAGGATTTGCTCTTCCTGCTCTAACTTCTTGAAAATTTTCTTGTAACACACTTATTGTTTTATCCATTCTTGATTCTATATCACTAAAATCCATAAAATTCCCTCTCTTTCTAATTTTCTATTCGACTACTGTGCCGATATTTTCGCCTTTTATTATTTTTACTATGTTTTCTGGTTGCTCTATTGCAAATACTCTAAGTGGTATATTGTTATCCATACAAAGAGATGTTGCTGTTGCATCCATTACTTTTAGGTCTTGGTTTAGTATATCTAAGTATTTGATGTGGTCATATTTTACTGCATTTTTGTCTAGTTTTGGGTCTGCTGAGTAAACTCCATCTATTGTTTTGGCAAGTAGGATAACTTCTGCATCTATTTCAGCTGCTCTTAGGGCTGCCCCTGTGTCTGTTGTGAAATATGGATTTCCTGTTCCACAGGCAAAGATTACTACTCTTCCGTTTTCTAGATGTTTTATTGCTTTTCTTTTTATGTATGGTTCTGCTATTTGTCTCATTTCTATTGCTGTTTGTACTCTTGTTTTTATTCCTCTTGCTTCTAATGTGTCTTGGAGTGCTAATCCATTCATTGCTGTTGCTAGCATGCCCATATAGTCTGATGTAGTTCTTTCCATTTGATGACCATATCTTCCTCTCCAGAAGTTTCCACCTCCTACTACTATTCCTACTTGTACTCCCATTTCTACTACTATTTTTATTTGGTCACATATTTTTCCAATTACGTCTGCATATACTCCTGTTTTGTTTTCTCCTGCTAAGGCTTCTCCGCTTAGTTTTAATAAAATACGTTTGTATTTTATGTCTTCCATTTTTTCCATTCCTTTCTTTTGGGTTAATAAATTCTTAACTATTGTATCATATATTTTTTGTTTTTTGTTAATTTTTTTGAAATTTGTGTGTTTTTTTAAGAAATTTCTTTAATCGTAACTTAGGTAGTAAATTTCTGCCTTGTTTTGGAAGTAATATATTTTGTTTTTTTAAATATATATTACTCTCAAATAGCTAGTTTAAATACTTATTTGTTGCCGATTATAAATGTTTTTTTATTTTAAAAGGTTGTTTATTATTACCGAGCGTGAGATATTTAATTCTTCTATTATCTCTTTTTCTCTTTCTTCTAACATTTTTCTTGTTTCTTTTTGTAATTCCTCTTTATTTATTTTTTCCTCTGTTTGCCAATTGTACCATTCGTTTCCTAAGTAATAGTAATCCTTTGTTATTATTTCTCCGTTATTTACATATGCATAATCTTTTTGGCTAAAGAAGCTTTTTCCTAGTGAAAACTCGTCTTCTATTCCTGAAATTTCTAATAAAGTTGGTTTTATATCTAATTTGCTTACTGTTTTTGTTATTTTTTTATTTTCTGTTCCTGGTATTTTTAATCCACATAACACGTTTAAATATGTGTGTCTTTTTGATAATTCATTATAGTTTTCGTCTTCTTCTTTCATAAATTCCTCTAGGTCTTTATCTTCCATTGTTATTCCGAAGTGATCTCCAAATACTATTATTACACTTTCTTCATATAATTCTTCTTGTTTTAGTGCTTCTATAAATTTACCAAAGGCATAGTCTGCATAGTTTGCAGCTTCTAAATAGTTTTTAAATGGTTCTCCATACATTTTTCCTACATCTATTGTGATTTTGTCGTTTCTATTTTCTAGCCCATCCATTACATATGGCGAGTGTGAAGATGAGGCAACTATCATTCCTAAAAATGGTTCTTTATATTTTGTATATTCTTTTACTGCCATTTTGTAAATTTCTTCATCTGATAGCCAGGTGTTTATTTTCTCTACTCCTTCTTCTGCTCCTGTCATGAATGTTAGATTGTCTACAGATAACCTTTTATATACATTTTCTCTATTCCAAAACATTTTTACATTCCCATGCATATATGATGTTTTGTATCCTATTTCTTTATAGCTCTTGAATATATCATTATTTATGTTTTTAAAAAATAGACTGAATGCTTGACCATTGTCTAGTGGATATAGTGATGTTATTGTACTATATTCTGAGTCTGCTGTTGTTGAGTAGCTTTGTACTATCATATCTTCTATTTCTATGTTTTCTCTTAAGAATTTGTTTAGATTTGGTGTTATTTCTTTTCCATTTATTTTTCTTTCCACTAGAAAGTTTTGTATGGATTCTAGCTGTATGATTATTACGTTTTTATTTTTTGCTATTCCAAAAAATTCACTTGGCGTTTCTTCTCTATTTTCATTTAGTTTTTTATATGCATTTTCTATTTCTTCTTTTGTTTTATATGTTGTTGTTTCTTTTATTTTTATAGTGTCTTTTATATCTGCTATATGATACCCATATATAGAGCCTGCACCTACTTGCCTCATTTTTACACATATATTGTCTTTCATTTCTGCAAATGATTCTTTTATTGGTGTTGATACTAATATTACTACAATTAATGTGCATATTAGTGCAAATGGTGTTCTTCTTTTTCCTTTTTCTTTTGCAAATTTGGTCTTTTTCTTATTTAAGGGTGCTCTAACATATGCCCAAAGAATTATTATGAAAGGTATAAATTCTAGATATAACAAATGATATCTTTTTAATAGGTATGGCAATGTTTCACCTATTTCTTCTGCATATTTTACATATAGTATTTGTATTGTTGATAACATTGTTAATGAATATCCATAATATATATTGTCTGCAAGTAATAATCCGGCTTAGTAATATATCCATTATTATGATTGTTCTAAAGCGATTTTTTTCTTTTTTTATAAATAGTAATGGGCATACTAAAATTGTTATGAATGCAATTGTCATTAGATTGGTTATTTCTGGTTTCTCCCAATTTATTTCTAAAGATATTTTTTCATAAAATAGTTGGGCTTTTAAGTAAAGAATTATTCCAAATATTATAATTGCAATTCTTGAACCTAATATAAATCTTATTATATCTCTTATGGGTGTCTTACTATTTTTTATTTTATTTATAAATCTTTTTGGTTTTTTTAATATGTATTTTACTAGGCTTTCTAATTTATCTTGCTTTTTTACATTTTTTCTAATTATTTTTATTTTTGATTTTATTGCTTTTTTCCTTATTCTAATTTTTGTTTTTAAATTCATCTATTTCCCCTAATATAGCTTATTTTCTATTATATATTGATGTACTTCTTCACATAGTATATTGTCTCTTTCTTTTTTATTTCTAAATATGCTTGAACTTATGTTTTTGTATTCTTCATTTGATATTATTTTTATATTTTCTTTGTATTTACCTAAGTTTTTATCTATAAAGTCTTTTAAATTAATTTCGTTTCTTTCAAATACTATATATTTATATTTTTTAAGTAATTCTTCACTTTCTTTCCAGTTTAATATATTAATGAAATTGTCTGCACCTATTATAAAATAATTTTCACTTTCTTTATATACTTTTTCAATTAGTCTAAATGCTGAAATTGTAGTTAATTTTCTGTTTTCTTTTATTTCTATATTGCTTACTTCTAATTTTTTATTCATACTTGCTTTACATGCTATTTGTAGCATATTATATCTATCTTTAGCTTTTACTAGTTCTTTTTTTTCATAAAAGTCATTCATTGGAACAAATATTACTTTATCTAAGTTGCAATTTTTTATTGCTTTTTTTGCTAGATTTATGTGTGCATTTGTTGGTGGATTAAATGCTCCTCCAAAAAAACCTATTTTCATAAAAGCTCCTCTACATGTTTAAATATTTCTTCTCCTATATCTTCTCTTGTTCTTAAAATTCCTTCTTTGACACATTTTATCTCGTCCCATCCATATTCTTTTGATATTTCACATGCAGTATTATAGCTATCTATTAGGTGTTTTTCGTCTCTTTCATGGATGTCTTTTTGTGAATTTGCATCAAATTTGTTTTTTCTATTTTCTATTAACTTTTCTACATATTCTATTGGCATATTTAAGAAAAATATTTTGTCTGGTTTTGGAATTTTGTATATGTTAAATTATAATTCACATAGCCAGTCTAAAAACTCTTTTCTTTCTAATTTGTTTTGTATTTTTCCTGCTTGATGTACCATACTTGCTGTTACATATCTATCTGCAAGTATTAAACCTCCGTGCTTTGTAGTATTCTTCTAGTTCTTTTTTATAAGTTGCATATCTATCTACTGCATAAAATGTTGAGGCTATGTATGGGCTTATTTCTTTTGCATCTTTTCCAAATTTTCCACTTAGATACATTTTAACAAGACTTGATGATGGTGAATCATAACTTGGGAAACTTACTTTTTTAAAATTTATATTTTTTCTCTTTAATTTTTCTTCTAATATTCTTATTTGTGTTGCTTTTCCACTTCCGTCAGTTCCGTCTATTACTATTAATTTTCCCATATTTTACTCCTATTACTAAACACAGTACATATACATTACCATATTATTTAGATAATGTATATGTACTGCATAATACTTCTTAAATCTATTTTTTCATTTTTTCTTTCATATATTGGATTTCTTCTTCAGCATCTAATCGTATAAAAAGTGGCTCCCCTTTTTCTATTACTTTAATGTCTTCTTTTAGCACACCTTCTTCTTTTAGGCTATCCCATGTGCTTAAGGTTTTATCATTTATTCCAAGCTCACTTAATATTTTGTTTGAAGTTTCTTCCATAATTGGTTTTAGTAGTATTGCTACTTTTCTTAAGTTTTCAGCTAAATGATACATAACAGATTCAAGTTCTTTTGTTTTTTCTTCTTTTGCAAGTACCCATGGTGCTGTTTCATCTATATATTTATTTGTTTTCGAAATTATTTTCCAAATTCCTTCTAATGCAGTATTTATGTGGTAGATTTCAAATTGTTCTTCTATTTCTTTTAAATATATTTTTGTTTCTGTTTCTAATGTTTCATCTGGTGCATTTATGTTTCCATTATATTTTGGAAGTTTTCCTGAAAAATATTTGTTTATCATACCTATTGTTCTATTAAGTAAATTTCCTAGATCATTACATAAATCAAAATTGAATCTTTCTACAAAGCCTTCTGGTGAAAATACTGCGTCTTGCCCAAAAGAAAATTCTCTAAGTAGGAAATATTTTGTTGCATCTAATCCATATTTTTCAATTAACATTTCTGGATATACAACATTTCCTTTTGATTTTGACATCTTGCCATCTTTCATCATTATAAATCCATGTGCATATATTTTTTTTGGCATAGGAAGGTCTAGTGCCATTAAGAAAATTGGCCAATATATTGCATGAAATCTTATTATATCTTTTCCAACAATTTGCAAATCTGCTGGCCAATATATTTTGAATAATGTATTATCTTCTTCCAAATATCCTAGTGCTGTTATATAGTTTACTAGTGCATCTAACCAAACATATATTACATGCTTTGGATCTTTTTTTACTTCTATACCCCAATTAAAACTCGTTCTCGTTACACATAGGTCTTCAAGACCTGGTTTTATAAAATTATTAAACAGTTCGTTTTTCCTAAATTCTGGTTCGATAAAATGTGGATTTTCTTCGTAAAATTTGATAAGTCTATCAGTATATTTTTTCATATTGAAAAAATATGCTTCTTCTTTCATTTTTTTTAAGTCTCTACCACAGTCTGGGCATTTTCCGGTCTTTACTTTGTGTTTCTGTGAAATATGTTTCACATGGCGTACAGTATAGACCTTCATATTCTCCTTTATATATATCTCCTTGTTCCATAAGCCTATCAAAGATTTGCTCTACTTGTTTTATGTGTCTTTCTTCGGTGGTTCTTATGAAATCATCATATTTTATATCCATCATATTCCATAGTTTTTTTGCATATTCTGCTATTTGGTCTACATGTTCTTTTGGTGTTTTTCCTTCTTTTTTTGCTACTTCTTCTATTTTTTGACCATGTTCATCTAGTCCTGTTAGTAGTCTTGCATTATATCCTCTTAGTATTTTATACCTTTTTATTGTATCTGCAAGTACTGTTGTATATGCTGTTCCTATATGGAACTTTCCACTTGGATAATATATTGGTGTTGTAATGTAGAATTTGTTTTTCTCCAATGCCCTTTTCCCTCCTATTTGCTAAATGCTAAACAATTTTGCTCCAGAACCAATCTAAACTATTATCTATACTCTTTTTGTTTCTATGTTTTGCTTCAATATCATCAACCCAAAGGTATGAAAGATATGTTACTAATACGAAGCCAAAGTCGTATATCATTGACATTGATAGTACATGTTCGTATCCTACATATTTTCCGTGTGAATACGAATAGTTGCAATGTGTGTGTGACTAGTAGTGCTATACATAGCATTAGTGCGATTGCTGGTATCACTGCTCTTTTTATTTCGTGTCCTAGGTATATTGCACAGATTATTGAAGCCAAGCATAGTAGTATTATTATTGGTTGTGTTAAGTCTATTACTGGCATCTTTTTACACCTCCTCTTTTCTTTTGTTTGTCTATATATTTCTTAAGTTTACATTAATATTTATATTATATACGTTTTTTGATGTTTTTTGCAATAGTTTACTGAAAATTTATTTATTTTGTTTTGTGTCTGTACTTTGTTGGTGAATTTTTTCCTTGCTTTAGTGTGTTATAAGTGTTAGTTCTTATTCTTCTTGTGTTTTTTCTTCTATTTCTTGATTTTGTATTTCTTCATTGTTTTCCTCTTTGGCTGTTTCTTCTTTAGTTATATTTTCTTCGATTTTACTTTGTGTATCTTCTTTTTGCATTTCTTCTGTTATCCATTTTACTAAATTTAAGTTTTGTGGTTCTAGTACCATTTCGTGTTTTGGCATTATTCTAAATGTGTAGCCATAGTTACCTCCTGTTGAAAGTGAGATTTTTGCTTTATAGATATTACTTTCTTTTTCTATTTGTTCCATATTTTTTATTTGTATGTCTTCTAGAGTTCCGTTTTCTAGTACTTTACCTGAATATACTTGTACTGATACATTTTTTGGTTCTATGTTTTGCAAGTCTACCATACATTTTACTTCTATATTATTTCCGGCATCTATTGTTACACCATTTAGGTTATCTAGTTGTTTTATTTTTATTTTGTCCCATCTGTTTTTTATGTCATCTATCCATTCATTTAGCCTTATTACATTTTCTAAATCTGCATAGTGATTGTTGTATAGGTTACAAAGTGGTATATACATCTTTGTTAGATAGTCCATTAGCATTCTTGCTGTACTGTATTTGCATCCTGTTGATATTATTGAGTTTTTCATTAATTTTACCCATTCGCTTGAGAAGTTTTCTTCGTTTACTCTGTTGTAATAGGTTGGAATTATTTTGTTTTCCAATGTGTCGTAAATGCTTTGGCAATCTTCGTTGTCTTGTATTTCATATGAATCGTAATCTTTATTTTGTCCTATTATCCAGCCATTTTCTCTATTATATCCTTCTACCCACCAACCGTCTAGTATGCTAAAGTTCAGTACTCCATTTACTGAAGCTTTTTGTCCACTTGTTCCTGATGCTTCCATTGGTCGTCTTGGGTTGTTTAACCATACATCTACTCCACTTATTAGATATCTTGACATTCCCATATCATAGTCTTCTAATAAGAAGATTTTTCCTTTAAATTGTGGTTTCATTGAGATTTCATGTATTTGTTTTATTAAGTCTTGTCCTTCTATGTCTTTTGGGTGTGCTTTTCCTGCAAATATTAATTGTACTGGTTGTTTTGAATTGTTTACTATTTCTGTTATTCTTTCTAGATCGCGAAATATTAGTGTTCCTCTTTTGTATGTTGCAAATCTTCTTGCAAATCCTATTGTTAGTGCATTTGGATTTAGTTTTGATACGATTTCCATAATTTCATCATATCTCATTCCATTTCTTCTTAGTCTATCTACTGTGTTTTTTCTAACTATTTGAAGTAATTTTACTTTCCTTTGATAGTGTACTTCCCATAATTCTTTGTTTGGTATATTTTCTATTCTATCCCATGTTCGTTCTAAATATATGTTGTCTTGCCAATATGGTGCTAAGTATTTGTTGAATAGTTCTTTCATTGATGGTGCAAGCCATGTGCAAGTATGGATTCCATTTGTTACATGCCCTATTGGTGATTCATTTGCTGCAATTTCTGGCCAAACGTCTCCAAATAATTCTCTTGATACTCCTCCATGTAATTTACTTACCCCATTTTTCTTGCCTGCAATTTTTAGTGCAAATATTCCCATGTTGAAACCTGGTTCTAATTCTTCTTTTGGGTTCATTCCTAATTTTAAGAATTCTTCTCTTTCTATTCCAAGTCTTGGCCAGAAGTTTTTGAAGTATTTTTCCATTAGGTCTATTGGGAATATATCATTTCCTGCTGGAACTGGTGTATGTGTTGTAAATACTGTTTTTGATGCTATTATGCTGAGTGCATTTCTTAGTGATATTTTCTTTTCTTCTACCAATTTTCTTGCAAGTTCTAGTATTAAGAATGCTGAGTGTCCTTCATTCATGTGGTATACTGTTGGTTCTAGTTTTAGTATACTTAATAGATTTGTTCCTGCCATTCCTAAAACTATTTCTTGCCTTATTCTTGTTTCTTGGTCTCCTCCATATAAATATTTTGTAATTTCTTTAAAATCTGGATCTAGGTTTTCTTCTATATCTGAATCTAATAAGTACAGTTTTACTCTTCCTACATTTACTTGCCATGCTTTTAGAAATAGTCTTTTTCTTTGTATTCTTGATTCTATTATTAGATCGTCTCCATATTCGTTTTTTACAGTTGTCATTGGTAAGTTTTCTAAATCTATTTCTCTATATACATTTTCTTGTCTTCCTTGTGGATTTATTACTTGATGAAAATATCCTCTTTTATATAAAAGACCTATTCCAACTAATGGAATTCCTAAGTCACTTGCTGCCTTTAAGTGATCTCCTGATAGGATTCCAAGTCCTCCTGAATATATTTGCATGATTTCATCTAATCCATATTCTGCTGAGAAGTATGCAATTAGATCATTTTTATTTTCTGGGAATTTTTTTGAGAATACTGTGCTTTTGCTATTCATATAAGCTTCGAAATTATTTACATTTCTATCATATTCTTTTAGAAATTCACTGTTTTTTGAGAATTCTTCTAATTTTTCTTGTGGAACCATTTTTAAGAATTTAATAGGATTTTTACCAATACTTTCCCACAAGTCTATATCGATCATTTTAAATAGTTTTAAAAATTCTGTGTTCCATGACCACCATAAGTTATTTGCAATTTCTGATAGTTTTTCGATTCTTCTTGGTAATTGTGGGTTGACTGTTATTTTATTAAACAAATACATTGTTTTTCCTCCCTTTGTATATTTAAAATTCTTTTGTATTTTTGTTTATTTTTATATTTTTCTTTTTGTAATCTATTTTATTATCCTCTAAATTTTGTAAAAAGTCAAGATTTATGAAATTGTTTTTTCAAAAATAAGAAAAGAAGATCTCAAAAATGAATTTATTAGTTTTCATCCTTGAAATCCTCCTTAAAATATTAACTATATAAACTTACTTAATACCTGTTTGCCTAATCATTTTATCACTTATAGCCTTAACAGATGAAGAAACCTGATAATCTACTTCACCAAACAAGAACTCATGGAGCTCTACAACTTGTTTTTCTAGATTTTTTGGTACTCCGTACCAAACTTTATCTGGTTGGTAACTTACAACTTCAAAAGGCCATCCTTCTGTCTCTTCTATTTCATAAGATGCTGCACTTGCTGCAAGCGATATTATTTGTGTTGTAGATATATTTGTTGAGACTTGTTTTAAAATTTTATCTGCCAAGTTTTTAAGGTCACCTAGTCCCATTTTCTTGACTTTTTCAAATGCAAGATTTAGTACTTTTCTTTGCCTTTCTGTTCTTGTCCAGTCTCCTCCTTCTGTATACCTTATTCTTGCATATGCTGTTGCTTGAACTCCATCTAATGTATATGTTCCTCCTTTTGTTATACGTTTTGCTTTATGCCCTGTTGTTCTTGCAACTTCGTCTATATATGGATTTATTAGTCCTGCTTCTTCATTTGTTATGTCTAGTGTAACTCCTCCTACTGCATCTACTACATCTACTACTACATTAAAGTTTATTGCTACATAATTTGTTATGTCTAAGTCAAGGTTTGAGTTTAATGTATTAATTGATGCTTGTGGTCCTTTTTGGAATACATGTGTTATTTTATCAAAGCTTTTATTATCTGCACGTTGCAGATATGTGTCTCTATATACTGAAACAATTTTTACTTTCTTTGTATCTTGGTTTACACTAACTATCATTATTACATCACTTAATGAACCATTATAACTATTTTTTTGATTTCTTGCATCTACTCCAAAAAGTGCAATATTTACTGTTCCTTTTGCAGTTTCTACACCTTCGTTTATTTCTATATCTTCTTTATTTACTTGATTATCAAATTCAATTTGGTCTAACATACTATATGTAAAACCAACTGCTGCTCCTAATACGACTGCGATTATCATTAAAAGTACAACTAAAATTTTTAAAAATATATGTCTTTTCTTTTTCTTCTTTTTTTTCTTTTTTGGTTCCCTTCTCATAGGGATTTCTTCTTCCATTTCATCTTCATTATCTTTGTATCTTTTTCCATGTTCAGCCATATTCTCTCTCCTTGTATTTGTATTTTAAACTCCCCATTTTTTATTATAACTTACCATTTTCCAAAAATCAACAAAATTAATAATTTATTAATTTTTTTACATTTTTTCTGGCATTTTTATCCCTAAAATTTTGGCTCCATTTTCTAAAACAATGTTTACCATGTATGTTAGGTATGCTCTAGCATTTGCTTTGTTTTTGTCTTCTACTAGTATTTTGTGTTCATTATAAAATGCACTGTATTTTTTGGCTAGTTCTATTAAATATCTTGAAAGTATATATGGTTCATTTTTTTGTGTTACACTTTTTAGTGTTTCTTCAAATTCGTATATATCTTTGATTACATCTATTGCTTCTTCATCTAGGAGTTCTTTTGTGTCTATATTTTTTGTATCTAGCTTAAATTCCATATTTTCTAATATGCTTTTAGTTCTTACAAAAATATATTGCATATATGGTCCTGTTTCTCCTTGGAAATTTAAGATTTGATCCCAGTCGAATATTTCATCTTTTATTCTGCTATTTGCAAGATCATTAAATATTATTGCTCCTATTCCTACTTTTCTTGCTATTTCTTCTTTATTTTCTATGTTTGGATTTTTTTCTTCTAAAATCTTACTTGCTCTTTCTATTGCTTCTTTTAGTAGGTCTTCTACTTTTATTATATTCCCTTCTCTTGTTGACATTTTTCCAGATTTTAGGTGTACCATTCCATATGATATATGCTCTAATCCATTTATATATTTTTTGTCTATTCCTAGTAGTTTTGCAACTTCAAATATTTGTTTAAAGTGTAAATTTTGTTCATATGCAACAACATATAAACATTTGTTGAAATCATATTGTCTTGTTCTGTATAAAATTGCGGCTAGGTCTCTTGTTGCATAAATACTTGATCCATTTGATTTACAAATCATACATGGTGGCATTCCTTTTTCACTTAAATCAATTATTTTTGCTCCTTGTGATTCTACTAGTTTTCCTGTTTTTTCTAGAGTTTCTATGACTTCTTCCATTTTGTCTTGATAAAATGCTTCTCCGATTTAGTGAGTCGAATTTTACATCAAGTAAGTCATAGATTTTATAAAATTCTTTTAGGCTAAGGTCTTTCATTTTTTTCCATAGTTCTACTTCATATTTTTTTCCTTCTTCTAGGTTTTTGAAGTTATTTCTACATAGTTCTAATATTTCTTCATTTTCTTTGCAAAGGTCATTTATTCTAACATATATTTTTGTTAGGTCTTCTATTGGTTCTTTGAAATTGTACTCTTCATGCCATCTTTTATAGCCTTCTATCATTTTGCCAAATTGTGTGCCATAGTCTCCAAGGTGGTTTATTCCGAATAGTGTTATAGCCTAAGTATTTATATGTATTATATAAGGCATTTCCAATTAATGTTGTTCTTAAGTGCCCTATATGAAATGGTTTGGCAATGTTTGGTGAAGAGTATTCTACTATGATATTTTTTCCATTTCCTATATTTGATCTTCCGATATTCTTTTTCTTTTTTGCCTATAGCTTCTACTGTTATTTTGACAAGTTTTTCTTTGTTTATGAAAAAGTTTAAATATCCATTTATTACTTGTGTCTTTTCTATTAATTCTTCTTCAAATTTAATTTTTTCTTTTAACTCTTCTGCTATGATTTGTGGTGCTTTTTTTAACGTTTTTGCAAGACGAAAACAAGGAAATGCATAATCTCCTTGTTTTTTGTCTTTTGGAATTTCTATGCTTTCTATTAATTCCTCATATTCTAAGTTAACTTGTTTTGCTATTTGTTTTGCTATTTCTTCTTTAAAACTTAACATACTAATCTCCTAACGAAATACCTATATTTCTTGCTGTTTTTACTAAATCATCATCCATTGTAATTCTTCTTAAGTTACTTTCTTTAGTGTTTCCAGAAACTGCTCCTACTTTTTTGTTTGCTCCTACGACATCTTCTAATGGAACTGAGTCTAGTTTTCCGTTTTTTAGTACTGTTAATACTCCAAATTTTCCTTCCATGGCAAGTTCCATAGCTTTTGAGCCATATTTGGTTGAAAGTACTCTATCATATGCTGTTGGCGTTCCTCCTCTTTGCATATATCCAAGTGTTGTGTTTCTTGCTTCTAGTCCTGTGAGTTCTTGAAGTTTTTTTGCAACTTTTTCTCCAATTCCTCCAAGTTTTGTGTTATCTACTCCTTGACCATTATCTCTTGTGTTTTGAATTGTTAGCTCTCCACCTTTTGGCATTGCACCTTCTGCAACTACTACTAAGCTAAATCTTTTGCCTTTTTGTATTCTTTCTTTTATTTTGTCTGCTACTTTATCTAGATCAAATGGTATTTCTGGGATAAGAGCTACATCTCCTCCCCCTGCTATTGCAGATTCGAGAGCAATCCATCCTGCATATCTTCCCATAACTTCTAATACCATTACTCTATGGTGTGTTTCTCCTGTTGAATGTAGTCTATCTAGTGCCTCCATTGCAACTGATACTGCTGTATTATATCCAAATGTTATATCTGTGCAGGCTACATCATTATCTATTGTTTTTGGTACACCTATTATATTTAGCCCTTTTAACCCTAAGTCTCTTGCTGATTTTTGTGTTCCGTCTCCTCCTAAAGTAAAAAGACAGTCAAATTCATCTTTTTTGACATTTTCTACACATATATCTGATAAATCTTTATATACTGTTTGTCCATTTTCTTCTACTTTATAATTAAATACATTTGCATTTGTGGAAGAACCTATAATAGATCCACCTTTATATAAAATTCCTGAGGCATTTGAGTATGAATCTAATTCTACATAGTTGTTTTCTAGTAGTCCTTTGTATCCTTCTATTACTCCATAACATTTTATGTTGTTATTTTCTGCTGTTTTTACGATTCCTCTAATAACTGCATTAAATCCTGATACATCTCCTCCATTTGCAAGGATTGCGACTTTTTTCATTTGATATTCATTCCTTTCTTTTGTTTTATAATATATCTTTTATATTATATCAATTTTTTCAGGAATTACAAGTTTTTTACTAAAATATTATATTTTTTTCGATAAAAGTATGTATTTATTATGATTTTTATGTTAGAATATATTTGATTTGCCACTTTAGCTCAGTTGGTAGAGCAACAGATTCGTAACCTGTAGGTCGGGAGTTCGATTCTCCCAAGTGGCTCCAAATTATCACAACTTACGAACTTTAAAGTGTTTCGTAAGTTTTTTCATTTTTAGAAAAGATGAATTGAACTTCATAAAAATGTCAAAAATGTTCTCTTTTCAGAAAGGAGGGTATTTTTTATGTTTGAGTTTGAAACAGTACAAGAACTAAAGACTAATGATGAAATACTAGAAATTATTAAAAGCTATGAATACACAGTTAAAAATGGCAAAATTAAGCATTTAAAGACTACTAATCTGCAATTCATTGAACCAACTGAATATTTAATTACATATCCATCTACTCTTACTATTTACGAATATAAAGTAAATGAAATAGCTAATAAGCCATTCTATATTAAAGAACATAAGCAAAAGTATAATCTTAAAGAAATAAAACAAATTCTCATAAAATTAAAAATTTAATCTTCTATTTTGCAATTTTATAAAAAAATTTTAAGTTTTTTCCTAAACTAGGGTGCGAAAATGCACTTTTCTGAGCAAACATATGAGAAAGTAAAAATTTTTAAAGTTTTTTTACAATTTTAGTATACAAAACTTTAGAAAATTCACAGGTAATGTAGAAAGAAGCAATTAACAAACAAGAATTAGAAAAATTACAAGAAGATTATTTTGTGTTTTCTAATACAAAAATTGCAAATAACGAGTACGATAATGCTACTTTAGTAATATATAATGAACTATTAAAACAAAACTTTTATGATGGTGGAATTATAAATTGTCCTTATATTGAAAACGAAAATATAGTAGATTACTTAACATTAATACCAAGGATCCCATCAGAATTTTTATAAAAATGTATAAATATTTTGATAACTTGCTAAAAGGAATTAATATAGAATACAGAACTACTACTGTTAACTTTGCAAACTATCCTTATACAATTTTTGTTTCCTCTAAAATTATGGAAATGGATTCAGCACAGCAAAATAAAGTTGCATTGTATCTTTTCAATAGTATAAATTTTAATATTAAAAATTGTAAAAGTCTTGACATTGAAGAACAAATGTTTTAGAATGTATAGAGTAAGAAAAGGATGTGAAATCATGGAAGAAAATAAATTGGCAATTCAAAATGAATTGACTATCGAAGATATAAAAAACTTAATATACACAATAAGAGATAAACAGGTTATGCTAGATAGTGATGTAGCAATGTTATATCACTATCCTACTAAAAGAATAAATGAAACTGTAAATAGAAATAAACAAAGATTTCCAGAAAATTTCTGTTTTCAATTAACAGATGAAGAAAATGAAGCTTTAAGGTCGCAAATTGCGACCTTAAACAAAAACATAGGTAGAGGCAAGCATCGTAAATATCTACCTTATGTGTTTACAGAGCAAGGAATAGCTATGTTATCAGGATTATTAAAAAATGATATAGCTATTCAAGTAAGTATAAATATTATGAATGCATTTGTTGAAATGCGAAAATTTTTAATGATTAATGGATATCTAATACATAAATATCTTGCATTAGATTTTGATCATATATTTTAGTTATTTTTGTATTATTTGCTATTGTAAATGCTGGTCTTACACCAAATTTTGCACTATCTCCTGTAGTTGTAATTCCACCTGTATATCCTACCATATAGTATTCAGATGCAAAATATGCTGTTCTTGTCCAATATGGACTTTCTATTCCACTATCATTGAAAGCCATTAGATTATTACTATTAAAATATTTTAGTTTCATGGTATTTTTAGTTTGATTATCGCGATTTGTTCCACTATAATTTAATTCTGTAAGTGATAATATAAAAAATTGTCTATTTAGTTCATAATTATGATATACACCTTTTTCATAGCCATATTCTGAGAAACTTAATTCTGTATCGCATATTTTACTTAATAAATTAGTATCAAATCTTTTTAAAAATTCTCCCATCAAATATTTATCTACATCTGTTTCTTGATATTTAGTATCAGATTGCATTTCCAGCCACCCATCATATATTCTATCTTTAGCAATAGTTCCATTATAATCCTCAATATAGTTACTGCCTCCTACAACGTTCTTTCTTAAGCAAAGTGCATTATTCGTATTATTATAATTATATGTTAATACTAAATAAGGAACATACTTGTTATTTTCTTTTATATAAATTGTATAACCTAATGCAGAATTATAATCATATGATATATAGCCTATTGTGTTTCCATCTAATATTGGGGTATTTACCATTGTAATAATTGTTGGCATAATTAATAAAATTATTATTGATAATCCAATTATAATAAGTTTTTTCCATTTTCTTTCTTTAATTAGTTTACTCACTAATTTTATAATTCCATATGTTCCCCATATAATAAAATCTATAATAATTGATATAAGTAAGCAAGCCAATATAATAAATATTGAAATAACAGGTAATGACATATATCCGAATATTCTTATTACTGGTTCAAAATCCGAACCATCAATGTTCATTTCAGGTAGATTGTCTAATCCAAACATTATATATCCAGATATAGATAAACCACATATTAACCCTATTGCAATTATAGAAATAGTTATTATAACTAATATCGTGGGTGCTTTCTTTAAATTTATTTTCTTCATTAATATTTTACTCCATTTAAAATTATTATCACATTTTTATTTATTTTAACAAAAAATATACTTTTTTTACAATACTCTTTAATAATTATAAATAACCAACTTGTATAAGTATAGAAATTTCTATACTTATATTGAAATTTAATAATAAATTATATATAATATTTTTAGAAAGAAAACAAGAGAGTTCATAACTTGTAAGAACATTGCTCCAATAAGTAAAATCGTCGCACCAGACGAAAACATTGATAAAGCAAGTATGGAATCTCTTTCCTTTTGATATTTTTCAGCCGTATTAACTAATTTTACTTGTTTTGATAATTCATTATGCAATTTTAAATTTTCTTGATACAATTCCGTAATTTTATCATCTTTTGGCTTAATAATTTCATTTTCTACTTTTTCTCTATTAAATTTTATAAGTTTAATATCATTTATATTTGGTATTTCTGGTAATTCTAGTTTTATATTATCTAGTACTTTTTTAGTGTTTTCAAAATTAGTTGCTATGCTTTCATGTGAAAGAAACTTTCCAATTTGTCTTAGCATTTCTAAAGTTTGCATATGCAATCTTTAGCAAGTGATATAATCCTTCATTTCCTTCTGAAAATTCTCGAAATGCTTTTTCTCTATCTTCATCAGATAAAGAGGAAAATCTATGTGACTGTTATTAGGTAGGGCTTTATTCTTTTCTAATTTGTTAAGTAAAAAATCTATAATAGAATTTCTTAAATTTACAATTTGAGATTTAGCTTTCATTTGTTTCTTCTCCATATTTATCTTCTACAAATTTACCATTTTCAGCTCTTATATATGCTGTCCCATATTTAGCATTTAAAAATGGAATAATATCAGTGTCGTAATTACATATAGTGTTTAGTTTATATATTCCTATATTATTAGGATTATTAGTATATTCTTCATCTTCTGTACCTTCAAAAAATCTCCAACCACTATCCATATCATTATCTGGTTTTTCTCTATACATATAGCCCACTCTACAACCATTTACAGTAATTCTATCAGTTGCTAAACAACCATCTGCACCACTCCAATTAAGTAATTCTTTTATATCTTTACTATTTAATTTATATTCCTTAGGATTTTTATCTTTTTTTGTAAATATTTCCATTTTTATCTCTCCAATTTTTTATAAGTGATTATTTATTGAGCTAATTATACCATAGAAAATAAATAATTTTCAATATTGATTTTATACAAAATGTAAAATTATGTATTGAAATTTTTTAGTAAGTTATGTATAATTGTTTCATAATTAAACAGATAAAAAATTGGAGGAAATAACAATGAAAATAGGAATTGATATTGATGATGTTATTACAGATACATCTATTTCTATGAAAAAATATATAGATAAATATGATAATAATAGTGATATTCATACTCATAT
>CANSNA010000014.1 GCA_947648255.1 uncultured Clostridium sp. | reverse complement strand
TAACACATGCAATAGAAAGTTATGTATCAAATATGGCATCTGATTATACAGATGGCTTAGCAGAAAAAGCAGTAGAACTCGTTTATGAATATTTACCAAAAGCATATGAAGATGGAACAGATAAAATTGCACGTGAAAAAATGCATAATGCAAGCTGTATTGCTGGAATGGCATTCACAAATGCATTTTTAGGAATAAACCATTCTATAGCACATAAGTTAGGTGGAGAATTCCATATAGCACATGGTAGAGCAAATGCAATAATCTTGCCATATGTTATAAAATACAACAGTACAAAGCCTACAAAATTTGTATCATTCCCTAAATATGAATACTTTATAGCAGACGAAAAATATGCGAGTCTTGCAAGAAGGTTAGGGCTAAAAGTAGGAAGTAAAGAAGAAGGTGTAAAAGCACTTATAAAAGCAATACAAGAAATGAATAAAAAGCTTGGCATACCTGCAAACTTAAAAGATGAAGGAATAAGTGAAAAAGAATTTTTAGAAAAAATAGACATGTTATCAGAAAAAGCCTTTGAAGACCAATGCACAACAGCAAACCCAAGACTACCGCTTGTTACAGAAATAAAACAAATTTTACTTGACTCATATTATGGAAAAGATATTGAATTTTAGAAAAAAATATTATATAATATAGTAAATATAGGGGGCATAGCTTTAAAGCTATGCCCTTTAGTGTCTAAATTATAAAAAAAGGAGTAAAATATGGAATTAGATGAAGAATTAGAAAAAACAGAAGATATATTTAAAACATGGGAAAATCGTAGAAATAAGCAAATTGCAGAAAACTTAAAAAATGCAGTAAGACATAAAAATGGCGAAGAGATAGAAATAGGAGATATTGGAGCAATAGATAGTATAGAGGATGAAATAGTTAGATGTGAAATTTTAAATGGAGAAATGCTAGATATACCAATAGAAAGATTTAAAGAAGAAATAGAAGAAGGGGACATAGTAAATTTAAAGCTTACATATCAAAAAGGTAGTTTAATAAAAACAGAAATATTACGGAAAAAACGAAGAAGAAAAGGCTCTAAGACTATCAATAATAAGAGAAAAATTAAATAAAATGAGGAGAAAATAAAATTTATTAAAATTAAACTAATTTCGCAAGGTGGAAGTATAAAACTTGAATATTATGTAAATTTATGATATAATTAACATAATGTTGTTTTAGGAGAAGAAATATGGGAATATTAAGTATTAGATATGCAGAAGAGGAAAAAGAAGAATTCAAAAATGAAATTTTACCAAGATTGAAAAAAGGTTATTCGAAAGCTGAAATTAGCAGAGAAATAGGAATTTCAGAAACAACAACACGCAAGTTAATAGATGAATTAGTGGCAGATCCCAATATAGATATAACAAAAAAAGAAATAGAAGAAAGACAAAGAGAAAGACAAAGAAAAAGAAGAAGAGAAGAAAATCAACAAAGAATTAATGCAAAGGCTGGATCTAAAAGTAGCGATAATAAAAGAGATGAGCCAAAACAACCAATTGATGAAAATGAATTAAAAAGTAGAGTGTTATATTTATTAAATATAATAGGTATAGGGAAATTACAAATACGACATGTACTTGATATAACAGTAGAACAGTTTGAAAATATAAAGAATGAACTAATTAATGAAAATAAAACATCAGACCGAGCAATAGAAGCAGCAGCAGAAAAAAGAGAAATAGATAATACAGAAAAAATTTATTTACTTCGAATGCAGGGATTATCATATAGTGAAATAGCATCTCAAATAGAATATGCAGATATATCATATGTAAAAAGAATGTTAAAAAAATTAACTAAAGAAGGAAGACTATCAAAAAACAAAGAAATAAAGGAGACGAAAGAGAAGAAAGAAATGCCAAAACAAAACTTTATATTTGATAGATTAATTAGAGGGTTTACTGCTGAAGAAATGATAGAAGAGTATAATGAAAATCATAGTAAAGATAAATTAAGTAGAAGAATAGTTTCAAGAATATCAAAAAAAATAATAGAAGAAAATGAAGGAATTGAAAAAATAATAGAAAAAGCGAGAGTAGCTAGAAGAGGAGATAAAAATCAAGCAAGACAAGCAGAAGGAAAATATGATACAAGAATATATAAACTATTTTCTTTAGGTTTTGATCAGAAGCAAATTTCAATTATAACAGGTCTTGGAGCAACATATATATATACTAGAAAAAGAAGGCTAAAAGCACAGGGAAAATTATTAGATATAGGTCCAAGAAAATTAATTGCTAGTAGAGAGCCAATGGCAGATAAGAGAAGAAATGATATAACAAAAATGGTAGGTTATGAAAAAAATATAGATTTAGAAACAGTACAAGATCATATAGAATATGCAAAAGCAAAATTTGCATTAGGCGAAATAGAACTTGAAGATATGCAGCTTATAAGTCGTGTTATACCTATGCAAAGAGAACTCATGGAGCTTGGAAATATCAACTTTGTCATAAAATATTTTATGGAAGGAGATTACCTAAGACCAGCAGTTAACTTTATAAATGAGTGTCTATCATCAATTCACGATGATGAGGTGAGAAAGAAGCGGAAAATTAATAGAAATAAAAGAAAAGGTAGAAAGAAAAATACAAGAACAAGAAAGGGCGAAAAAACAAAGCAGACGAGATAAATGGATAAACAGATCAATAAAAGCAAATCCACAGATAACAGTAAAAGCGACAGCTGAAGGAAATATAGGAAAAATAGGAGAAGTAGAGAAACTACAAGAAGACGAAGCTGAAAAATAATCAGCTAAGTCTTCTTATTTTGCGAACATTGCAATTAACATAAAAATGTGCTATAATAAAGATGTACATTGAAAATTTTAGAAAAATTCAAATTCGTAAGGAGGAAAAGGTAAACATCTTAAATCAAACATTATTATAAAACATCAAAGGAGGACAAAAAATGTTACCAATTAGCAAGTACAAAGAGGAAATTATCGCTGCGGTACTTAAGCACCAGAATGTGATTATTTCTTCAAGACCTGGCACCGGCAAATCAACCCTACTTCCAGAATATCTCTCGAGCTACTTCGATAAAGTAATTGTCACAAACCCAAGAGTGATTGTAGCAATTACTCTTGCCATGTATGTGGCAAGAAACATGGGGGTTACGCTCGGAGAAAAAGTTGGCTACAGAACCGGATATAACAAGTGTGCTTCTAAAGACACTGTTATTGAGTACTGTACTGATGCTTTCCATATGATAAAATCAATTTGGAACGAAAACGGTCAAAAGAAGATAGCCCTTGTTATTGATGAAGTCCATGAGTGGACAGAGGCGACAGAGGTTTTGGTTGCTTGGTGTAAGTTCATGGCGAACAAGTGGAATACCAAAATTGTTATCATGAGTGCAACCATGGAGCAAGACAAAATCGCAAAATTCCTTGGAGAAGACACATATGTATTTGACATCCCCGGAAAAGTCCACAATATAAAGGTAGAACAAAAACCAGAAGGGCTTATTAAGTATACTATCAAAGAGATGGTTAGAAGAGGTAAAAACATTCAGGTGTTTTTAGCTACAAAAAAGGAAATCTACGAAATTATGGAGGACTTGGATTATCTGGTGCATGACCAATATGCGGTAATCTTACCTTTGCATGGTGACTTAAGTTTTGAGGAACAGCAAAAGTGTTTTGCAAAATATAACAGACCTCTTGTTGTTCTTTCAACCAACATTGGGCAAACCGGATTAACCATTCCAGGGATTAACTGCGTTATAGACTCTGGTGAAGCGATGGTTCCCATTGAAAGAAATGGAGTAATTGAGCTTCGCAGGATCCAGATCAGTAAAGCTGACATTACACAGCGTATGTGGCGTTCTGCAAGGAGTGAAGATGGAGAATATTATCTTTGCTCTAATACTCCTATTGCGGAGCGGGATGAGTACCCAGTTCCTGAAATTCAGAGAAGTTTGCTTGACCAAGTAGTTCTTCGGCTTGCAGCTAATGGAATTGACATCGAGGACCTTGAATTCTACCATCAGCCGAGCCTCTCTGCAATCAAAGAGGCAAAAAAGAAGCTCAAAATCGTTGGAGCTGTTGATGATAATGGCAATGTCACTGAAAAGGGGCAGAAGATTGCTAGAATGCCTATTTCTGTAGAGAAAGCTTGCCAGATTTTGGAGGCTGAAAAATACGGTGTAGTAGAGCCTGTTATAACAATTTCTGCAATTATGGAAATGGGTGGACTCCTTGCACGCAAAAGGGGAAATAATACTAGTGCGGGAAGATATTCTAACTTTACAGAAGAAACAAGAAGCGATTTGCTTGCAGAGCTGGATGTGTGGAATTACTTGAATAGTTTAGAGCAGGTTGACTTTGAAGGGCTTTGCATTAATGGAAAGAACTATTTTAGGATAAAGAATCACATCAAGAAAATGCATGAGGCATTAAACGGAATTGTAGAATTTAGTAACGGAAATGACCGTACTTTAATCCTCAAGGCCTGTCTTTCTGCATATGCCTCTAATGAAAACATTTTTGTAGAGACATATGGAACGGATATATACCTTGATGCAAATGAAAATGTACGTCAGCTCAACTATAGTAGCTGCTTGCGTAATGGATATGGTAGAAAAACTCTGATAGTTGGAACGCCACTTACCCTTCCAAAAACTTCTGGGGGTCAATTGGAGCTTATTACATTTGCAACCGTGATTGATGAAGAAACTCTAAAGGAGTTTCTTCCGAATGCAATAGAGGTTGTGGAGGAGGTTGCATATGTTCCAAGCATTGACCAAGTTTCCATAAGGTATATCCATAAGTTTAGAGGGTGCTTCCTGACAGCAGAGACATATTATGACGACAACCATCCTCAGCTTGCTGAGCTTAGAGTCAAGTATGAAGAAGAGCAAAGGGAAGAGGCAAAGACGAGGTACCAAACAACAAATAAGAATGAATGTATACTGATTGATGGAATACTGCTTAATGTGCATCAGGAATGGAATGGACGCGAAATTGTTAAATATGTTGATATTGCATCCGAAGAGGAGTTGTTCACAAAGATTAAGAGCAATGAAGCTTTCTTAGCGAGTGGAACTCAAGTAAGATTTCGGATTTATAGTAGCACATTCAGAAGATACCAAGCATGGACAATAAGGGAGCTCAAAAACATGCTTGAAGTAAAAAGACTTGCTGATCTTCGTATAAGCGAAAGAGAAAGGCTTTCCCGCACAGAGATAAAGACCATTTATGATGCTGTAGATGTAAAAGATATCCTTGGGAAGTTTGTACTTACCATGGATAATGGCGGATATGGCGAAAATGAGATTTATTCTTATAGGTGTTTAACAAGGAAAGGAAATGTCGTGAAATGCGGTATTGTGTCTGATGAAGAAGAAGCAACTACTTTAACAAATCAAGGTCTTCAATATCTTTTTATGGAGGAAGTCAAGCAAAAGTATCGTGAAAGCAGATTCAGCCACATTCCTGGCAAGAAAAAGAAGGTGCTTACTGATTCCGAGAAAGAAGCGAAAGAGAATTTTGACTCCCTTGTAAGGGATGTCCTGCGTGAGCTAGATTTCGATAATGCTCTTGAGAATCTTGAACTCTTAGAAGAGTACTATAATGAGCTTATGAAGTAAGCAAAACGCAAAAGAATGACAGGCTATAAGAGTAGATTTACTTTTATAGCCTGTTATTTTTAATCACAAATAATTAAATTATCTCTTCCTGCACCAGTTCCAATAAATTTGATTGGGCAACCAATAATTTCTTCAATTCTTGCTAGATATTTTTTTGCATTTTCAGGAAGATCTTCACGTTTTTTTATATTACTAATATCGCCGAAATTTCCTTCAAATTCTTCATATACAGCAGTACAGTTTTCCAAATACTCAGGTGTTGTTGAAAAATCAGTTGTAATTTTTCCTTTATGATTATAAGCAATGCAAAGTTGAATTTTATTAAGTTTTCCAATTGTATCAAGATGATTAATTGCAATTCCTGTAAGCCCATTTATCATTACAGAATACTTAACTGCAACTAAATCAAGCCATCCACATCTTCTAGGTCTTTTTGTGGTAGTTCCATATTCATGACCAAGTTCACGAATTGTATCTCCTGCCTCATTATTTTGCTCTGTAACAAAGGGACCGGCTCCAACTCTTGAAGAATATGCTTTAATTACTCCATAAACTTCTCCAATATCTTTTGGACTAACACCTGAACCTGTACACATTCCTCCAATAGAAGGGTTAGAAGATGTGACATATGGGTAAGAACCAAAATCTATATCAAGTAATGTTGCCTGTGCACCTTCACAAAGCAATTTTTTATCTTCTTGCATAGCATTATGTAGTAAAACAACTGTGTCTACAACATAAGGTGCAAGAACTTTTGCATATTCTACATATTCTTTTATTATTTCATCTGCATTTAATTCAGGGTAGCCATAGGTTCTAAAAATTAGATTTTTAGCTTCAATATTCCTACGAGCTAATTCTTCAAATCTAGGTCTTATTAAGTCTTGAATTCTTATTCCTGAGCGTTCATATTTATCACAATAACAAGGTCCTATTCCACGACAAGTTGTACCAATTTTTCCACTTCCTCTGTTTTCCTCAAGCATTTTATCCATTGCCACATGATATGGCATGATAACATGTGCTTTATCACTAATACGTAAATTGTCTACTGTGTAGCCATGATTTTTTAAGTTAGTTATTTCCTCGATTAAAACTTTAGGGTCAATAACTACTCCGTTACCAATTACAGCGAGGGTACCCTCATTTAACACTCCTGAAGGAATAAGATGAAAAGCAAATTTTTGACCATCAACTTCAATTGTATGACCAGCATTATTTCCACCTGTACATCTTATTGAAACATCTGCATTTGTAGATAGATAGTCAATAATTTTTCCTTTACCTTCGTCACCATAAAAAGCACCTAAAACAACATCGATTTTTGACATAAAAAGACCTCCTTTTATATTTTGTTGTTAAATCAACACTTATATTATCTTTCAAAAGGTAAAAAATGTCAAGAATAATTGAAAAAATAAAAAAAATGTGATAAAATATATAAGAAAAAAATTTAGGAGGAATATATATGGAAAAGGGATATGTTACACCACTGGGAACTCGCTATGCAAGTCATGAAATGAATGCAATTTGGTCTGCTGATTCAAAGTATAGTACTTGGAGAAAACTTTGGGTAGCACTTGCAGAAGCGGAAAAGGAACTTGGAATTGATATAACAGAAGAACAATTAAATGAAATGAGAGCAAATATAAACAATATAGATTATGATGTAGTAAGTGTAAGAGAAAAAGAGTGCAGACATGATGTAATGGCTCATGTATACGAGTTTGGAACAAAATGTCCATCAGCAAAAGGAATAATACATTTAGGTGCAACATCTTGCTTTGTTACAGACAATGCAGATATAATTCTTATGAATGAAGCTTTAGAGATTATAAAGAAAAAATTGGTATTAGTTATAAGCAATTTAAAAACATTTGCACTAGACAATAGAAAAGTAACTTGTCTAGGATATACACATTTTCAACCAGCTCAACTCACAACAGTAGGGAAGAGAGCAACACTTTGGATGCAAGATTTAATCGAAGATCTAGAAGAACTAGAATTTGTACAAAGCCATTTAAAACTTCGTGGATGTAAAGGAACAACAGGAACACAAGAGAGCTTTATGAAGCTATTCAAGGATGAAGAAAAAGTAAAAGCCTTAGATAGAAAACTTGCCGAAAAAATGGGATATGATAATGTATTTGCAGTATCAGGTCAAACATATACAAGAAAGGTAGATTCAAGAGTATTGAATGTACTTAGCTCTATAGCTCAAAGTAGTGCAAAATTTGCAAATGATATGAGATTATTGCAACATGAAAAAGAATTAGAAGAACCATTTGAAAAAGGACAAATAGGGTCATCTGCAATGGCATATAAGAGAAACCCAATGAGAAGTGAAAGAATTAATTCACTTTCAAGACATGTTGTATCACTTGCACAAGATCCTGCAATTACAGCTATGACACAATGGTTAGAAAGAACTCTAGACGACTCTGCAAATAAAAGAATTTGTGTCCCAGAGGCATTTTTAGCATTAGACCGGTATTCTTATACTATATGCAAATATTTCTGCTGGAATAGTTGTATATAACAATGTAATAAGAGCAAATGTTATGAAAGAACTACCATTTATGGGAACAGAAGAAATTCTTATGAAGGCTGTTTTAAAAGGAGGAGATAGGCAAGAATTGCATGAAAAGATAAGAATTTATTCAATGGAAGCGGCAAGAGAAGTAAAAGAATTTGGTAGACAAAATGATCTAGTAGATAGAATTGCAGCTGATCCAAGCTTTGGATTTAGCAAAGAAGAAATACTAGAAATACTAAATCCAGACCACTTATGCGGAAGAGCTCCAAGCCAAGTAGAAGAGTTTATGAGAGACATAGTAGATCCTGTGCTTGCGAAGTATAGTGAATTGATAAACGATATTAATGTAGAAGTTAACGTATAGGTTTGTAAAAAAATACACTGCAAAACAGAGCAGTGTATTTTTTATATAAGTTTAATTGATGCCAAAGATTTGCCTAAGTTTAAAATTTAAAGAAATGACTATAAAGATTAACTAAAACTTTTTCCAGTCAACTTCTCATAAGCACTGATATATTTTTCTCTTGTAGTGTTTACTACATCTTCTGGTATAGGGGTAGGATTTTCAGGATCCCATTTATTTTCTTTTAGCCAGTCACGCATGTATTGCTTATCAAAACTTTTTTGACTGCAACCAATTTCATAGTCTTCTTCTGGCCAGAATCTACTTGAGTCTGGAGTTAAAACTTCATCTGCTAAGACAAGGTCACCATTTTCATCTAATCCAAATTCAAATTTTGTGTCAGCTATAATAATTCCTTTTGATTTTGCATAGTCGGCACATTTTGTATAAATTGCAATTGTTTTTTCTTTAATTTTTTCAGCTAAATCTTTTCCAATTAAATTACAAACTTCATCAAAGCTAATTGGCATATCATGACCTTCAGCAGCTTTTGTTGTAGGAGTAAAGATTGGCTCAGGAAGTTTTTCAGATTCTTTAAGACCTTCAGGAAGTTTTATACCGCAAATAGTTCCATTTTCTTGGTAACTTTTCCAACCAGAACCTGTTATATACCCTCTAACAACACATTCAACTGGAACCATTTTTAGTTTCTTTACAAGCATACTTCTATCTTTAAACTCTTCTGTTTTAAATTCTTCTGGGAACTCTTCAAATTTTGTTGTGATTATATGATTTGGAATAATATCTTTTACAAAGTCAAACCAGAATTCAGAAATTTTATTTAAAATTTTTCCTTTGTCAGCAACCATTGTAGGAAGAATAACGTCAAAAGCAGATATTCTATCAGAAACTACCATCATAAGACTATTTTCATCAGCCTCATAAATTTCACGAACTTTTCCACTACTAATTTTTTTCATAATTAAATCAATTCCTTTCAAATTTAATATTACATTTGTTTAATATATTCTTCATAACCTAATTCTTGAAGCTTTGAATTTTTCTTCAGTACGGCATTATTCATAGAAGCTTTGTAGTCACAAATTTTTTTATAGAGTTCGTCGTTTTGAGTAGAAAGAATAGTTGCAGCAAGTATGCCAGCATTTTTTGCACCATTTATTGCAACTGTTGCAACAGGTATTCCAGAAGGCATTTGAACAATTGAATATAAAGAATCAACGCCATTTAAAGTTTTAGACATAATTGGAACACCGATAACAGGGCATGGAACTTGGGCAGCAAATACACCTGGTAAATGGGCTGCACCACCAGCACCTGCAATGATAACTTTGACTTTTCTTTCTTTCAAGCTTTTGGCATAATCCATTGCAGCTTCTGGACATCTGTGAACAGATAAAATTGTCATTTCATAAGAAATACCCATTTCATCTAAAAATTTTGCAGCATCTTTCATTACAGATAAATCACTGTCGCTTCCCATTATAATTGAGACATCAATTTGTTTTTCCATAAAAACCTCCTAAAATTTATATATTATTAATGTTTTGGACTATTTTGAGCAAAGGATTTTAAAAGCTCTACAAGTTGTATTTTTTCAGCAGACTGTACTCTTGTTGCCAAATCTTCCGGAGTATCAGTAGGTAGCACCTTTACTCTTGTCTGCATTATTGTAGGACCTCTATCATATTCACTATTTACATAGTGAAGAGTAACTCCACTAAATTCCTCTTTAGCTTCAATAACAGCTCTATGAACATTCATACCATACATACCTTTACCACCAAATTTAGGAAGTAAAGCAGGGTGAGTGTTAATTATTGTATATTTTGATATAAGTCTTTTGCCAATAAGCTTTAAGTAACCTGCAAGTACAATTAAATCTATATCTATATTAGCTAGTGCTTTTTCAAGCTCAGCATCTATTTTTTCTGAATCTTTTTCTTTAATTAGATAAGTTGGAATATTAGCTCTTTTAGCTCTTTCAAGAGCAAAAGCATTAGGGTTATTAGAAACAACAAGAGGAATATTAGCCTCTAATTTTTCTTCATTGATAGCATCGATAATGCTCTGCAAAGTTGTACCATTTCCAGACGCAAAAACTACTATATTATACATATATACCTCCAATTAGTACAACAAAAAAATGATTTTTTTGTCACACCCTAAAATTATAATACGAAATATGGGAAAAGTCAAGTTTATAAATCATCTTAAACTCTTGCAAATATTATCACTAAACTAATCCAAAATTTTAAACACCTAGCCTTCACTTCAAAAAGAAGGCTAGGTGTTTTTTGTTACATACTTCAATATATTATTTTTATACACAAAAAAGCTGAACCTTTTTATATATTCTGAGTTCAGCCGGTTTTGATATACCTTATTAAGACCAAATAAAACTTCAATTTTGTGAACAAATCTAGTAAATAAGCTTGGTTTATATACTACTATTTCTGTTTTTTCTAGTGGGTCAAACTCGTATTTTTTCTCAAGTTCCATCATTTTATCTCTATAATATTCTGCATAAAAATTATCATAATCTGTACAGCCAATTAGATTTTTAAACAAATATAATTTATTTCTATAGTTTTCAATAGCTTTAGGTGTATAAGCAAGTTTTATCGTATTGTCAAAGTAGCTTGTGAGTATTAGCCTTTGAGTTGCTAAAAATATCTTTTTTACTTTATTTTTTTCATAATCAATCTGATTTGAAATCTTTTGCACAAAATCTTCTTCAAGCCCAATATCTTCTAACGATGCAAATAATTTTTCTAGTTTTGCTTGTGCTTCTACAAGTAAATCAATATTTCTTTGTATTCTAAAAAATTCTCTTTCACTTGTTAAAGAAATATATTGATCTCTAAAGTTATTGTTAGCATGTAAAGTACTATCAAAGAGTACATTTTCACCAATTACATAAGCCATTTGATTAACTAAGGCACACTCAAGAGGGTAATACATAGGCGTATTTGTTTGGATATTTATATCAAAATATTTTACATTTTCATAAGGCTCTAAAGAAGCTCTAGCTGCCATAAGTTGAACCGCAGCTTCATTTAAACCAACTCCAGGAAGAGAACCGATCTGTATAATCACAAAGCCCAAGTTTTATCATATTTCCTCTTTTATCACGTTTTTCTTGAAGATAGTGGATGCATTCATGAATTGCAACATCTGTTAGATTATTTAAATCTAGGTTGCAGTCAAAATATATAGAACGGTTTTTACAAAAGTATTTTGCAGAAATTCCGATTGGGTAATTTTGCAAAATACATATTTAGTCTTGAAATATGTATGAATAAGTTGTTTGAATTTAATTTTAAAGTAGGGAAAGTTGCTGATAAAGTGTTGGCTATATTTTTAGCTAAAGTGTTGACAGTCAATGTATCTAGCTTATTTACAATTTCTATTCCTTCCTTTTTTAAGATTCTCTTAATACCCAAAGCGTATTTTCCTCCTTTGTAAACTGGTATGATTATACTATATTAAGTTTACATATTGGTTACAAATGTATTACAATTTTATTACATTTTTGCTTATTTTGTTTTGCATTTACCATTTGGGATTACGAAAAAGGAGCTCCTAGTTTAGGAACTCCCTTCCAAGATATTAGGAAAAATTTATTTAACAACAATATTATAAATTTTACCATTAATATAAATTTCTTTTACTACTTGTTTATCAGCAAGGAAAGTAGCAATTTTTTCATGTACAAGAGGCTTAATTTCTTCCTGAGATGCATCAGCAGAAACCATGATAGTACCTCTAAGTTTACCGTTCACCTGAATAGGAAGCTGGATTTCATCATCAATAGTTTTGGCTTCATCAAACTCAGGCCAAGCACTTTTGGCAATTGTTTTATCATTTCCGTACTTTAGCAAACAATTCCTCTGTAATATGAGGAGCGATAGGGTTTAATAGTATTAAGAAAGTATTAAACTCAGCCTTATTAATCCTCTTTAACTTATAAAACTCATTAACCATAGTCATAAAAGTACTAACAGCAGTATTAAACTTCATAGTATCATAATCATTAGAAATTTTCTTTATAGCCTTATGTATCATCTTTTCAAATTCAGGGGAATAGCTATTACCATCTACTAAAATATCAGTTAAATTCCAAACTCTATCTAAAAATTTACTACATCCGCGTAAACTTTCCATAGACCAAGGTGTTGACTGGTCAAATGGACCTATAAACATTTCATATGTTCTAAATGAATCTGCACCAAATTCTGCAACAATATCATCAGGATTTACAACATTTCCTTTTGATTTAGACATTTTTTCCCCATTGTTTCCTAAAATCATACCATGAGAAGTACGCTTTGCATAAGGCTCTTTTGTAGGGACAATTCCAATATCATATAAAAACTTATGCCAAAATCTTGAATAAAGTAAATGTAAAGTAGTGTGCTCCATACCACCATTATACCAATCAATTGGAGTCCAATAGTCTATTGCTTCTTTTGAAGCAAGGGCATTTTCATTATGTGGATCCATATAACGTAAGAAATACCAAGAAGAACCTGCCCATTGAGGCATTGTATCAGTTTCTCTTTTTGCTTTTTCGCCACAATGTGGACAAACTGTATTTATCCAGTCAGTTTGTTTCGCAAGAGGAGATTCTCCGATTTTCACCAGGCAAAAATTCTTCAACATCAGGAAGCTCTAAAGGTAAATCTTTTTCATCAAGTGGAACCCAACCACATTTTTTGCAGTAAACCATAGGAATAGGTTCACCCCAATATCTCTGTCTTGAGAAAACCCAGTCTCTTAGTTTATAATTAACTTTTTTCTTTCCAATTCCTTTTTCTTCTAAATTTTTTATAACCGCTGAAATAGCAGACTTTACATCCATTCCATCAATAAAATCAGAATTAATTAAAACGCCATTTACAGTATCTATATAAGGTTCTTTATCTACATTTATAGTATTTTCTTTGTTCGTAATAACTTGATTAATAGGTAAGCCAAATTTAGTCGCAAATTCAAAGTCTCTAGTATCATGTGCAGGAACAGCCATTATAGCACCAGTACCATATGTAATAAGAACATAATCAGAAGTCCAAATAGGAAGAAGCTTTCCATTTAGAGGATTAATTGCCTTTAATCCCTTAACTTCTATACCTGTTTTTTCTTTAGAAAGTTCAGTTCTTTCAAAATCACTTTTTTTAGTAGCCTGCTCCTTATAGGTTAAGACTTCATTTAAATTAGTTATTTTATCTTTTAATTCATTTAAAATAGGGTGCTCAGGAGAAACTACCATATAAGTTGCACCAAACATTGTATCAGGGCGAGTTGTATAAATAAGAAGGTTTTTATCTGTGCCATCAATTTTAAAACTAACTTCTGCACCTTCACTTCTTCCAATCCAATTTTTTTGTTGAGTTTTTATTTTGTCTAAGAAATCAACTTCATCTAGGTCATCAATTAGCCTTTGAGCATAATCAGTGATTTTTAACATCCATTGGCTTTTCTCTTTTTGAATAACCTCTCCACCACATCTTTCGCAGACACCATTTACAACTTCCTCATTTGCAAGACCAACTTTACATGAAGTGCAGTAATTTATTGGCATTGTGGCTTTATATGCAAGTCCCTTTTTAAATAATTGTATAAAAATCCATTGAGTCCATTTATAATATTTGGGGTCAGTTGTGTTAATCTCACGAGACCAATCGAAAGAGAAACCAATAGATTTTAACTGTTCTCTAAAATGATTTATATTTTGCTCAGTTACATACTTAGGATGAATATTATTTTTTATTGCATAATTTTCAGCAGGAAGTCCAAATGCATCAAAACCAATAGGGTATAAAACATTATAGCCTTCTAATCTCTTTTTTCTTGCAATAATGTCGAGAGCTGTATAACTTCTTGGATGACCAACATGAAGTCCTTGACCAGAAGGATAAGGAAACTCGATAAGACCATACCATTTTTTCTTACAAGAATAATCAGCTTTTGCATTAAAAGTTCCTTCATTTTCCCATTTCTCTTGCCATTTTTTTTCTATTTCTTTAAAATTATAACCCATAGTAGAATTCCATCTCCTTAAATATTATAAAAATTAGATATATTATACAACAAAGAAAATAAAAAAGCAATGTTGAATTATTGCAAAAATATTTTAAATATGCTATTATTACAATATGAAAGAAAATATAATAGAAATCACCAAATTTTTAATGAAAAAATATAATATTACAGCATCTAAATCTTTAGGGCAAAACTTTTTAATAGATGAAGGAGTAATAAGAAAAACAGTAGAAACTGCAAATATACGGAAAAGAAGATTTAGTAATAGAGATAGGACCAGGTCTTGGTACACTTACAAACGAACTAGCTTCTAAAGCTAAAAAAGTTATATGTGTAGAATTAGATAAAAAAATGATAGAAATCTTAAAGGATAGGTTTAGTTTGTTTGACAATGTAGAAATTATAAATGAAGATATTTTGAAAATAGACATAAATTCTTTAATAGAAAAAAATAATGAAAAAACAGCAAAGATAGTTGCAAATTTACCATATTATATTACAACTCCAATAATAATGAAGTTACTAGAAGAAAAAGGAAATTTAGCAAGTATTACTGTAATGGTACAAAAGGAAGTGGCAGATAGACTGTGTGCAAAAACAGGAACAAGAGAGGCAGGAGCTATAACTTATGCAGTAGAATACTATTCCAATGCAAAAAAGATAGTTAAAGTACCCAATAATTCATTTATACCAATGCCAAATGTAGAATCAGCAGTAATACAATTAGAAGTCATAAAGAATAAATTTGACAATGTAAAAAATCAGGAAAAACTTTTTAATATAATAAAATATGCATTTATGCAAAGAAGAAAAACACTTACAAATGCACTACAAAACTTAGGAGAATCAAAAGAAAAAATACAAAATATTTTAAGTGAACTAAAAATAGATGAAAAGATTAGAGGAGAGGCACTTACATTAGAAGAATTTATAAAGATTTCAAATTTATTATAAATATAAAACACAAGTAAGAAAACAATTAAAACTTTATTCTAAGTAGCAACAATAATAATAAGATGCCAAAAAATAGGGTGGCTTTGAACCACCCTAGAGTTTTATTCTACAGTTACAGATTTTGCAAGATTCCTTGGCTTATCTACATCTAATCCTTTTTCTTTTGCTACATAATATGATAAAAGTTGCAAAGGTATTATAGACAAAATAGGGGAAAGGAGAGGATGTATCTTTGGTATAGTAAATACATTTGTAAATAAGTTTTTGTCTAGATCTTGATTTGTAATAACCAAAGTTTTGGCTCCTCTTGTTATAACTTCTTGCAAATTGCTAATGGATTTATCCACAAGTCTTCTATCAGTAATAATTCCGAACAACAGTCATATCATCTTCAATTAGTGCTATTGGACCATGTTTTAATTCTCCAGATTGATAAGCTTCTGAATGTATATATGAAATTTCCTTCAATTTCAAAGATGCTTCTAAACATGCAGCATAATCTAGACCACGACCAACAAAGAAAACGTCAGTTTCTTTATGAATTCTTTGTGCAAAAGACTTAATCACATCAGTATTCTCTAAAACAATACTTACTTTAGCAGGAATTTCTAACAATTCATCTTTTAAATTTTGAATAATTTCATTCTTAGGAAGATCTAAAACTTCAGCAAAGTGAATTGCGAGAAGAGTAAGAAGAGTTATTTGAGCAGTATATGCTTTAGTCGATGCAACAGCAATTTCAGGACCTGCATGTGTATAAAGTACAAAATCTGCCTCACGAGTTATTGAACTTCCGTATTACATTTGAAATTGCAATTGTTTTACTACCACAAGCCTTTGCATTTTTTAGTGCAGCAATAGTATCTGCAGTCTCTCCTGATTGACTTATATATATAATTAATGTATTTTCATCAATAAGAGGCTCCCTATATCTAAATTCAGAAGCGACATCAACTTCAACAGGTATATCTGTTAACCTTTCAAACATAGGCTTTATAGCAACACCAGCATACATAGCAGTACCACAAGCAACAATATATATTCGAGATATATTTGAAAGATATTCCTTAGAAATTTTTATATCACTAAAATCACATTTATTATTAGGTACAAGTCTTGTACCAATAGTTTCACGAATTGAATTTGGTTGTTCATATATTTCTTTTAACATATAATCCTCAAAATCACCTTTATCAGCAGATTTTGAGTCCCAAGTTATAATCTCAAAATTTCTATTTACTTTTTGCATATTTTCATCATAGAATTCAAGAGAATCATTTGTCATACTTACTAAATCATTATCTTTTAATATGTAAATATTATTTGTGTATTCTAAAATTGCAGGTATATCACTTGCAATATACTTTTCACTATCAGAAATACCAATAACAAGAGGACTATCTTTTCGAGATACAATAACTCTATCAGGTTCAAATTTTGAAACAATTGCAAGAGCATAGCTTCCTCTCAAATCATGAGTTGCTTTGTATACAGCGTTTAAGAATTTATCTTCTGTTTCTTCTTTTGAATAATAATAATCTATAAGATTAGGAATAACTTCTGTATCCGTTTCAGTTATAAAAGAGTAACCTGTTTTAGATAAAAAGTCTTTGATTTCATTATGGTTTTCAATAATTCCATTATGTACGACTGCAAAATTTTTATGAAAATCTAAATGTGGGTGAGCATTAGTACTAGAAGGTCTGCCATGAGTTGCCCATCTTGTATGTGCAATACCAATTGTTCCAGTTAGATTTTCTAAATCTTTAGAATTTTGTAACTCTTTAACTCTTCCTTTATTTTTAATAGTACATATAGTATTATTTTCAATAGTTGCGATTCCTGCTGAGTCATAACCTCTATATTCTAGCTTTAAAAGCCCATTTATTAATATAGGGTAGGCTTTAGATTTTCCAATATATCCTACAATTCCACACATATAATACCTCCTAATTATTTTGGTAATGTATTATATAATATTATCATAGAAGGCAAAAAGTGGCAAGTCCTTTTAAAAAGTTACATTAATATTAATTTTATGACAGTAAGAAGTATTGTGCCAGGAATGCCTAAAATACTAACAAATATGATAGTGAAGAAGTTTAAACCAATATGAAAATTAAAAAGACCACCAATTAAATTTATTAGTAGTATAAGTATTATACCAATAAAAGAATTTAAAAAAAGTTTACCAATAACTTTAAGCGGAAGTATGAATATTCTACAAAGTACAAATATAATACAAAGTGCTGAAATATAGGTTAAAATATTTATAATTTCCATTTGTTTTATCACCTCGTCCGTTTTATACATGTTATGAGACAAGGTGAGCTTTTATGCAAAAGTTTTTTTACATTGCTATATCTTGAGATTTTATTTCAATTTGTTCTAACATACTTACTAGTAAACCGAGCCTGTTTTGCTTTTTTTAGTAGATAGTTGTATTTTGCTTGAGTTGCTTTAATTTGATATAGGTAATAGTCAATCAAATCTCCATCTGCAAATTCATAATTATTGTTTGCAGTTATTAAATCTTCGCGAGTTTTGATTATGCAGGTTATTAAGTCTTGATTTGAAAGCGGATTTTTCTTTTCTACTGTATTCTTTTCTTTTACATACCTTTCATAAATCATGGACATTGCTCCTTTTTTTGTAAATTTTAGTATTAGTGTATGTAGAATTTTTAAATTTATACTTTTATTTGTTTTTTTCATATCCTTTGCAATTACCAAAATCTTGTGATATAATAACAAAAAATGGAGGAAATATATGGAAGAATTACGGACAAGTTGAAGGAAGAAATGCAGTGATAGAGCTTTTAACTAACCAAAGAGATATAAATAAAATATTCATTCAAGAAGGAGAAAAACATGGTTCAATTACAAAAATCATAGCAATGGCAAAAGAAAACAAAATAGTTTTAGTAAAAGCATCAAAAAAGAAGCTAGACGAAATGAGTAAAACACATAATCACCAAGGAGTAATAGCAATTGTGCCACCTTTTGAATATGTAGAAGTAGAAGATATTTTAAAGGAAGCAAAATTAAAAAAAGAAGAACCATTTATTATAATTTTAGATGGAATAGAAGATGTACATAACTTAGGCTCAATTATAAGAACAGCAGAAACAGCAGGAGTGCATGGAATAATTATACCAAAAAGAAGAGCAGTAGCAGTAAATTCAACAGCTTATAAAACTTCAGCAGGGGCAGTAGAATACATGAAAATTGCAAGAGTAAATAATATAAATGAGACGATAAACAACTTGAAAAAAGAAGGCATTTGGGTCTGCGGAACAGATATGCAAACAAAAACAAATTATTATGAACAAGACTACAACATGCCACTTGCAATAGTTATAGGTAGTGAAGGAAAAGGAATGGGGAAACTCACAAAAGAAAATTGTGACTTTTTAGTAAAAATTCCAATGCAGGGAAAAATAAGCTCGCTAAATGCATCTGTATCAGCAGGGATTGTCATATATGAAGCGGTAAGAAGCAGAAAACTATTGCAAAAATAGATAGAAAAATATATAATACAAGTGGTGATAGTAATTGGAAGAGAACAGCATAATTAGCCCAGAACTAGAAGGAATAGAAGAAGAGAGAATTGAAAAAACTTTAAGACCAAAGACGCTAGATGAATATATTGGGCAAAAAAAAGTAAAAGAAAATATGAAAATATACATAGAGGCAGCTAAAAAAAGAGGCGAGCCTCTTGATCATGTGCTTTTATATGGACCACCAGGGCTTGGAAAAACAACGCTTTCAAATATAATTTCAAATGAAATGAACTCAAATATAAAAATAACATCAGGACCTGCAATAGAAAAGCCAGGTGACTTAGCTGCACTTCTAACAAACCTTTCAGAATTTGATGTCTTATTTATAGATGAAATACATAGACTAAACAAAAGTGTAGAAGAAATTTTGTACCCAGCATTAGAAGACTACACCTTAGACATAATAATAGGAAAGGGTCCAAGTGCAAGATCAATAAGATTAGATCTTCCAAAATTCACATTAATAGGTGCAACAACAAGAGCAGGCTCATTACAAGCACCACTTAGAGATAGATTTGGTATAGTATCAAGGCTAGAGCTATATAGCACAGCAGAATTAAAAGAAATAGTAACAAGATCAGCAAAAATTTTAGAAATAGAAATAGATGAGGTAGCAGCAGAGGAAATTGCAAGAAGGTCAAGAGGAACACCAAGAATTGCTAACAGGATCTTAAAGAGAGTAAGAGATTATGCACTAGTTTTAGGAAATCGGAAATATTACACTAGAAGTTTCAAAAATAGCATTAAATAAACTAGAAATAGATGAACTAGGACTAGATGAAATAGACAGAAAAGTATTAAAAACAATGATAGAAAAATACAAACGGAGGACCAGTTGGGCTTGAAGCGATAGCAGCAACAATAGGAGAAGAAGCAGACACAATAGAAGATGTATATGAACCATATCTAATACAAATTGGCTTCATGTCACGTACACTTAGAGGGAGAATTGTCTTAAAAGACGCTTATACCCACTTAGGATATACATATGGAGATTAATAAATGAAAAATAATAAACTTTTGAAAAATATATTAATATACATAGGATTTGCAGCTATTATAAGCGGAAATGTATTAGCACAAGTGATAAGTAGTTTAGATGAAATATGGGTATATAACTTTGGAAAATGCATATTAGACCGGACTTTTGCCATATAAAGACATTAGTATGATAATAACGCCACTTTTCCCATACATTATAGCAGTAATTTTAAAAATATTTGGCAATGAGATATTAATCCTGAGAATATTTGAAATATTACAAATAGCAGCAATTTTATTTGTAATATACAAAATATGCAGAAGACTAAAAATAAACAACTGGGCAGCACTAATTTGCACAATACGGAATATATGAAGCTTATGCTGTAACATTTACATTTGACTATAACTGGATGGTACTTCTAATACAAATTATTTTATTATATATAGAATTGAAGACCAAAGAAGAACCACTAAAAGTTAACTTCAAAAAAGAATTACTACTTGGGATGCTTGCAGGAACGACAATTGCACTAAAACAAACTACAGGGCTATTTTTCACAGTAGTATTTATATTTTACAAAATACTAAATGTAACAAACAAAGAAGAATTAAAGCAATATCTAAAAATTATAAAAGCAAGATTACTAGGAGCACTAATGCCTGTATTAGCCCTAATCATATATTTTACAAGTTTTGGATTATGGCAAGATTTCATAGACTATGCAGTAGTTGGAATATCAACATTTTCAAACAAAGTAGGTTATGGAGCATTATTTAGAAGTGAGTTTATGATTATAAGAATACTTGCAGCCATATTCCTAATTCAAATTATTGCAATGTTTGCAATATATGTACTATCATTCAAGAAAAAAGAAATAGAAAATAAAGAATGGTTTAAAAATATATATCTACTCTTGATATATTCAGTGGTAACAGCGGTCGCAATGCTTCCGATCACAGACGAAGCTCACTTTGCAGTACGGTTCAATCTGCACTATAATAGCCTTTTCTTATTGTATATACATAATATTATTAAAACTAATAAAAAAACATCCAGAAATAGAAAACATCATAAAAAAAGTTATAAAAATTATAGCAATAATATTAATCTTTGGAACAATAACCTATTCAGAAATTTTGATATTTGAACTTTCAAAAAGCCATGAAATACGAGATGATATAAAACATTTTAAACATGTTAGAATAGAAGATTATTTATATAAAAGAATGACAGTAATTGGAAAATTTATAGAAAGCCAAGAAAGACTAGGTAGAAAAGTATACATCTTAGATTTTGCAGGAGCCTTGTACTCTATACCACAAGATAAATATAACAAAGATTATGATATGTTTAACTTGGGAAATTTTGGCAGCAAAGGCGAACAGCGGAATCATAGAGAACTTAAAAAAAGAAGACAATGTAATAATATTAATCAGAAAAAAAGAATATGACAAAAACTGGCAACATCCAGAAAAAGTCACAGATTATATAATAGAAAATTATGAATATGTGGGTGAAATAGCTATATACGAAGCATATATGTGAGGTTATAAAAAATGGGGATATTATATCTAATAACAGTAATAGCACTGTTAATAACATTTATACTAATTAAAAAAACAGAAAAAGAAATAAATTTAATAAGCTTTTTAGGAATAGAAATTGTATTACTATTATGCTACAATGCGTTTATTTGCTACATATTAACTTTTTTTGCAATACCAATAACAATACTTACCTTAAGTATTATAAATTTAGTTTTCACAGCAATTATATCTGTAATTATTATAAGAAAAAAGGAAACACAAAAATATAAAATAGACAAGATGGGAATTATTGCAACACTAATTATATTGGTCGTTACACTTACAATATCAATACTAAACTTTGGATTTCCATTTAATATAAAATATGAAAGTGGAGATGCACCAGTACATTATTTAACATCAAAAATGTTTGCAGACCAACAAACACTTCTTAGCATATCAATAGATGATATATATAGCACCTTTCAAGGAAGAAAAATAGCATCATACACAAACTCTGGAATTATAATGAAATGCCTAGATGGAGTTATAGATGAAGTAGATAATTATCAAATATTTATAGGTTTTGGAATATTTATTTTATTTATGACAGGATCTATGATGTATAACATCTTAGAAAAATTTGCAAAAAATAAATACACAAAAATTTTAGCTTTAATTGTAAGTATAATTTTTGTTATGGGGTACCCACTAAATAGCTTGATTTTTGGGTTCGAATACCTAAGCTTAGGTATTTTAATCATATGTACTATCATACATATGATATACTATTTAGAAGTGGAAAACTTAAAAAAGAGCTATAATCTAATCATATTTGCACTCCTTAATTTTGGAATATTTTGCTCATATTATTTATTTGTACCATTTGTATATAGTGCACTTTGGATATATTTCTGTGCATACAGTTATAGAAAAAACAAAAAAATACTATGCAAAGAAAACATACAAATGCTAGTAATAACACTGCTTATACCATTTTTCTTAGGATTCATCTACCATTTAGCACCAGCAATATACTGTGTATTTAACAGTAATATGGAAGAAACCAAGAGAATAAAAGATGCAATGCGTTATAATGCAAGATTTTCATCAAACATATTAAATAATAGCTTTAAACTAAATGGATATATATATATAAACTATTACTCAAACATACTACTATTGCTTCCTCTCGCAATATATCATATAGTACAAAAAGTAAAGAAAAAAGAAATATTTTCCTTTGATATACTGTTATTTGCAATTCTATTAATGTATATGGGAGTTTTATTTATAGGATTACTTACAGAAAATGTATCAGCATATTTTACAATGAAAAACTATTTTGCATTATGGATAGTTTTAATATATATGAACTTTAGAGGCTTAATGAAGCTACACGAAAAAAACAAAATATTCCCATATACAATTATACGGAGGCTATTTATTAATAATACTTGCAAACTTGATATTTGTAGATATGCCACTAAACCATGATAATTATAATGAAAGCCCAATAAATGTAGTAGAAATTTTCGGAGTAAATAAAACAGCCATAAAAGAAAAAGCACCAGATTTTACAAGGGAAGAAATAGAGATACTTAAAGTATTAAAAGACAAAATAAATTTAAAAGAAAGTAAAGTAGAATTTATATGTGAAGATGAGCAAATGTATTGGGAATACAGCTTACTAAGATACATAAACTATGAAGACTATTTAGACAAAATACGGAGCAACACATGGAGGACAAGATAAACTATTTATAAAATATCTAGGAGCACCAAGTAAAATAGGTGAAAAAGACTGCTATATGGTATATTTTAAAAGAGCAGAATTCTATCAAAAATTTGAACCAATATTATTTGAAGAAGCAGAAACGATCTATGAAAATGAAGCAGGAGGTATAATAAAATGGAACTATTAATGCACACATGTTGTGCACCATGCAGTGTATATTGCATAGACACTTTAAGAAAAGAAGGAATAGAGCCAGTGCTATATTGGTATAATCCCAATATTCATCCATATACAGAATACAAAGCAAGAAGAGACACATTAAAAGAATATGCAAAAGCAATAGAAATACGGAGCTATATTTGAAGAAGAATATGGGTTAAAAGAGTTTTGCAAAAATACAATAGGAGATCTTGAAAAAAGATGTCAAAACTACTGCTATAAAATAAGACTAGAACAAACAGCAAAATATGCAAAAGAGCATGGATATGAGGGAATAACAACAACCCTGTTAGTAAGTCCATATCAAAAACATGAAATCATAAAAGAGCAAGGAGAAGAAATAGCAAAAAAATATGGAATAAAATTCATATATAAAGACTTTAGAGAAGGCTTTAGAGAAGGTCAAAACAAAGCAAGAGAACTAGGTATGTACATGCAAAAATACTGTGGGTGTATCTTTAGTGAATACATAGCCGAGGAGGATCGCAAAAGTTTAAAGCCTATAACTCCAAACGGATATGAATATCAAAAAGAGCCAAGATTACAAGTAAAAAGGATAGAAAATAAAGATGATTATATGGATATGTTTTTAGAAGCAGATCCTTCAGAAAATATGATACGTAAATATTTAAGCGATTCTGATGTATATGCACTAAAAAAAGAAGACGAGATAATTTGTATCGCCGTAATTTTACCTATTTCTAGAAAGATATTAGAATTAAAAAATATAGTTACAAAAGAAAAATATAGAAATAAGGGCTATGCAAAAATATTATTAAAATCACTATGTGGTAATTATAAACAAAAATATGAGAAGATGCTAGTAGGAACAACAGAAAATAATATTCCATTTTATATTAAACAAGGATTTGATAAATATGAGAAAACAATAAAGAACTTTTTTATAGATAATTATGAAGAAGAAATAAAAGATGGAGATTTCATTTGTACTGATATGATATATTATTCTAAGGATTTAAAAAAGAGATAGGTAAATTTAGTATAATTAAAAAAATAATAAGGTAAATATAAATAGCATGTTGATACTTATTTATTTTAAAGAAGTGTATGAGAAATTTATTGGGGAAGAAATCTATAAAGACTTTATAAATATGAAAAACTAACTGTATTGAAACAATTTGAGCCATATTTTAATTTTGATAATAATCAACCAAAAGAAGAAATAGAGAAATTTGAAACATATATGAAAAAACATCTATAAAAATATGGTGAAAATCTTATTATTACTGTAAATAGAATACCAAAAAGTGAGTATATGTATATAGATAAAAAATTTTTATTAATTGTAATATAGAATTTAATAAAGATAGTTTGCTTTCTGGATTATTCCACACAGAATATTTTATGCTTGGTTTTATTGATGAATTGTAAATCAAAATAATGGAGAGGAGGATGTTAAATGGATAATGGGGTAGTTAAACAAAATAATGATATAATATTTTATAC
>CANSNA010000013.1 GCA_947648255.1 uncultured Clostridium sp. | reverse complement strand
CCTGCAAAAGCTTCCCATAAATTTTTCTCTGTTTTTGAACCTTTTAATTCCATAATCTACCTCCTAAATTTATACTATATTTATATCACATCACCTATCAAAAATCAAGATTCTTTACATATTTTTATAAAACTTACTCGTATAATGTTTCTAAGCTAATTATTGGTTAGCACAATATTACAACTACATCTGATTTACTGCCTAAAATAACAAAAAAGTAAAGGTAAGAAGCAAGTGTTTGCTACTTCTCACCTTTACTATGGGACTAGTTTGCCTTAAAAATAACTAAAGCAAACTGCACTTAGGTCTTAGCCAATTTTGTACATGATGTATGCCTTCTTCTTATTGAAAATTGCAGCTCTCCCTTGGAGCTCCCAAGGGAACACGCAGTTGAGTGCTTGCTCGGCTCCCCTTACTGCTTCATGCTCAGTGGTAACAGTGATTATGGAACTTCCATCTGTAATTCGCCAGATGCACTTTCCATCCTTGCTGGAGATATTTGTTACGATGCCATCGATGCTCATTTCAGTATCTCCTTCCACCTCGCCCTCCAATTCAACAAGGCCATAGGGAGTCTGATACTTACTCAAATACATCTTACGACCAATAAGCTCTGTTTTACCTTTGAGCCCAAGCCGGCAAAGAAATTTCTGCATTTCGTAGTCGGTCATCCGAACGCTCACGATATTGGCAGCAATTTCTTCACCATCGCAAGGCTTAACCACAATATGGTTAAGCAGATCTTTTTTTTGCACTTTCTCGACCTTTACCAACATTTGCTTTACCCCTTTTCAATAGTTCCTTTACCATTTTATGTAAAGTCTTATATATTATAACATAAATTTTTCCAATTTGCAACTTTTACAGTAAATTAAAAGGTAGCTTTGACTTTAGCTACCTTTTTAATATTTATGCTCTTGATTCTACAAGAATTTTAATTCCAGTCCTATCTTCGCCCTCTACCTCTACTTCTGCAAAGGCTGGTACACATACTAAATCTACTCCAGATGGTGCTACGAATCCTCTTGCTATTGCCACTGCTTTAATTGCTTGATTTAATGCCCCTGCTCCAATTGCTTGCATTTCTGCTTTGCTACTTTCCTTTACCAAACCAGCTATTGCTCCTGCAACTGAATTTGGATTTGATTTTGATGAAATTTTTAAAACTTCCATTGTTTGTGCCTCCTATAATTTATTTTTTTGTTTCGTTTGAACATATATATTTATACCATATTTTGGAAATGTTGTCTAGTATTTTTCTGGAAATTTTTGGAAATTTTATCGCATTTTTTTATTTTTTTCGACTTTATTTTACATGTTAATTCTTCTTATGGATGACAATTTACAGTCTTCATCGTTTATTTCAAATATGCAACCATTTAAAATACTTTCTCCTTTTGCAACTCTATATTTTTCTGGTAAAGTTGTTACAAATCTTTTAAGTGATGCTGCAATCTCCATACCTATTACAGATTTTTTTGGTCCTGTCATACCTATATCTGTTATGTACCCTGTGCCATTTTCTAGTATTTTTTCATCTGCTGTTTGCACATGTGTATGTGTTCCATAAACTGCTGTTACTTCTCCATCTAAATAATATCCCATTGCAATTTTTTCTGCTGTTGCTTCTGCATGAAAATCTACAATTATTATATCTGCACCTTTTTCTTTTACTGATTTTACTATTTTAGTACATATTATGAATGGGTTTTCTGTTAAAACGTTCATATCTGTTCTTCCGAATTAGGTTTATTACTGCTATTTTTTTGCCTTTGCAAGTATACATTCCATATCCCTTGCCTGAAACTCCTACTGGGTAATTTGCAGGTCTAATTAGTTTTGGGTCATCTATAAATGCAAATATGTCTTTCTTCCCCCAGGTGTGATTTCCCATTGTTACAACATTTGCACCAAGCTTTATAATTTCATCAAAATGTTTCTTTGTTATTCCCATTCCATCTGCTACATTTTCTCCATTTACTACTATGAAATCTATATTATTTTCTTTTTTTATTTTTTCTATTTCTGATGAAAGTTTATTTAGAGCATTATCTCCAACTAAATCTCCTATTGCTAAAATATTCATTTTTATCACGTATAATCCAATTATCAAATATTATATAGATGATTGGATTATTTCTCCTTTCTTTTAAAATTTTGTATAATATATTTGCACTGTGGATTTGTTTCATTTTACTACACATATTATATAATACTATAAATTTAGCATTTAAGCAAGTTTTTTGTTTATATGATTATATACATTTTTCTTTATATTTCTTCCATCTGATACTTAATAATTTATATTAACCAAAAAAGCTACTGGCTTTTGCCAATAGCTTTTTTTGTTTTATTTTGCATATTCGATCGCTCTTGCTTCTCTAATTACATTTACTTTTATTTGCCCTGGATATTCCATTTCATTTTCTACTCTTTTTGCAATCTCTCTCGCCATAATTGTCATTCCTGCTTCTGATACTTTTTCTGGTTTTACTATTATTCTAACTTCACGACCTGCTTGTATTGCATATGATTTATCAACTCCATCAAATGAATCGGCAATTTCTTCTAGTTTTTCTAGTCTCTTTATGTATGCTTCTAATGTTTCGCGTCTTGCTCCTGGGCGAGATGCAGATATTGCATCTGCTGCCTGTATTAGCACTGCTTCTAATGTATGTGCTTCTACATCTTCATGATGTGCTTCTACTGCATTTATAACTAGAGGATTTTCTTTGAATTTTTTTAGTATCTCTACACCAATTTCAACATGTGTTCCTTCCATATCATGGTCTAAGGCTTTTCCTATATCATGCAATAGTCCTGCTCTTGCAGCTCTTTTGCTATCTAGTCCTAATTCTTGTGCCATGATTCTTGCAAGGTTAGATACTTCTATTGAATGATTTAATACATTTTGACCATAACTTGTCCTATATTTTAATTTACCTATTAGTTTTATAAGTTCTGGGTTTAGACCTATTACTCCTGTTTCAAGTGTTGCTCTTTCTCCTTCTGATTTGATAGTTTCTGCAACTTCTTCTTTTGCTTTTTCTACCATTTCTTCAATTTTTGCTGGGTGAATTCTTCCGGTCTTCTATTAATTTTTCTAGAGCAATTTTTGCAACTTCTCTTCTTAGTGGGTCAAATCCTGATAGAACTACTGCTTCTGGAGTATCATCTATTATTAAATCTATTCCTGTAAGTGTTTCTAAGGCTTTTATATTTCTACCTTCTCTACCTATAATTCTACCTTTCATTTCATCGCTTGGCAATGCAACAATTGAAACTGTAGTTTCTGATGTGTGATCTGCTGCACATTTTTGTATTGTATATGTTAAAATTTCTCTTGCATTTTTTGTAGCTTCTTCTTTTGCTTTTGTTTCTAGTTCTTTAATAATATTTGCCTTTTCAGCAGTTATTTCTTTTTCAACTTGATTTAAAAGCATAGCTTTAGCATCTTCTGTGGTAAGATTTGAAATCCTTTGAAGTTCTTCTACCTGTTTGTCTAACACTTCTTGGGTTTCTTTCATTTTACTTTCTATTTCGTGTGCTCTTTTTTCTAAATCTTTTTCTTTTCCTTCAAAATTCGTAGCTCTTTTTTCTAAGTTTTCTTCTTTTTGTATTAATCTTCTTTCTTGAGATTGTAATTCTCCACGTCTTTCTCTAATCTCTTTTTCTAATTCATTTCTTTCTTGCATAATCTCTTCTTTTGCTTTGAATACTTCTTCTTTTTTTATATTCTCAGCTTCTTTACTTGCAAGTTCTAATAATCTTTTTGCTTCGTTTTCTGCTCCTGAAATTTTAGATTCAGCAATTTTTTTTCTAATTAATATACCAATTGGAATAAAGATTACTCCTGAGATTAGGGTAGTTACGATTATTATCAATGTCATGTTTTCCATAAATCTACCTCTTTCTTATTTAATTTTCAATGTTCGTAATATATATAACTAATTATTTTAGAATATATTTTAACTTACTATAATATTTTATACATATTATTGTAAACTGTCAAGTAGTTTTATAAAATTTAACGTATTACTAGCTTATCTATTTTAGATTTTACATATTTTTCTAATTTTTCCATAAATTCTTCACATTTAATTTCTTTTTTTGCAACCATTTCTAGTCCTTTTTCCCAGCTTGCTGTAAGTTTTGGATTTAGCATATCTGGCATGGAATTTTTTACAACATCAAAAATAAGTTCTCCTTTTTCTGTTGGAGTAACAATTTGTGTTTTGGTGTTTATTGCTATATATTTTATCTTTTCAAGTTTCTTTATAATTTCTCCTCTTGTTGCGGAAGTGCCAATTCCTGCTCCTTTTATCTGTTCTCTTAGTTCTTCGTCTTCTATTAATTTTCCTGCATTTTCCATTGCAAGTATTATACTTCCTGAGTTATATCTTGTAGGAGGAGAAGTTTCTGCATTTTTTATTTCAAAATTTTTCACTTCGATTTCTTGACCTTTTTTTAACAGACCTAAAATATCTAAATTTCCATCTTCTTCTGTATCTTCTTTATCCTTTTTTGTTTCTTTAATTGGTTTTGCTATTTCTAAATATCCTTGCTTTACACAAATTTTTCCACTTGCATAAAATTCTTCGTTTTCTACACCGTACTGTTACTGAAATTTTATTAAATTCTGCTGGTGGGTAAAATATGGCTAGAAATCTTTTAACTATTAGTTTATATACATTTTTTTGTAAGTCTGTTAATTTATCATAGTTTCCAAAACCTTCACCTGTAGGAATTATTGCATAGTGGTCTGTTATTTTGCTATCATTTACATATTTAGTTTTTGTAAGGTCTGTTTTATATTTTTCGTCTATCATTTTTTTTATGTATCCACTAATTTCTTCATCTTTAAAACCTTTCGCAAGCCCATTTAAGTTTTTATTAATTACTTTAGAAACTGCTGTTGATAATACCCTTGCATCTGTTCTTGGGTATGTCACAAGCTTTTTTTCATATAATTCTTGTATTATTGCTAAAGTCTCATCTGGTTTTATTTTAAATCTTTTAGTACATTCGTTTTGTATTTCTGCTAAATTAAATAAAAGTGGTGCATTTTCTTTGGATTTTGACTTTTTTACTTCAATAATTTTTGCTTTTTTTCCGGTTTAAATTTTGTATAAATTCTTTTGCATCATTCTCTTTTTTGAAGCCATTTTCATTATACAATTTAGGAGATTCAAACATTTTTGATTTCTCTGTTACCTTCCATTCTGCTTTAAAGTTTTTTTCTTCTCCAAATTCTCCGAATTACTTTATAGTATGTAGTCTTTACAAAGTTTTTTATTTCTCTTTCTCTTGAAACTACCATTCCTAAAACACAAGTCATAACTCTCCCAACCGAAATTGAGATTTTTTCTTCATTTATTTGTTTTGCAACTCTTCTTCCATAAATTATTGAAAGAAGTCTTGAAAAATTTATTCCGTATTAGATAGTCTTCTTTTGCTCTTAAATATGCTGAATCTGAAAGGCTATCATATTCGCTTAAATCTTTTGCTTCTGCTATTCCTCTTTTGATTTCTTCTTCTGTTTGGGAATCTATCCATACTCTTTTTCTTGTTTTGCCTTTTACTCCTGTTTCTTGTTCGACTAGTCTGTATATATATTCTCCTTCTCGCCCTGAGTCGGTAGATACATAAATTGTATCTATGTCTTCTCTTAGGAGTAGATTTTTTACTATGTTGAATTGTTTTTCGGTATTCGGAATTGTTTCGTATTTGTATTCTTTTGGTAAAAATGGCAATGTGTCTAACCTCCAAAATTTTAACTTTTCATCATATTTTTCTGGATATGACATGGTTATTAAGTGACCTACACACCAAGTAATTACCCAGGTATCTGATTCTAGGTAACCATTTCTATTTTCTCCATTTATATTTAACACTTTAGCAAATTCTCTTGCAACTGAAGGTTTTTCAGTTATTAGTAAATTCTTTTGCATTTTTTGTTCCTTTTCTTTTTTCATTACTTATATATATTTTATATCATAAAATTACATTTTTCTCAATATTTTTCTGAGAATTACTTAAGCCAAGTGCCCCCAAAAAGGGGGCACTTGGCTTTTCGCAAATATACTTGGTAAATGTGACTACACCAGCCAGCCTTCTCGCCTCATAGTCCAGGCAAAATCGAAAATCGAATTGTACTGGCTCTTAGTCAGAGCTGCACCAATGTTGATTTTCAAGCTGGTTTCATCATTTTCACAGATGAAAATATCTGCATCGATGAAAGGCCTAGTGCACGCAATTGTGGCCTTCTTGCTGACAGTAACCGTGAGCTCCTCTTTCATCTTCAAGGTCTTGTACATGCTTTTGGCAGAATCTACAAGAGCCTGGATCCTCGGATTGTCCTCTTCCAATGTTGCTGTCATCAGATTGTTTGCAAAAACAGGTGCACTTTCTCCTTCTTTGTGCTCTGCATATTGGAAGCTTACACTTCCATCCGCTTTTATCCGCATTTTCCAGATATACATTTGCTTTTTCCTCCTGTTAATAAATAAATTTTCCCAAGTTGCATATATTTCACCCGTTTATAAAACAGGATAAAAAGAATTTATGTTAATATTATAGCATATATCTTTTGATTTTGCAACTTTTTTCAGTTTTTGTATTGCTTTTTATATTTTTTTGTGTTATGATATTAGGCGATAAGTTTAGAAACATAATAAGAGGAGGTGCGACCTAAGATATGCCAAATATTAAATCAGCTATTAAAAGAACAAAAATAATTGAGAAAAAGACAATGCAAAACAATATGATTAAATCTGGTTATAAAACAGCTGTAAAAAAATTCGAAACTGCTATTGAATCTGGAGATGTAAATTCAGCAGAAACTCTTTTTGTTGAAGCTACAAAGAAAATTGACCAAGCATGGTCAAAAGGAGTTATAGCAAAAAATACAGCTGCTAGAAAAAAATCTAATTTAGCAAAAAAATTAAATGCTGTAAAAGCATAAATATGAGAAACAAAAAGACGCCTTTTTAATTGGCGTCTTTTTGCTTTTAGCAAATTCTGCTAAAAATTGTAGGTAGACACTTTTTTGAAGAAAGAAAATCAGCTTGCAGAATTTGTTACCTTTTCGTATGCAGTTGGGTAGATAAAACGAGTTTGTTCCCCCTTTGTCAGCTCCTCATAAGGAACTGCTTCATGAACAAGGTATTTTCCATCCTCTCTTGTTTCCTGCTTTTCCTCAAGTTCCACTGCCATGAGACCGTCTTTGGTGAGAAATAGCATATACTCATCAGACAGCCCCACAAACTGTGAATCAACCTTGGGAATATGACCAAGCGAGGGTCCTTCTGTGCATTCTTTGACATCTTTTCCGATTATATATGTGTCTTCAAAAAGACAGAACACAACCAAATCGGTGTTTACAAACCGGTAAACAAAGTATTCGTCGCCGAAGGCATTTTTATGATATGTGCCTTTGTCTGGGAAATCAAAAGTTGCATTCTGTACTCCAGATTCGCCATCTTTCTTTCCTGCTTGGCTGATTTCGTCTTCAATTTGCCCTTGTTTCTTGGACACATCCACATTCTGCTCTTCCCCTTTTGTGTCTACCTCTGGTACTACTCTTTCTGACCTTATCATTACCTCACCGATAACGACTATCAAGAGTATCCAAATTGCTAACCTCAAAATTTTGTTGAGTGCCAACTTCATGATGTTTTCCTCCTAAATTTTGTTGGTTTAGGGATATTACCCATTATATTTTTATTATACAATATTTTACATAAAAAATCAAATTATAATCCCATTATATTGTATCCATTATCTGCATAAAGTACCTGACCTGTTACTGCCCTTGACATTTGGCTTAGCATAAATACTACTGTATCTCCTACTTCTTCCTGTGTTACATTTTTTCTAAGTGGTGCTTTTTCCTCTACTATATCTAGTATTGTTCCAAAATCTTTTATTCCCTTTGCTGATAATGTCTTGATTGGTCCTGCTGAAATTGCATTTACTCTTACTCCATGTGGTCCTAAGTTATCTGCTAAGTATCTTACACTGCATTCTAATGCTGCTTTTGCAACTCCCATTACATTGTATCCAGGAAGTACTTTAGTTGAACCGTAATATGTAAGTGAAACTATACTTGCATTCTCATTTAATACCTCTAGTTCTTTTGCAAGTCTTGCTGTTGCAACAAGTGAATATGCACTTACATCATTTGCATGTGAAAAACCATCTTTTGATGTATATATAAAGTCATTTTTCAAATCTTCTGTATTTGCATGTGCTATGCAGTGAACTATTCCATCTAGTTTTCCATATTCTTCTTTTATTTTCTTAAGCACACTTTCTATATCACTATCTTTTGAGGCATCGCATGTGTATGCCTTTTTATATAGTATTTCTGAAAGTAAACTTTCTATTTTTTCTTTATTTTCTTCTCCTTGATATGTAAAGAAAAGCTCAGCTCCATTTTCTACAGCTTTTAAAGCAGTTCCCCATGCAATACTCCATTTATTTCTAATTCCCATTATTAATATTTTTTTCTTCTCTAATAACATTTAATTAACCTCCTATATATTCTCCCATATTCCTAAATTTTTCGTATCTTAAGTTCGTAAGTTCATTTTCGCTTAGCTCTTTTAACTCTTTATATGCTTTTAGAAGTTCTTTTTTTATGGTCTCTGACATAGCACCTATATCACAAGCCGAATTACCGATTAGGTTCTTTTAACACCTTATCGATCACTTTAAAATCATATAAGTCTTTAGCAGTCATTTTCATAATACTTGCAGCCTCTTTAGCCTTAGATGAATCCTTCCACAAAATACTAGCATAACCTTCTGGTGAAAGAATTGAATAAACTGCATTTTCTAGCATATAAATTCTATCTGCAACACCAATTGCAAGAGCTCCTCCGACTAGAGCCTTCACCTATAACAATAGAAATTATAGGCACCTTAAGTCTAGACATCTCTAACAAATTCCTAGCAATAGCCTCTCCGTTGCCCTCTTTTTTCAGCATCAATTCCGAGGATAGGCACCTTTTGTATCAATAAAAGTAACAACAGGTCTATTAAATTTTTCAGCCTGTTTCATAAATCTAAGAGCTTTTCTATAACTTTCAGGATTAGGCATACCAAAGTTTCTTAAGATATTTTCCTTAGTAGTACGCCCTTTTTGCTCAGCAACAATAGTAAAATTCTGCCCACTAATACTACCAAGTCCACAAACAATTGCACCATCATCGCCGAAAGCATCTATCTCCATGAAGCTCTAAAAATTCATCAAAAATATTGTCGATATAGTCTAAAGCAGTAGGTCTATCAGGAGACCTAACCATTTGTACAATATCCCATGCATCTTTCATCTAAATCACCTCTTTCTAAAGCTAAAACCAAAGTACAAATCACAAAAACCTTACTTATGAAAATGCAAAATTTTATATAATGTCTCTTTCATATCCTGACGTTGTACTACGATATCTACAAACCCGTGCTCCATCAAAAACTCAGCAGTCTGAAAGCCTTCTGGAAGAGATTGATGAATAGTTTGCTCAATTACGCGTGGACCAGCAAACCCTATCATAGCACCGAGGCTCAGCCACAATTACATCTCCGAAGAGACGCAAAAGAAGCTGTAACCCCACCATAAGTTGGGTCAGTCAAAACTGAAATAAACAAAATCCCAAGGCTATCAAGCCTTGCAATGGCACTAGAAGTCTTAGCCATCTGCATAAGAGACATTATTCCCTCCTGCATTCTAGCTCCACCTGAAACAGAAAAAATAATAAGAGGAAGCTTAAGCTCTATTGCTTTTTCAATTGAATAAGTAATTTTTTCTCCGTACAACAGTCCCCATACTACCCATAAAAAAATTTCCATCCATTACAGCTATAACAACTTTTTCTCCATTTATTTGGCAGGTACCACATTTTACCGCCTCATCTAAGCCGAGTTTTTTCTCTTAATCCTGCCAGTTTTTTGGCATATTCTTCCATATTTAGTGGATTTACAGTATTAAGCTTTAAATCAAATTCCTCAAAACTACCAGCATCTGCAATTTGTTCAATTCTTCTTCTGCTAGATAGTCTAAAATGATGCCCACAATTAGGGCAAACACTAAAATTCTCCCTAACAGCATCTTTATATAAAATTTCTTTACATTTATCACACTTAACCCACTTTCCAACTGGTATATCCACTGGATTTGTTGGTCTTAAATCTTTAATTTCACGTTTTTTTATTTTGTCAACTATCATAAAAGATTAATCCTTTCTTAAAATCTCTGTTTCGATAAATGATGTATCATAATTTCCTCTAATAAAATTATGATTAGTTATAATCTTTAATAAAAAGTCTCGGTTTGTATCAATTCCTTCTATAACAAGTTCTTCAAGTGCTCTTTTCATCTTTGCAATAGCTTCTCCTCTACTTATACCATGTGCTATAATTTTTGCAATCATAGAATCATATATTGGAGGTATTTCATATCCTTCATATATAGCAGTATCAACTCTTATTCCATTTCCTCCTGGGAGATTTAGACCCATTATTTTACCGTGGACTTGGTCTAAAATTCTTTTCTGGTTTTTCTGCATTTATTCTACATTCTATTGAATGTCCACTTATATTTACCTGATTTTGTTTATATGCTAATTTTTCTCCGATTTGCAATTTTTATTTGCTCTTTAATTAAATCAATTCCAGTATTTTCCTCTGTTATTGGATGTTCGACTTGAATTCTTGTATTCATTTCCATAAAATAAAAATTTTTATCTTCATCAAGTAAAAACTCTACTGTTCCTGCATTTGTATATTTTGCAGCCTTTGCTGCCTTTACAGCTGTTTCACATATCTTAGTTCTTAGTTTTTCATCTACTACAGAAGATGGAGTTTCTTCTATAATTTTTTGATTTTTTCTTTGAACTGTGCAGTCTCTTTCTCCTAAATAGATAATATTTCCGTGTTCATCTGCTAAGATTTGAACCTCTATATGTCTAGGGTTTTTTATGTATTTTTCCATATAAATTTCATCATCATTAAATGAAACTTTCGCCTCTTGTTTTACTAAATTATAGTTTTCTTCTAAATCTTCTGGGTAAAAAACAGCTCTAATGCCTTTTCCTCCACCACCTGCTGATGCTTTTAGTAGAATTGGATACCCTATTTCTTTTGCTTGTTTTCTTGCATCTTCTAGGTCTTTTATTTTTCCGTTTGAACCTGGTATGACTGGTACTCCAGCTTTTCTCATCATTTCTTTACTATTTGACTTATTTCCCATGTCATCTATTATTTGATAGCTTGGTCCTATAAATTTTATGTTTGATTCTTCACAAATTTTCGCAAAACTACTATTTTCTGATAAAAAACCAAACCCTGGGTGTATGCTATCTGCTTTTGTTATGTTTGCAGCTTCAATTATATTTTTGATATTTAGATAACTTTTAGTAGCTGGTCCTGGACCTATACATATTGCTTCATCTGCAAGCCTTGTGTGCATTGCATCTTTATCTGCTTCTGAATAAATTGAAACAGTTTTCATATTCATTTCTTTGCAAGCTCTAATTATTCTGACTGCTATTTCTCCACGGTTTGCGATTAGTATTCTTTTCATAGATTTCCTTTCTATTTATGGTTTTCCCAAAAATTAAATTATTTGCTTAATTTAAACAAGTGCAAAGGTTAGCTCTCCTTTTACTGCAACTTCATCATTTACTGTTGCGATAGCTTCTCCAATTCCTATAGGTCCCTTTGCTTTAATTATTTTTACTTCAAGTTTTAGTACGTCTCCTGGCACTACTTGTCTTTTGAAACGTAATTTATCTATTCCTCCAAATAAAGCATTTTTTCCTTTGTTTTCTTCTTTTGAAAGTATTGCAATTGCACCTGTTTGTGCTAGTGCTTCTGTGATTAGCACACCTGGCATTATTGGGTTTCCTGGAAAATGTCCTCCAAAATACCATTCATTTATGCATACATTTTTATATGCAACTGCCATTTCTCCGTGGGATATATTCTTCTACCCTATCAATCATTAAAAATGGTGCTCTTTGTGGAATTATTTCCATTATTTGCTTTATATCTAACATTTTATTTCTCCTTTATTTCATTTTAAATAGAGGTTTACCATAGTCTACCATTTCACCGTCTTTTACTAATATTTCTACAATTTCTCCATCACATTCTGCTTCGATTTCATTCATTAATTTCATTGCTTCGATTATACAAAGTGTTTCTCCAATTTTTACTTTACTTCCTAACTCTACAAAGGAATTTGCCTCTGGAGATGGTTTTGCATAAAATGTTCCAACCATTGGCGATTTCACAATTTTTAAACCTTCTTCTTCTTTACATGAAATTTCTTTTTCTGGAACGTCTGCATATGCGGTATTTGGTGAAACTGGCATATTGGGTGTAATTGGTGTTTGTACAAGATTTGTATTTTCTTGGTTTACATTCTTTAGGCTTATTTTTGTTCCATCTGGAAATTCTATAGATAATTCTGCTAGGCTTGATTTTTCCATGTCTTCCATAATTTTTTTAATTTCTTTATATTCCATTTATTTTAATTCCTTTCTTCGAATTTTTTAAATAGTACTACGCTATTATGTCCTCCAAATCCTAAGGAATCTGACATTGCGTATTTTATTTCCTGATTTCTTCCTACATTTGGAACTACATCTAGGTCACATTCTTCATCTGGCACTTTATAATTTATTGTTGGTGGCACAAAACTGTCGCAAATTGCCTTTATTGTAATTATTGATTCTACTGCTCCTGCTGCTCCTAATAAATGCCCTGTATTTCCTTTGGTTGAGCTTATCATTAATTTTTTTGCATGTTCTCCAAAAGCTTTTTTTATTGCAATTGTTTCAAATTTATCATTTAATGGTGTTGATGTTCCATGAGTATTTATATAATCTACATCACTTAAGTTTATTCCAGCTTCTTTTACTGCATTTACCATTGCTCTTGCTCCACCTTCTCCTTCTGGTGATGGAGATGTTATATGGTATGAATCTGATGTTGCAGAATATCCGTACTACTTCTGCATATATTTTTGCTCCTCTTTTTTTAGCATGTTCATATTCTTCTAGCATTAAAAGCCCAGCTCCTTCTCCCATTATAAATCCGCTTCTTTCTTTATCAAATGGAATACTTGCTCTTTCTTTGTTATTTTGTGTTGATAATGCTTTTAAGTTTGCAAACCCTGCTATTCCTAGTGGAGTTATTGTTGCCTCTGAGCCTCCTGCTATCATCATATCTTGGTAACCATGTTTTACAATTCTATATGCTTCTCCTATTGTATGTGTAGAACTCGCACAAGCTGTTGCCATACAAAAGCTTTCTCCTCTTGCTCCAATTTCTATTGAAACATTTCCTGCTGCCATGTTTATTGTTGCCATTGGTATAAACATTGGTGATACTCTATCTGATCCTTTTTGATTTAGAGTTTCGTTATTATCTTCTATTGTTTTAAGTCCTCCAATGCCTGAGCTTATTGCGACTCCAAAACGTGTTTGATCTATTTTTTCTACATCAATACCACTATCTTTCATAACTTCTCTTGCTGCAATTAGTGCAAAATGAGAATATCTATCTAACCTTTTTGCATTTCTTCTATCAAAATGTTCTTCTGGGTTAAAGTTTTTTACTTCTGCTGCGATTTTTACTTTTGAATTTGTAGTATCAAATAGAGTTATATCATCTATTCCGCATTTCCCTTGTTTTATTCCATCCCAAAGCTCGCATACATTATTTCCAATTGGAGTAATTGCTCCAAGCCCTGTTACTACTACTCTTCTTTCCATTTATATTTTCCTCCTTTAAATTAGCATTCCGCCATCTACATGTATTACTTGACCTGTTATATATGAGCTCTCTTCACTACTTAAAAATTTTACTAAATTTGCTACATCTTCTGTATTACCTAGCTTTCCAAGAGGTATTTCATTTCTTATTTTATCTTTTATTTCATCTTTTAAAACGTCTGTCATTGCTGTTTGAATATATCCTGGGGCTACTGCATTTACTAGTATATTTCTACTTCCTAGCTCTTTTGCAAGGCTTTTTGTAAAGCCTATTATTCCGAGCTTTTGATGCGGCATAGTTTGCTTGACCTGCATTTCCTGAAATTCCTACAACTGATGCCATGTTTATTATTCTACCACTTTTCTTTTTCATCATATATGGAACTACACATTTTGTTATATTGAAAGTTCCAACTAGATTTACATTTATTACATCTTCAAAGTCTTCTTTTTTCATCCTCATTAGAAGATTATCTTTTGTAATTCCTGCATTATTTACAAGTACATCTATTTTGCCAAATTTTTCTATTATTTCTTTTACCATGTTTTCTGCATCTTCATATTTTGCTACATCACCCTTTGAAAAATGGCATATTACATTATTTTTTTCTATATCTTTTTTTAAATCTTCAAATTCATTTGGGTCTTTTCTGCAATTTACACATACATTAAAACCTTCTTTTGCAAGTGTTAGCACAATTTCTCTTCCTATTCCTGTTGTGCCTCCTGTTATGAAGGCAATTTTTTTTTCATCTTCCATAGCTATTCTTCCTCCTTTAATGTTTTTATAGCATTTTCTAGGGTCTCTACGTCTGTTATATTTAGTATTTTAGCTTCTTTATTTATTCTTTTTACAAACCCAGATAAGGTTTTTCCGTGGTCCTATTTCTATGAATGTATCTACTTCTTGATTTAACATTTCTTCTAATGTATTTTTAAATTTTACTGGACTCATAACATGTTTTGAAAGTATTTCTTTTATGTTATCTGTTTCCATATAAGCTTTTCCGTCTAGATTTTTTATGATTTTTTTGTTTGTGTTTATTTTTACATTTATTTGGTCTAATTCCGTTCTTAGCTTTTCAGCTGCTACTTTTAATTTCTCTGTATGGAAAGGTCCACTTGTTTTAAGTTCTATAACTTTTCTTGCACCTTCTTCTTTTGCTTTTTCCATTGCTTCTTGTACAGCTAAACCTTCTCCTGAGATTACAATTTGACCTGGACAATTATAATTTGCTGGAACTACAAAACCATTTTCAATATTTTTACAAATTTTTTCTACTTTTTCATCTTCTAACCCAATTATTCCAGCCATTTTCCAATCACCTTCTGGAACATTTTCCTGCATTAATTCGCCTCTTTTTCTTACAATTTTTATTCCGTCTTCAAATGATATATATCCGCGAATATATGAGACTAGAATATTCTCCAAGGCTTAACCCAGCTGAAATATCTGCATCTATTCCTTTATTTTTTAATATTTCTAGTATTCCAAGGCTCATGGTAAGTATTGCAATTTGTGTGTTTTTTGTTTGATTTAATTCTTCTTCTGGTGCTTCAAATGATAGCTTTTTTATATCTATGTCTAAAATTTTACTTACTCTATCATATACACTTTTTACTTCATCATATTTTTCATATAAATCTTTTCCCATTCCTACATATTGTGCTCCTTGACCTGGGAATAAAAATGCGTTTTTCATATTTTTTATATCCTTTCCATGGTTTCTCATTTTTATATTATATTACAAACACTTTCAAAAATCATTATACTGAGTGGTCAGAATTTTCTTTTTTTACCCATAAAAATACCCCCTTAAAGTATACACCTCTTTTTTATTAGTGTCTACTTTAATGGGAAAAGTTCAAGAATAGGTCCTCTATTTTAATTCATTTAAGTTATTTATATATATACAAATGGTAGCACTTTCTTATTCTTCATACGGATTTACATGTACCATACAGTGTTTTACAAAGGCTATTTCTTTTTCTATTGTATCATGTATATTTTCTGCTATTTGATGAGTTTCTTTTAAAGTTTTTTCTCCATCTGCACTTATTTCTACATCTACATAAATTTTATTTCCAAATTTTCTTGTTTTTACTTCGTCTATTTTTATTACTCCTTGCTGTTTGTTTATTGCATTATATATTTTGTTTACTGTTTCATCATCACAAGCTTCATCTGTTAGTTGTCTTACTGTTTCTAGAAATATGTCTATTCCAGCTTTTACAATAAATATTGATATTGCTACACTTGTGGCTGAATCAAGTACTAAAAATCCTAGTCTTGCACCTAAAATTCCAGCAAAGCTCCCTACTGATGATAATGCATCTGATCTATGGTGCCAAGCATCTGCCATTACTGCACTAGAATTTATCTTTTTAGCAACTTTTCTTGTGTACCAATACATCCATTCTTTAATAACTATTGAGAGTACTGCTGCAATTAATGCAATAATTCCTGGTGTTTCAAAGTTTTTATATTCTCCGTGTATATATGTTTTCTATTCCTGAAATTCCAATTCCAAGACCTGTTAATATAAGTATTGTTGAAAGTATTATTGATGCAATGCATTCAAATCTTTCATGCCCATATTGGTGTGATTTATCTGACTTTTTATTTGCAATTTTTACTCCTATTATTACAATTATTGAACTAAAAACATCGCTTGCTGAGTGGATCGCGTCTGTTATCATTGCATATGATGCGGCAAAAACCCCTGCCATTAGTTTCAATAATGATAATACTAAATTTACTATAATACTTACTTTTGATACTTTTATAGCTTCCTTTTCTTCCATAAAGTTCTCCTTTAATTTGATAATAATTTTACAAAATGTAAGAAGCTGAATTTTTGAAGTGGAAATTTTTATCCCACAGAAATTCAGCTTCTTTATTTTCTGTTGCTAGCTTAGTAGCCCGGCTTTCGCCTGATATTTATATTTTATTCTTAATTTTTAAATTTGTTCTTAAATTGCATATGCTTTTATTACATGTCTTTGTTTTCCGTTACTTGTGCAGGTAATAAGAGTTATTTCTCTTTTACCGTTTGTACGCTGAGAGGTACATGATACGTCTGTTGGGTCTACAATATATTTTGTATATACTTTATATGTAATCATTCTTCCTGATAAGTCTGTTATTTCTACTGTATCACCAATTTTTATGTTTGGTAGTTTTCCAAACATTTTTCCACCTCTATAATTATGCCCAACTATTACATAATTTCCAATTTCATTTGGATTTGGTCCATGGAGCTTGTTTAGTGATATTTTTAATAACTCATCTGATGAGTCTGAAAGTACTGGATATTCAATTCCAAGACTTGGAATCTTTAAAACTGCTTCTGTATAATAGCTTTTTCCATCTGGTGCAACTGATTCTGTAATTTTTGATATTTTGTCATTATTATCATTGGTTAGGTCAATACTTACTTCTCCTGTTTCTTCTCCACTGGTTAGTGAATTTATTATAAGTACTCCTTCTTCCATAGAAATCATTGTATTGTCTTTTTCTTCCTCTTCTTGAATTCCGAGCAAAATTTCTTGTGAAACTTGCTCACTTTTATTTCTATCATATTCAGCGTAAACACATATTGTAAATAGAGTACATGCTAAAAAAGCAGACAAAAAGAAATTAAATTTATAAATATTTCTTTTTCTCTTTAGTTCTGGTGTAACAATAATACTTTCTGTTACAAGTATTTGATTAACAGTTTTTTTTCTTCTCTTGTCTTTCATAAATTTTATTATACACTACTTATGAAAGTTTTTCAAGATATTTTGCATTTTAAATTTCAATATATAGAAATTTATATGAATATATAGAAAAATTACACATTTTTGCAGTTCCTAGCCCCGTTTATCTATAAATATAGCCGTTTATCCGATTTTTATTGAAAAAGTCAGTTTGCAAATATATAATATAATTAAGGAGAAATAAATGAATATAAAAATAAAAAAGATAATTAATGATAAATTAGAATCAAATAATGTTAATATAAAAATAGAAGTTTCTAATAATTATTATGACATAAGTAAATTAGTACAGCATATAGAAAGTTTTGAAAGAACAAAAATTGTAGAAAACTTTGGAAATGAGCTTAAGCAAATTGAAACTAAAGAAATCTTATATTTTTATAGTGATAAAAAATATAACTATTGTAAAACACTAAAAGAAGAGTTTAAAATCAAAAGCAAATTGTACGAATTAGAAAAAATGAACATAGATTTTTTAAGAATATCTAAAAGTTGTGTAATAAATATTCAAAATGTAAAATGTTTTGATCTAGGTGAAACAGGAAAAATTGTGGTAAGATTTTGTGATAATTCAGAGCAATTTGTATCAAGAAGAAAAATAAAAGATGTAGCAAATTACATTTCAGAGAGGAGAATTTGAGTAATGAAATTAAAAATCTATTTGAAATATTTGTCGTATTACATTTTGGGATATTTAATATTTAATATAATATTTGCTTTAATTAATACTATACTTATTCATTTAATAGGTGGGCATTATGGATTTATGGAAAATTTATTGCTAAATTTTACTGAAATTCTTATAATCTATACTATTTTGTTTATAGGACTAATTTTGCTAAACACAGTATACATAAAAAAACAAGTAAAAGAATTAAATGAGCAACTAAACAAATTTAGAGAAAGGAGTGGTAAAGATGAAAAATAAAAAAATAATTATAACAGCAGTTATCATAATAACAATTTGTGCAGTATTGTTTGGAATCTTTAGGACATTTTTTAATAGTAATTATTTATATGATGAAAACGGTCACATTTCACATGGTGATATTGAAAATGTTTTAGAATATGTTAATGGAATAGATGATAAGGAAAAAAGAGCTTATCTCATTAATAGCTTAGTAGAAAGAAAAATATTAACACAGAAGGAAGCAAATGAATTATAGTGATTAAAATAAAACTTTTGTCTTTTTTTGTCTTTGTTAAATTTATAAATATGAAAAATATATACTTAAGTAGTATATTAAAATTTTTAAGTAACAAAGATTATATACTTAAATCCTTGTATTATAATGCTTTTAGGTTTTTCCTATTTGCATACAGTCATAGAAGAGTTGCAACTATCGGAGGTTTAACATGAAGAAAAATTTTTCTCGACTTCTTGCTTTCCTTATGTTCCTGTGCATATCGGTAAGCTGTTTCTGTCCTTTTGCTTTTGCAGCTGAAAACGTTGCAAATTTAAAGGACGAACCCCAGCCCAACGAACTTTTAGTTCCCCAGGGTACCTATGGTTACCTTTCTGGATGGGGTAAAAAGGTAGTAGATGCAAATGGCAAGGGAGAATTCTCAGTCTGGACTGACGGCGACTACAGTACTGCTGCTGGCATGACATTAAAAACTGAATGTGCTAGTTCTGGTGGCATAGTGTACATTTCAGTCCAAAAACCTGATGGGTCTTACTTTGCTACCAATCTGGTACTTACTGGAAACACTGAAAAAAAGTATCAGATGTATTTCGTACATGGTGGTGAATATAAGATTCATTATGAGGTTCAAGCATCTGCTCCAGTAACTATCAACTGTTGGATTTATGCATAAATAACACCATATATACTAAGTATAACTAAAGTAAAGCAATAATTAATACTCTTCTATGATTGGATACAGTCATTCTGTTTTAGAATGACCTTATTTGATATTAACATTTAAAAGTAATAGCATATCTTTATTTGGGTAATTTTAATCACATTTTTAAAATTTCTTGTTTTAGTACTTCTACTATTTTTTCTTGTGGGACTTTTTTTATTATTTCTCCTTTTTTAAATAGTAGACCCTCTTTTATTCCGTCCGAGCTATTCCTATATCTGCTTCTCTTGCTTCCCCTGGACCATTTACTGCACAGCCCATTACTGCAACTTTTATGTCTTTTTCTATTGTTTGCAAAAATTCTTCAACTTCTTTTGCAATTGGGATTAGATTTATCTTCGTTCTTCCACATGTTGGGCATGATATTAGTGTTGGAGATTTTTTGTATAACCCACAGTTTTTTAGTATTTCTTTTGCAACTTTGATTTCTTCTACTGGGTCATCTGATAAAGATATTCTCAAAGTGTCTCCTATTCCCTCTCTTAATAAAACTCCAAGACCTATGCTTGATTTTATCGTTCCCGAAAAGGCTGTTCCTGCTTCTGTTATTCCTATATGGAGTGGATAATTAAAGCTTTCGCTTGCTTTTTCATAGGCTTCTATACACAAGTTTAAATCACTTGCTTTGAGTGATACACATATATCATAAAAATCAAGTTCTTCTAATATTTTTATATGATTTATTGCACTTTCTACCATTCCGATGGCAGTTGGTTTTCCTCCATATTTTTGTAGTATTTCTTTTTCTATTGAACCAGAATTTACTCCAATTCTAATTGGAATGTTTTTTTCTTTACATGCATTTACAACTGCTTCTACTCTATCTCGGCTTCCTATATTTCCTGGATTTATTCTTAATTTGTCTACTCCAGCAGCTATTGCTTTTAGTGCTATTTTGTAATCAAAGTGTATATCTGCAACAATTGGTATATGGATTTTTTCTTTGATTTTACTTATGCTTTCTGCATCTTCTTCGTCAAGACATGCAACTCTTATTATTTCACATCCTACTTTTTCTAGTTCTAGAATTTGTGAAACAGTTTTTTCTATGTCTTTTGTAAAAGTGTTTGTCATTGACTGTATAACAACTTTGTTTTCTCCTCCAATTATTACATCTCCGCACTTTTATTTGTTTTGTATTTTTTCTATTTGTCATAAACTTTTCCCCTTTTATTTTCATTTTATGAAGCTGTTTCTTTTAGTCTTACTAAAATATTCATCGCATCTATTGGTGTTAATTCGTTTATGTTTATTTTGTCTAATTCATGAGCAATTTCTGCAAGTTTAAAGTTATACATGCTAAGTTGCCCCTCTTTTTGACTTTTTTCTTCTTTTTGCTCTAAGCGTTTTTCTCCTAACATGCTTTTTCTCTCTAGTGTTTTTAAAATTTCTTTGGCATTTTTTAAAACTTCTTTTGGAACTCCTGCAAGCTTCGCAACATGTATTCCATAGCTTTCATCTGTTCCTCCTGCAACTATTTTTCTTAGGAAAATTACATCTTCTCCTTTTTCTTTTACTGCAACAGAGTAGTTTTTTACTCCCTCTAGCATTTCTTCTAATTTTGTGAGTTCGTGGTAATGTGTTGCAAATAATGTTTTTGCTCCACATTTTTCTTTATCTGCCATAAATGTTGCAACTGCCCATGCTATTGAAAGACCATCATAGGTTGAGGTTCCTCTTCCTATCTCATCTAATACTACTAAGCTATTTGAAGTTGCATTTTTTAATATGTCTGCAACTTCCATCATTTCTACCATAAATGTGCTTTGCCCCATGCTTAAGTCATCTGATGCTCCGAACTCTTGTGAAAATTTTGTCTACTATTCCTATTTTTGCATATTTGGCTGGTACAAAACTCCCTATTTGTGCCATAAGTGTAATTAGTGCAACTTGCCTCATATATGTAGATTTTCCTGCCATGTTTGGACCTGTTATAATGTTTAATCTATCTCCTGCTTTATCCATATATGTGTCGTTTGGTACAAAGCTTCCGTGCTGATAGCATTTTTTCTATTACTGGGTGTCTTCCTTCTTCTATTGTTATTTCTCCACTATTATCTACTATTGGCATGATATAGTTTTGGTCTTCTGCAACTTTAGCAAAGCTTGATATTACATCTAGATTTGCAACTATTTCTGCTGTTTTTTGTATTCTTAATATTTCTTTTGCAATTTTGTCTCTAATTTCTAGAAATAGCTTGTATTCTAAATCTACTAGTTTTTCTTGTGAACCGTAAAATTGTGCTTTCTATTTCTTTTAGTTCTTCTGTTATATATCTTTCACCATTTGTTAGGGTTTGTTTTCTTATATATCTATCTGGTACTAATTTTAGGTTTGATTTTGTGACTTCTATATAGTATCCAAAGACTTTGTTATAACTTATTTTTAGATTTTTAATACCTGTTTTTTCTTTTTCTTTAGCTTCTAACTGTATAAGCCAAGTTTTTCCATCTGTACTTGCTGATTTTAGCTTGTCTACTTCTTCATTATACCCTAGTTTTATAAGATTCCCTTCTGTTATTGTAATTCCGTGGTTCTTCTATTATTGATTCTTCTATTAATTCATATATGTCTTTTAATTCATCCATGTTTTCATATATGCCTTTTAGCATTTTTGAGTTTACATTTTTAAGATATTCTTTTAATTCTGGCAAATTTCCGAACTGATGCTTTTAAAGATAACATATCTCTTGCATTTGCATTTCCAAATGCTATTTTACCAGAAATTCTTTCTATATCAAATATCTTTTTTAGCCCTTCTTGTATGTCATCTTTTAATATCATATTTTCTTTTAATTCTTTTACTGCTTCTAGTCTTTGATTTATATCATTTTGATCAATTAATGGGTCGCTTATCCATCTTCTTAAAAGTCTTCCTCCCATTGATGTAGAGGTTTTGTCTAGTACCCAAAGAAGTGTGCCTTTTTTGCTTTTATCTCTCATTCTTTCTGTTAATTCTAAATTTCTTCTTGCACTTATGTCTAATGACATGTATTTTGTAGTATTATATAATCTTATGACTTTAATATTTTCCATTTCTATTTTTTGTGTTTGTTTTATATATTCTAAAAGCCCATTTATTGCAGACATTGCAAATTCTTTTTCACTTAAGTTTTCTATTTTTTCTTCTTTGTCATTTATAATATTGTACTTTTCTGCTAATTTGTCTATTTCACAATTAAAATTTTCATCTTCTATGTGTGATATATAGCATTCTATTCTTTCTTTTATCTTGGCAATTTCATTTGTTGTTAGATACATCATTTCATTTACTACAATTTCTGCTGGGTAGTATCTTGCAATTTCGTCTAGCAATTTTGCAAAATTATTTGTTTCTTTGATTTGAGTTGCAAAGAAGTCTCCTGTTGAAATATCACATACAGAGACTCCAAAAAATATTCCTTGTTTATATATTGACATTATATAATTATTTTTCTTTTCTTCTAATAGGTTGTCTTCTACAAGTGTTCCTGGAGTTACAACTCTTACTACTTCTCTTTTTACTATTCCTTTTGCAGTTTTAGGGTCCTCTACTTGCTCACATATTGCAACTTTGTAACCTTTTTCTATTAATTTTGCAATATACATATTTGCTGCATGAAATGGAACACCACACATGGGTGCTCTTTCTTCTTGTCCACAGTCTTTTCCAGTTAAGGTTATTTCTAGTTCTCTGGATGCTATTTTGGCATCTTCAAAAAACATTTCATAAAAATCACCTAGTCTATAAAACAAGATGCTATCTTTGTATTCTTCTTTTGTGTCTAAATAGTGCTGCATCATGGGTGTGTATTCTGCCATATTTGTTTATTCCTCCTTTTGTACTATCTTTTTTATAGCTTTCCTTCTAAATACCATTGCCTATCTTTTACAATCTCTATTTCTATTGTTTTATCTATCAAATCTTCTGTTCCTTCAAATATTACTACTTTGTTTGTTTCTGTTCTTCCGAGATAACATATTTTCATTGTTTTTACTTTTGCCTTCTACTATGATTTTTTGCTTTGTTCCGATGTATTTAGCATTATTTTCTTTTATTTGACTTTCTACTAATTCTTTTAGTTTGTTAAATCTTTTGTGTTTTATTTCTTCTGGGATTTGCTCTTCCATCTTGTCTGCTGGTGTTCCGAACTCTTCTTGAATATATAAACATAAATACTTGTTCAAACTTTACTTTTGACACTACATCTAAGGTTTCTTCAAAGTCTTGTTCTGTTTCTCCGTGGAAATCCGAACTATTATGTCTGTTGAAAAAACTGCATTTGGTATTTTGTCTTTAATTTGTGTGACTAGATTTAAAAATTCTTCTTTTGAATATTTTCTATTCATTCTCTTTAGTACATTTGTACTTCCTGATTGAAGTGGAAGATGTAGAATTTTGCATACTTTTTTACAGTTTGCAATTGCTTCTATTGCATCTTCTTTGAAGTCTTTTGGATGAGGTGAAATAAATCTTATTCTTTCTATTCCTTCTATTTTGTTTGCATCTATTAATAGATTTGAAAATTTATATCCATCTCCACCATCATATGAATTTACATTTTGACCGAAGTAAGGTTATTTCTTTATAGCCTTCTTTGGCTAAGTTTTTTATTTCTTTTAATATATCTTCTGGCTTTCTGCTTCTTTCTCTTCCTCTAACATATGGTACTATGCAATATGTGCAAAAATTGTTACAACCATACATAATTGTAACTAATGCTTTTGATTTATCTTCTCTTTTAATTGGGAGCCCTTCATATATGTCTCCTTCTATGTCTAAAACATCTGTTATTTTATTTTTCTTTTTTAATATGTTATATAGGTCTTCTGGAAATTTGTTTATTGTATGTGTTCCGAATATTATATCAAAATATGGATAGCTTTTATGTAACTTTTCTTGTATGTGTTTTTCTTGCATCATACATCCGCCAATAGCAATGATTGCACCTTTTTCTTTTTTATAATTTTTTAGTTCTCCGAGTTTACCGAAATAGTTTTTCTTCTGCATTTTCTCTTATACAGCATGTGTTAAATACTATTAAGTCTGCTGATTTTGGATTTTCGCATTTTGTATATCCCATTTCTTCTATCATTCCACATAATTTTTCACTGTCATTTTCATTTAGCATGCATCCCATTGTGAATATATTGTATTTTAAGCCTTTTTTATTGTTTATTTGACGTATTGCATCTATATATCTTTTTTCTTCTTTAAATTCTAATATTTTCATTTATATTATTCCTTAATTTTTATTGTTATTTTATTATTATAACATCTCTAGTTATGTAATTGCAATAAGAATTTAGAAATAATTCATTTGAATTATCCGTATATGACCAACTATCTTACCTTTTCTATAGCTTACTAAAAGTTCACTCAAACAGTCAATTTGTTCTTTTATTTCTCTGCCAATATCTGTATCTCCCACTCTTTTTCTGGTAACAATTTGATCACTAACAATTATCTCTGTTGGCACTTCATCCTCAGTTTCTATAACTTTTTGTATACTTTCAAAAGTTTTATTAGCATTAAGTACAAGCCCATAAGAATTATATGACAAGATAAATCCAGCTTCTCCTGTTTTTTCTCTATAGCCTTTAGCAAACCCACCGGTCTATAACCAAAAGCTTTCCGTTAGCTTTAACAGGGCTTTCATTTGCTTTAACTGGAACATGCCCATTTATAATATGCGAAAATTCTTCTTTCACTCCAAAATCTTTTAACACTTTCTTGCAAAATTTTTCATCTGTTATGTATTTATAATATGGTATTTTGTGCTCTTTGTGGCTTTCTTTATCATTAACAAAATATTGCTCAAATGTTGTCATTTTATCTTTTCCAAAAAATGGAGAGTTTTCTCCACACCATAAATACCACATATAATCTGATGCTTCTTGGTTTTGTTCAAAATATGCTTTTCTTATTGCTTTATCTAAGTGATCTAGATATTCTTTTCCTCTATATGTTTCCCCAAGTAGCGTTATATCTGTGTAACTTCCATCTTCATTTATTGGTATACATGCATGCATTAGCAAATTATCATTAAAAATCTTATAGGTACACCCTTTTGCATATAAAAATCTTATATGTTCATTTAATTTTGAACTTTCCATAAAAGATTCTCTTAGTCTCTCTATAAGTTCTCTTTCTTTATCTGTTAATTTATATGGGTCATTTTTATCTATAGTTGGAAAATATGTATCATTTAGCTCATATTCTTTATTTTCTATGGTAACAGTTCCTTTTTCATAATCAATTTTATCTAAAAGTAGCCTATCTTTCATTTTATATTCTGGATGTTTCTTGATTAATTCACCTTCAATTTTAAACTGTATTACAGCAATTGCTTTTTGTATTTTTGCAAGTATTATTTTATCACTTTCACTGTATTTATTGTAGTCAAGCTCCCTTGGAAGTAATCTTTTAGGTGGTGTTTCTGTATATGTATCTAATGCAAATATTGAAAGAGGTCTCATATTTATTCCATATGTGTCTTCTAGTATTCTAATGTTTCCGTATCTTGCACATATTCTTATAACATTTGCAATACATGCCATATTCCCAAGAGTTGCCCCCATCCATAAAATGTCGTGGTTTCCCCATTCTATATCTAGACTATGAAACTTCATTAGTCTTTCTATTATATAATCTGGATGTATTCCTCTATCAAATATATCTCCAACTATGTGTAGATGGTCGATGGACATTTGCTTTATTGTGTCTGCAATTTGTATAATAATATCATCTATAATATTTAATTCAATTATAGCTTCAATTATCTCATCATAGTATTCTGCTTTGTTTCCTACATCTTCTGGTGCATGTAATAATTCATCCATTATATATTTGAATTTAGGTATAGATTTTCTAACTTTTGAGCGAGTATATTTCCCACCTGCCATCCTACATATTTCTACTAATCTTGCTATTGTGTCTTTATACCACTCTTTTGAGTCTTCTTTATTTTCTTTTATTTGTTTCAATTTTTCTTCTGGATAGTATATTAAAGTTGCAAGTTTGTTTCTTTCTTTTAGAGATAAACTATTTTTGAAACTTAAGTCAATTTTGTTTCTTATTCTTCCGTGCCCCATTGTTTAAAACGTGTATAAATGGTTCATATTCCCCATGCACGTCACTTAAAAATACTTCTGTTCCTTTTGGAAGCTCAAGTATTGCTTTTAAATTTATAATTTCTTCTAATACTTCATTTTCATTTTTGAATGTCTTGCTAAGTAATTTAACATATCCTTCTTTATTGTAGTTCAATTTAGCTTACCTCCTTATATATTTGATATGCTTATTTTATCACATGAATATAAAAAAAGCAAAATTAAGTTTTATTAATTTTGCTTTTCAGACTGTTGACAAACCCCAGAAAAAAATTCTGGGGTTTTCAAATATTTTTCTT
>CANSNA010000012.1 GCA_947648255.1 uncultured Clostridium sp. | reverse complement strand
GATTTCATAAAAATTAAATTTTCAAAAAAAATTACACACTTTACTTGACAAAGTCCTTAAGCCTATTATTTTAGGCTTTTATCTTTAGATTCTACCTTCAATACATAATTCTAAATTGAGATAAGCATAAATCCCAATTTTGTGTCCTAACTGACCACTTTTTCTCCGCTTTTAATGTTGATAAGTATAATACTTTTAGTAATGACATATCTGTTGGAAATATATTCCTGTTCCTGTTAATCCTTTTATATGTACTATTTAAGCTCTCTATTGCATTTGTTGTGTACATTATCTTTCTTATCTCTGTAGAAAATTTGAAAAATACTGATAATACTTCCCAATTGTCTATCCAGCTTTGTATTGCTCCTGAATATTCACTCCAAGCCTGTTTGAAACGCTCAAATTCTGCTTCTGCTGCTTTTAAACTTGCTGCTCCATACGCTTTCTTTAATTGCTGAGTATATGCTTTGTAACTCTTCGTTGGTATGTATTTTATTGAATTTCTTATTAAGTGTACTATACATCTTTGCACTACTACATTTTTGAATATTGACTTTGCTCTTTCTTCTAATTCAGATGTAGCAAGAATACTAGGTACTTCTACATTAACTTCTGTTTTCAACATATTCTCTTGTAGATAGTCTTCTATTTGAAATTGTCTACCATTTTTGTATTTTTGATTATCTTTCATCAAAAAAAATCCTCCTATCGTTCAGTCCTTCACAAATTGTATATATCCAATTTGCTAGTATGACCTCTGCTGACTTCTGATATTTCACTCTAATATCACTATTAGCATTTTCAGGTCTATTTCAAGATATTTCCAAAATATCAGACCTCCCCAGGTAAGAACAGCGACCTTCCTCTCATATATCTGCCACATTTACTGTATAAGCCTCGAATATTTATTGATCCTTGCTTTGCTTAGCAAGTTCGCCCAGCTCAATTCAATCTTATATGTGATTTCTATTCGTCAGACCGAGATTTTGCAACTTTGACTTCTTTTAGATTCTTCCTTGTGAAGGACACCCTTGCCATTTACTAACGATTCGCCACTATCCGGCACAGTAGGGAACTTCCAGCCTCAAGTTGTTGCCCATACTGGATGAACATAACTAAAACTAGTATCTATTTTTAAAATTAGATACTAGTTTATAAATTCATAAGATCAAATACAATTTTAACTAAAATAACCGTTTTTTTACTTTTATGTCACATTCTAGCCTTAGAATTTCATTTGTTTTATTTTCTGTGTCAGGAAAACACGTTCCCTTTAGATCAGCCCTCCTTAGATACTGTGTTCACCGTGTGTAACCATGCGTGCAGTGTAGTGCCTTTGAAGTGAAACCATGTACACATGGCTTTCCCGGAATGGTACCCGAACTCCCACTTACACCGCATAAAGGGCATTGAGCATAAGACCCAGGGCATCTACGTCCTCCCCCAAGGTTTATACCTGTGTACTCGCCGCATCCTGTACAAGTAACCCCAACGGTACTTTGGGTATTCATTCCGCATACCGTGCAGTAAAGCCATGTATATTTAACATTCTCTCCACAGTTTCGGCATTCCCATAGTGAATCAGCTTGTCTGTCATTTTTTATAGATGATGGGTTATTCGAGCATCTAATAGTAGTATGTTCAGAGCCTGTACAAGAAACACTGCTAGTCCCACCGTTTACAACCACTATCATTACCTGGACAATTGGTATATGCACTTGAGGATGTACCGTGTTGTATTCCTCCAACTCCATCTCGTACTACTATTCTCCATGAATAGCTTGTTCTCTTCGTTAAGCCTGTTCTTGCTGTAAATGTAACTGTATTCCCTCTTGTTCCTTGTACAGTTTGTGTTACTGTTGAACTTCCATTCCAGTATAAGTCATAATATAGTGTATTTTGTTCATTATCTGTTGCACTAGCAGTTATTGTTAAGCTTGTTGTTCTTCTTAGATTTGTTGGAGCACTCGTTGTTAAGTTATATGGATTTGTATTAGCACTTGGTGTTGCTATTTGCGTTCCACCATTATCTTCCGCTGATTTCCCAGTATTTCCTGCATTGTCTCCTACAAGCACTCTAATCCAATATGTCTGCCCATCATTTAGTCCAGTATATGTATACTGCTTACTCGAATCCCCTGTCATAAGCATAAGTTGGTTATTTTACTTTACTTGAAAATATGTAATAATACTTGAATTTATCAAAGAAATTTGATATGAAAGTTATACAAATATGATTTTTTATTCAAAAATATTTGCATTAATAATAGTAGATTTTATCAACTTGTATAAAAAACATGAAAGAGTAGGGAAGAGGCGTCCTATTTTAAATAATTTTTAATATATGGTTAAATTACAAAATGATTTTATTTTATCTAAAGTTTATTTTATAAAGTTTGCATAATTCGCATGAAGAACAGATTTCAAATCTCTTATCGAAGATAAGCTTTAGAGTGTTAATAAATTCATCAGATTTTCCGAACTAGAGAATGAATTATTAGTCTCTTAGGTACAATATTTAAAAGTGTATTTAACGCATAATCATTTGAAGAAAAGCTAAAATCACTTAAATATTTAGTATTCAAATTATCATCTTGAAGTGGGATAATATTTTTATCCTTATCAAGTAAAACACTTTCACTACCTAGATAAATCAAATGTACAATAGGTGCTTTGGGTGGAGTAATTGATATATATAATTTAAGCATATTTACAAATTCTAAATATTCCTTATCAGTTATATACTTATTTACAGCAAGATCTATAGCATAATCTAAATTTTTTGTATAATTAGAAAGTCTAAAATTAACAAAACCCTCTAAAACTATAGAATGATTTTCGCTTATATAATCAAAAACAGCACTATATATAGCAAAATAATTGTCTTCATTTGAAGTAAAATCCGAAGAAATAAATTCATTTGCAATATCTAAAATTTCTCTTTTTTCATTAGGATTAAAGTAAAAATAATTATATTCCAGCATCCTTCTTAAAAGTTTTTTCTCATAAAAAGCAATAATTGTATCAGTCAAAATAGCAGAAATTTCATCATAAAAAACTTTAGAAGTACTATCTAAAGAATGAATTATAATATTTTTATAAATTTTAAATTCATTTTCAGTAAAAGAAATTTCATCAAAGTTTAGTTTTAGAAGTCTATCTTTTATAAAATCAAGTATTTTAGTATCATTTGTCTTAACACATATCGATTTCACAAAAAAAGACCTCCTTTTAAATAAGTTTTACATTTTTAAATGTATTATCCCTCAAAAATTTAAGAGTTATACATTATCTTATTCAAAAGGAGTCTTTTGTGAGCATGTTTTATATATATATTTTGTAATCGATGTCAGGAAAAATCGCATCTTTTGCAGAAATATCATCTAAAAATTCTTTATCAACTTGACCTGATTTTAGTTCTTCATATAATTTATTAAACCTACCTATATGATCTTTTGTACGCCTTTTGGCATAATCAACCATTGTACCATTTGTAATAATAAAGTTCCAGTCACTACTTTGGGCAAGTAAAAGTTCTCTTGCACACTGATTTAATGCGGAAATTTTTAATTTATCTTTTTCATCTTTAAAAAGCCATGCAAGTTCACACATTTTATCAGCAGAATTATGAAGATGGCGAAAAGCATAATCATTTAGTTCATTTAGCCAAACTTCACTATATCCATTTGCACCCCAGCTAGAACGACAAGGAGTACACTCTTGCATTTCAGGATATTTATCAATGTATTCACCGGGGTGTTATTAGTTTAAAATCACAATTATCGTAATAAATTTTTTTAAATAAAACATAAAGCCAATAAGGACCTTCATACCACCAATGCCCAAATAATTCAGCATCATAAGGACATAAAACAATAGGTGGAGTTTGCATATGTTTTGCAAGATTTGTAATTTGAGTTTGCCTTGAGTCAAAAAAATGCCCCGCTTGTTTTTCAGCAGAATCCATAGCCCACTGAACATCATATATATCTTTATTTTCAGTTTTGCCAGTAATTCTATGATATTTAATACCGAGTATTAACTCTAACACCATCATAGGTGATATATGGTTTAATATAATCATAATCTGCGTCATAACCAATATCACGATAAAATTCACGATAATTATAATCTCCGAGGATATCCACAGACAGAACTCCAAACTTGTCTTGAGGATTCTAAATCACGCCCAAAGGCAACAATTCCTCCGAGGAGAAACAATAGGTGCGAAAGTTCCATAAACAGGGGTAGGGTTAGCATATAAAATTCCATGAGACTCAGTTATAATATATTCAATACCAAATTCTTTCAAATATTTATCAGCTTCTGGTACATATCCACACTCAGGAAGCCAGATTCCACGAGGTTTTTTACCTAAATATTTCTCGTATGTCTGGACACCAACAGCGATTTGAGCACGAACTGCTTTTTCATTTACATACATAAGAGGAAAATAACCATGAGTTGCTCCGACAAGTAATTATTTCTAATACTCCAATATCCTGAAAATGCTTAAAACCTTGGATTAGATCACAGTTATATACTTCCTTAAAAATATGTAAATCGCTTTTATATCTGTCAAGATAGTATTTAGATAATCTATTCATTTTTTCATTATCTTTAGTTCTAATAACTTCTTTTTCACAAAGTTCAATATGTTTTTCTAAATATTTGATATAACGTTCTTTAAGAAGGGGGCTTGCAAGCATAGAAAGAAGAGGGGGAGTAAGAGACATTGTTACTCTAAAGTCTACTTTTTCCTCCTCTAATTTTTTAAAATTTGTAAGTAAAGGTATGTAGGTCTCAGAAGTTGCCTCGAAAAGCCATTCTTCTTCTAAATAATTTTCGCTCTCTGGGTGATGAATAAAAGGCAAATGTGCATGAAGCACGAAGCCTACATATCCTTTTTTATTATTAGTCATTTGTAAATTTTCCTCTTTTCTTAATTCTTTATTTCTTTAAGTAAAACTCACCAGAAGATGGGTTTGCAATATCATTTAAAATTTCATCATTATATAAAGTGCTATAAACATCATAGATATTGCCATATAATTTATCTATATCATTTATCAATTTCAAATCTCCAAAATCTTTAACAAAATTATCAGAAGTTTTAACATTTCTAAATAATACATGACCTAAATTTATATTTTCAAATAAAATATGGTCATTTGGTGAAACAATATTGTTAGAAGAATTAATATAAATAAATTCTCCATTATTTTTGTTATACCTTCTTCCAAGTTCTATAACATAGTCTGAGTTAGGTTCTTGAGTCCTAATATACCAGCTGTTTGCAAAATCATTAATTTCAATTTCAAAAGTATAGTTTTTTGTAATATTATGAACAACTAAAATAGGTCTTGTTTCATTAAAGAAATTTTCACCATGCATAGAAATTAAAGCATTTCTGTCAGCATCTGCAATGTCCCAATAAACAAATAGAGTAGTGGGGGTTTGAGCAAGAATTTTAACAATTGTTTGATTATATCTATAAGGTAAATCATAATACTCAGCAAGCATAGGCTTTGCAGTAGACTTTTTGGAAGCTTTAGAGGTAGCTTTTTTTTGGCTAGATGCAGTTTTTAAATTGTCCTTAGAAGAAACACTGTTAACTACTGTATCAGAAGTTTTACTATTTGCTTTAGAAACTTTTGAAGTTTTACTTGAAGCATTTATAGATTTAGAACTTTTTATTTTAGTTTCTTTTTTAGTATTAGATTCAGATTTTTTTGATACTTTTTTATTAGTAGCTTGTTTTGATTCTTTAGTTTTAGCAGCCTTTTCTTTATTAAGTTTAGTTTCTTTTTCTGGTTTTTTAGTTTCATTTTTTACTATATCTTTTGCCATAAAACTTCCTCCTTTGTAAATTACATATATATCATATATCAAATTATAAATAAATTCAATATAATTCTTAAATAAAAATTAAAAACTTGCAAAAAATACCACCATATGTTATAATAACCTATAATTAATATGGAAATAGAAAAAATAGTCAAAATCAAAAAAGGTTTTGACTAAAAACATTGAATAAAAAGGAAAGTGAAGAAATGGCAAAACCAGTAGAATTTGGAATTGGATTTTTAACAGGCAGAACCAATATTTGCAATATTATTAATAATTGTTATAAAGATATGGTAGGTCAATTAAAAAACTTCCCAGAAGAAGTAAAACTAACCATATTTATTTTATACGATTTAGAATATGAAAATACCAAAAGAGAAGAATTTTACACACTAAAAGAAGATGTTTATAAAAAAATACATATAAAATACATAACACCAGAGGACATTGAAGAAGAAAAGAAGATTCTAAAATCGAGATATAATTTAAGCAAAAACGAAGTAAATCTAATATTAGGAACTGGCTATGCAAGAGCAAGAAATGCGATAATGTATTTTGCACTTAAAAGGAAGATGGATTATCTTTTATTTTGGGATGATGATGAATACCCATATGCAAATTTAAAAGCAGAAGATCGGAAGCATCATCTGGAAAAAGCAAAATAATATATTAGAACATTTAAATGTTATACAATATTCAGATGTAACAGTTGGTCATAGATGTGGAAACATGGCACCTGTTCCATATATAGAGTTTGAAGAAGATGGAATAAAGGAACAACAATTCAAAGAATATATAGAAGCAGTTAGTAATGAGGCTGTTTCTTGGGAAAAAGTTAAAAAAAGTATGCAAAGAGATAATGGAATAAAATTTGCAGAAACAGATATAACAGATGGAAAGGATAAGATAGTATTAAAACATGTAGGTTTAAAAGAATGGCTATATGGTTCAGGAATATGCATAAATTTAACACATATAGACAAAATTCCAGCATTTTATAATCCACCACTAGCAAGAGGAGAAGATACATTTTTCTGTACACTTCTTACAGAAGCAAAAGTAGTAAAAGTGCCAACATATCATTTTCATGATAGCTTTTTAAAATATACAGGAATAGTTAGAGAAAAATTCCCAAAAACGTTTGAAAAATTAGCCCTTGATGATGCATCAATAGGAGAAAGATTTTTAAAAGCTTCAATGGGTTGGATAAAATATAAGCCATTACTTATGTATATAATGCAAAGAAATACATACTTAAATGATATAGAAATTGCCAAAGAGAAGCTTAGAGCTAGCATAGATAAAATAGATGAAATATTTCCAAGTAATAATTTTTTATCACTTTTAGGTGAGCTAGAAAAATATGATGAGAAAGTGCAAATACATTATAAAGAGTATTTAAAGACTAATGATGTTTGGAATAGGATAAAGAATTATATAAGTGATCAGGGGAAGGACTAAATAAATATACTTGAGAAAGTTTGAGTATGTAAATAATTTCTACTTTATATAAGTAAAAGAGTATTGAGCATTTACAAAAAAAGATTTGCTTAAGTAATTAGATAAAAAAAGACCAGTTTAAGCTGGACTTTTTGCTTTAAAATGCTTGACAAAAAATAAAGACTGTGCTAAAATTATTAACTGTAACCGCATAAGTCAAGGTGCATAAAGCCTAATTAAGTTTAGGTACCTATATTTAAAGGTTAGCGAGTATACAAAAAAAAGGAGGTGCTTTTCAAGCTATGTACGCAATAATCGAAGCTTGTGGAAAGCAATATAAGGTATCAAAAGGAGATGTAGTATTCTTCGAAAAATTAGAAGCAGAAGAAGGAAAAACTATTAAATTTGACAAAGTTATCCTAGTATCTGAAGAAGGAAAAAAAGTAGAAGTAGGTACTCCTTATGTAAAAGGTGCAACTGTAGAAGGTAAAGTTGTTGCACATGGAAAATCTAAAAAAATTATTGTTTTCAAATATAAAGCTAAAAAGAATTATAGAAGAAAACAAGGTCATAGACAACCATATACAAAAGTAGAAATAACAGCTATAAAATCAAGTGCAGAAAAAGCTGAAAAGGCAGAAAAAGTTGAAAAAAAGCCAGCAGCTAAAAAAGAAGATTAATTTCTAAGAACATATAAACTTTAGAAAGGAGAGAGACTAACATGGCACATAAAAAAGGGCAAGGTAGTGTTAAGAACGGTAGAGACAGTGAGTCTAAACGTCTTGGGGTAAAAAGAGCAGATGGAGAATTTGTTTTGGCTGGAAATATCCTAATGAGACAAAGAGGAACAAAAATACATCCAGGTACTAATGTAGGAATTGGAAGCGATGATACTTTATATGCATTAGTAAATGGAACTGTTAAATTTGAAAGATTAGGAAGAGACAAAAAGAAGGTAAGCGTTTACCCAGAAGAGAATTAATATATAACATAAAGTGCTAGGGCTTTAAAACTCTAGCACTAATTTTAAATAAAGGGAGAAAAAAATGTCGATTATAAAAGAATTTAAAGAATTCGCAATGAAGGGTAATGCGATAGATTTAGCAGTAGGTGTAGTAATAGGTGGAGCATTTCAAAAAATAGTAAATTCTTTAGTAAATGACATAATAATGCCATTTACAGCAATTTTTACAGGAAATATAGACTATTCAGATTGGAAAATAGTAGTTGCAGGAGGAGCAGCAGAAATTGGAATAGGAACTTTTATAAATGCATTAATTAATTTCTTTGTTATAGCTTTTTCAATATTTTTAGTACTAAAATATATAAATAAAATAAACAAAAAGTTTGAAGAACTAAATAAAGGAGCAATGGACACATTAAAAAGAAAAACAATGAGAAGAAGAAGAGAAGATAAATTAGAAGACAAGGAAAAAGCAGAGAAAGAAAAGGAAATAGAAGAACCAGCTTCTAAAATATGCCCATATTGTTTGACAGAAATACCATATAAGGCTGTAAAATGTTGTCACTGCACATCAGACTTAGTAGAAAATAAGGAGGAAGGTGCAAATGAATAAAGCTATAACCTATGAATTATTACATGAATGTAAGCAAACAGGTGCAAGAAGAGGAGTAATACATACACCTCATGGAGACATAGAAACACCGATATTTATGCCAGTTCGGAACACAAGCAACAGTAAAATCAATGACACCAGAAGAGTTAAAAGAAGAAGTAGAAGCTCAGATAATTCTCGCAAATACATATCACTTATATTTAAGACCGGGGCATAACTTAGTAAAAGAAGCTCGGACGGACTCCATAAATTTATGAACTGGGATAGACCAATCTTAACAGATTGTGGCGGATTTCAAGTGTTTAGCCTAAGTGATTTAAGAACTATTTCAGAAGAAGGTGTAGAATTTACATCACACTTAGATGGTAGTAAGCATTTTTTCTCACCAGAAAAAGTAATGGAAATAGAAAATGCACTTGGAGCAGATATTATTATGTCATTTGATGAGTGTGTTGGATATCCAGCAACTTATGAATACACACAAAACTCAATGGAAAGAACAACAAGATGGGCAGTAAGATGCAAAGAAGCACATAAAAATACTGAAAAACAAGCATTATTTGGAATAGTACAAGGTGGTATGTATAAAGATTTAAGAGAAAAATCAGCAAAAGACTTAGTACAATTGGATTTTCCAGGGTACGCAGTAGGAGGCCTAAGTGTCGGAGAACCTAAAGATATAATGTGTGATGTATTAGAATATACAACACAATTTTTGCCAAAAGATAAACCAAGATATTTAATGGGTGTAGGTTCACCAGACTATTTAATAGAAGCAGTCTTAAGAGGTATAGATATGTGCGATTGTGTATTACCAACAAGAATTGCAAGACACCGGAACAGCCTTAACATCACATCGGAAAATTAGTAGTAAGAAATAAACCATATGAAAGAGATTTTACTCCATTAGATCCAGAATGTGACTGCTACACATGTAAAAACTATACAAGAGCATATATAAGACACTTAGTAAAAGAAAATGAAATACTTCGGTGTAAGATTATTATCAATTCATAACTTAAAATTCTTGACTAAACTCATGGAAAGAGTTAGAATAGAAATAGAAAATGATAACTTATTGACTTTTAGAAATGAATTTTATAAAAAAAGTGGCTATGCCACATGTGCAAACTAATTTACAATTGCACAGCCCAAGGAAACTTAACCTTGTTAAATAGCAAAAAGTATGGTTACAAAACAAAAGAATAAAAGGAGGTTTTAGCATGAAAATAGAAGAAGAATATGTATATAAAAGAGAAAAGGGACCACGTAATAAAGTGGCAACAATAATTGCAATTTTAATATTAGTAACAATTGTAATAGTTGCTGCAATAGCAATTTTAATTATGAAAATGGAAGATGAAAAATTGGCTGTAATAGTAAATGGTCAAAAAGTATCATTTAATTCTGATACATTTATGTTTGTAGAAGGTACAAGTGAAGTCTATGTATCAATTGCAGATGTAGCATCACTTGTTGGATATGAAGCACATAATGGTGAATATAAAATAAACTCAGAAGACACAAGCAAAATGTATGTTGAAGCAAAAGACGGAACAGAAACAACATCTTTTTACTTAAATTCTAGATTAATAAATAAAGTTCCACCAGATAGTGATAAAGAATATGAAACTGTAGAAATAAGTGCAGCAGTAACAGATGTAAATGGAAAATTATATGTAAATGCAGAAGGCTTTATGAAAGGATTTAACTCACTATTTTCATATGACAAAGCCGAAAATGATATAATAATACAAACATTACCATATCTAGTTCAATACTATAATACAAATATTACAACATATGGATACGATAATTTAAGCAAAGATTTTAATAATCAAAAAGCATTAATATATGGAATGGTAGTTGCATCAAAGCAAACAACAGGCAAATTTGGAGTAATAAATACAACAACAAATAGAGAAATAATTAGCCCTAGATATAATGAAATACAATTTATTGAAAGTGCTGAGGAATTCATAATAACAAATTCAAGTGGAAAAGTAGGAATTGCACATAGTACAGGGGAGACAAAAATAGAAGTACAATATGATGAAATAAAAGTTTTAGATAGTTCACTTGGATATTATTTAGTAAAAAGTAATGATAAATATGGGGTAATAAATGCTGATGGAGACCTAGTTATACATATTGAATATGATAAAATCGGAGTAAGCACACAAGATTTCCCAAGTGATAATATAGAAAATCAATATGTTTTAGGAGGAAAACTAATTCCTGTATGTTTAAATGGAAAATGGGGATTATTTGATATAGAAGGAAAAAGAGTTTCAGAAGCTGAATATGACCAAATTGGATCAGTCAATAACAAATTAACAGATAGAGTGGTAAATAATGCAATGGTAATTGGAGAAACAGGTGTTATTGTAGTAAAGAAAGAAGACAAATTTGGTGGTATTAATGAAAAAGGAGATTTACTTTTACCACTTATGTTTGAATATATATATTCAATAACAAGTGGTGGAGAAACAACCTATTATATGACACATAATGGAATAGACTATAAGGCTCAAGACATGATAGACCTTATGAAAAAGAGATTAGGATATGAAGAAGAAAATAAAGAAGGTACTAATTCATCAGAGCCAAATACTACTCCTTCACCTTCACCAGAGCAAACAGGAGAACCTACATCAAGCCCAGAACAGAATGAAAATACAGAAAATATACCAAATGCTTGAAATAATTGGAAGAAAATGTAAAAAAATAGACAAAAGAAAAATATAAAAATACTTGAAATTTAAAAAAATATGTGTTACAATATATATAACAATTAAATAACAGACAAATCCCTGCATAGTTCGTATACAAAAGGAATTTTAGAACCTACAAAGCAATGGAACGGGAGCTTTAGCTCTGGATATGGCGTGTAAGCTTGCATGAGATTATAGCAAGAAACCCATAAGTATTCAGGTAGGCACCCACCTGTATATATACAGGTCCATAAAATTTCTTTACATCTACGGCTAAGGCGGGGGATTTTTTTTGCAAAAATATTGCAAAATTATAAAAAATGCTTTATTATAGAAAATATCTAATATTTATTGAGAGGAGCAGATAAGCTTATGTTTTTTAATAAAAATAAAGAAGAAGAATTAAAAGAACAACCACTAGGTTATTGGGAAAGGGACTCATATATGTTAGTTGTTCCAGAAAATCCAACACAAGAATTGCTAAATACTGTAAGTGAAAGAATAGCTAAAATAGAGAATGTAAAAATAATTGAAAAAAGTAATTTAACAGAAAATGAACCAGGAAGAATAAAGTTAAGCTATGAAGATGAAGAATATGAAATAGGGTATTATCCTTCTGATTTTAAAATGCCAGAAATGTATATAACTCATAAATATTACTTTACAGAGAATGAACTAGAAAAATTGAGAAATGCTCAAACAGCATTAGCAATTTATATGAAGTTCAATAAAAACCCTAAGAAATGCTATCATCTTCAACTAAAAATTGCCTTAGAAGTAGTACCTGATTTAATTGGTATTATGGATGAAAGTGCAGAAAAAATGATACCTGAATCTTGGGTAAAAATGGCAGCAACTTCAAAAGTTTTACCAGGATCAGATGATTTATTTATAGTTCAAGCAGTATCAGAAGAAAAAGGTGAGGTGTGGCTACATACACATGGGCTTTGCAGATGCGGTATACCAGAACTTGAAATTTTGCAGTCTGATAAAGAAAATTATGATAATCATTGTAATTTGATTACAACATTTGCAGGATATTTAATTGACAAAAGTGAAGAGAATGTAGAAAGTGCATACATAGGCTTTTTATCTGATAAACAACCTATTGTTGTTACATGTGTACCTTGGACTAGGGGAATAAAAGAATATAAAAACTTAGTATTAGGAAATATAAAAGACAGGCAAGATGGACATAATAGCAAAACAAATATAATTTTTCTATATAAAAGTGAAGAAGATGAAAAACAAAATAAATATACTAAAGTTTCATCATTTGATGAACTTTGGGGAGACAATCCAGTATTTTTCATAAGTGATAAAGAAACAAAAAGAATGAAAGACTTAGCAACAGAAAGATTTGAAGTTGTAAAACAAGAAGCAAAAAATGAAGAAAATAAGATTATTATAAAGATCGGACTTCCTGTAGATAATGAAGAAAACTATGAACATATATGGTTTGAACTAATCAATTTCGAAGGAGAAAAATTTAAGGCAAAGCTATTACAAGAACCATATAATGTACAAAATATACATGAAGGAGATGAAAGATGGTTTACAATAAAGGATGTAACAGATTGGATTATTTACACTAAAAATTTTACTGTAACACCAGGAAATATATATTTACTTACAAAATAAAAATTTTATCATATAACTTAAATCACAAACCAACCTTAGAAAATTCTAAGGTTGGTTTGTGATTTAATGCTAAATATTTTATGACTTATTTATTTTTTATTAATTTTATTGAATTTACTATAAAATAGATATATAATATAACCTGCAAGGAGGAGAGTTTATGAAATATTTAAAAAAAATAAATAAAGGACTTATACTGACAGTAGTTATTTTGCTAATTCTAATTATTTATTTAATTAGTGTAGGAATTGGTAGAAATAAAGACAAGCCTGAAATAGAAAAAGTTTGCGAAGAATACATAGAAGTTATTAATGAATATTCTATAACCCCAGAAAAAGTATCTAAGGTTTATGAAGCAGAAGGGCTTAGTGAAGATGAAAAAAAAGTAAGAACTAATGAAATGAATAGTGAGATTGATAAAAAAATGGAAGAATTTGAAGGAAAGTTAAAAAATAAGATGATAGATAACTCGCTTTCAATTCAAATGCAGAAAAATCGAGTAGCTGATTTTATACAAAGCTCTAGCAACCCTTTTTATTCAGTACTTACTAAATATGATAAAGAAATTACAAAAATTACTAAATATAGTTTTGATGAAGACCAAGTAACTGTTATATTTAATGCAAAAGTAGACAGTGAAATAAAACATTTAGATGCTATGGATGGAAACAAAGAGGTCTTAAAAAAAGATACAAATACTACAAATGACGAGACTATTACTCTTCAAAAAATAGATGGTAATTGGAAAGTGGTTTATGCTGATTTGCAATATAATGTAAATAATATAAATCCAACAGGCGTTATATATCAAACAATGATGTATTAAAATTGTTAGAAAGGATAGATTTATGGATACTATATTAGAAATAAATAATTTGACTAAGTTTTTTGGTAAACATAAGGTGGTAGATAGTGTTAATTTAAAAGTAAAAGCAGGTGAAGTTTTTGGTTTTTTAGGACCAAATGGTGCACGGTAAAACTACTACTATAAAAATGATACTTCGGACTTCTAAGTATAGATGAAGGCGAAATAAAGGTATGTGGATATGATACAAAAAAAGATTTTGAAAAAGCAATGGAATGCTCTAGCGGAATTGTAGAAAATCCAGATATGTATGGCTATATGACTGGCTATGATAATTTGAAATTATATGCCAGATTGAGAAATGTAAAAAAAGAGAGAATAGATGAAATTATTGAACTTGTAGATATGAAAGAAGCTGCAAAGACTAAAGTATCAAAATATTCTCTTCGGAATGAAACAAAGGATGGGACTTGCACTTACTTTACTTCATTCTCCACAACTATTAATACTAGATGAGCCAACAAATGGGCTAGATCCAGCAGGAATAAAACACCTAAGAGATATTTTAAAAAATATTGCAGAAAAAGACAAAGTGGCAGTATTTGTTTCATCTCATATTTTGACAGAAATGGAGCTTATGTGTGATAGAGTAGCAGTAATTAACAAAGGAAAAATTGTAGAAACTCAAGATATAGGGGAACATAAAGCAGGAAAGGAAGAACAGACAATCTTTGGTCTAAAAGACTTAGAAAAAGCAGACAAAATATTAAAAGAAAATAGCTATGAAACCAAAATTATTGATGATAAAATAGCAGTAAAAACTGAATTTGATAATATTCCAGAAGTAATTAATTTACTTGTACAAAATAAAATTTCAATATATAATGTCATTCAAAAAGAAAAGAGCTTAGAAGATATCTTCTTTGCTGCAACAGAGAAGAAAGGAGGTCAAAAAAATGCAAATGATTAAATTAGTACAAAACGAAACAATAAAAACTTTTAAAAAGACCTCAACTAAAATTTTAATAATTTTATCAGTACTTGCTCTATTTGCATCAGCTGGACTTGCAGGCTTAATATCTGCATTAAACGATTATACAGGTAGTTTTTTTAATCAAGATGAAAATTGGAAAGAAAACATGAAAGAGCAAATAGCAAATTTACAAAGAACTATAGATTTAGAGAGTTCACACTATGATAGGGAATCTTTAGCAGGCTTAAAAGCGGAAAAAGAAACTTATGAAATAGCACTAGAATGTAATATAAATTATAACTCTTTTTATGGTAATAATTGGAAAAGTGAATTACTACAAGAAATAATGGACAAAAAACAGGAACTAATACTAAATGAAAATGGATTAGATGAGGGAGCTAAAGCAGAAAAGGAAAATTATATAAAATCTAGAATAGAGTTACTAAAAGAAGACAATTTTTCAGAATACATAGAATTTGAAAAAAAAGCAAAAAAAGAAATGCTAGATAGCGAAAAAATTGCAAAAGAAGAATATGAAGATAGTATTTACTTATTAGATTTAAGAAAAAAACATGAAATATATAAAGAGCAAGAAATGATGTTTGACTGGAAAGGAAATTTATATTCGGATATACAAAATATGAAAAATGACCTCAGAACAGGTATAAATAGTCAAACAGGTAAACTTCTAAAATTAGAAGAAGTAGAGAACTTAAAAGATAATATAAAAATTGCAGAATATAAATTAGAACATGACATACGGAACTTTTGCTAGTGGGAATAACGCTAGAAATTTATATGATGCATTTGCACCATCTTTTAGTTTAGTTATGGTATCACTACTTGTGGTTATAGTTGCAGGAAGTGCAATATCTACAGAAATTTCAAAAGGAACAATTAAATTTTTACTATTTACTCCAAATAAAAGGTGGAAAGTGTTACTTTCAAAAATTATCTCAATAGTATTAATTTTAATAGTATTATCATTAGTGCTATCAATTTTGAACGTAATAATTGGTAATATATGTTTTAAAGACCCAGGACAAACATATATATTTATACAAAATGGAGAACCAAAACAATTATCAAATTTAGTTTATACAATACTTTATTATTTAAGCTCAAGTATAGATATATTAGTATATTTAATATTTGCACTAATGCTATCAGTAGTTACAAGAAATACAGCTTTATCAGTTGGAGTAAGTATAGCATGTTATATAGGCTCAGGTACAATAATGTCGCTTATTAATTATTATATATCAGCAGATTGGGTAAAATTTATACCATTTAACAATTTAGGAATTGCAGATAAAATATTTGCAGGAAATATATCATATTCAGCAATGCAAATGGCATCAAGTGCGATGAATAATGTAAGCATAGGATTTTCACTATCAGTGCTTGTGGTATGTGCAATATTAATGTTAATAACAATGTTTGATAGTTTTAATAAAAGAGATATAGTATAAAAATTTTAAGTAGAGCTTTTCTCATTTAATAGTGGGAAAAGCTCTTATACAATAAAATAAAGGAGAATTTTTTGAAATGAAATTACCAATGAAAGTTATGAAAAAGTTAGAAAGTGGAATGACTGAAAAAGAAATAAAAGAAACACTAGGTGTATCTAACAAAACTATAAGAAAATGCAAAAATGAATTAGACATAAGGAAAAATATAACAAGGCTACTTCAAGAGGGAGATCTAGAAGAAGCAAAAAGAGAAGCAGATAAATTAGAAGGAATTATTATAGATACAGAAACAATGTTTGTTTTATTAGAACTAGCAAATAGTTTGAAAGATCAAGAAAGACAAAAAGAAGTTTTAGACCAACTAAGAAAACGTCCTATGAATTATGAAAACCAAAGAAGGGTATATTATTCAGTACTAAAATTAGAACCACAAAATTTAGAAGCAATGAATGAATTATTGAGGATAGAAAAAAGAGCTGGGAATAAGGACGAAGTAGCAAGAATTAGACATTTAATAGAAGAAATAGGGAAAGCAAGAAGTGTAGGTGAAATTACTATTGAAGCTCAAGAAGTAGCAGAGACGGAAGAAAACAATCCTATCCAATTAGCAAGAAATATTATCTATCAAGAAACAGATATAATGAAAGCAGCAAAACAAATAGAAGATATTATAGAAGGGCTAAATAGTGATGAACAAGCACTATTACTTGCAGAATTTTTTTATCACTCCGGCTTAAAAACACGAGCAGAGAAAACTTTAAAGGCATATAGAAAAGGATTAGATGAAACTTCCAAAAAAGAAATAAAAACAATCAATCAAGCAATTGAACTTACAAAAGCAGAGAGTACACAAGAGTTTAGTTGGAATGCTTTTTGGGAAAGAAAGCTAATAATTGAAGAAGAAATCAGAAGACCAGCAAAACGATCAGAAAATTCAAGCCAGGAAGCAAGATGAAATACTATTATAGTGAATATTACAATGACAATAATTTATTGATTAAAGTCATTACAATATTCACTTTTATTCTACTATATAAAAACTATCTAAGCATATTAAACCAATTTTCATATATATTTAATGTCATATTTAATAAACCAGTTTTTCTTATGTTATCGTCTGCGATAAGATTTATAGACTTAATAGTTTCACCATCTAGTGTGTATGTCACTTGACCGAATTATATCTCCTTTATTTATAGGAGCTTCTAAATTTTCTTTAAATGAAATATTTTGAATAACATTACTAGATTTAGATTTTTTTATGAAAAATGATGCATTTTCAGCAAGTACAGCATTTATAGAGGAAGTAACTCCTTTTTTTACTTCGAGAGTTCCGCATCCTATCGTTTTGATCACCAAAAGAAATTTGTGTAAAATTTGAAAAACCAAAATTTAGCAATTTTTGTGCTTCTTGAAATCTTATATCACCAGATGGAGAATGCATAATTACAGCAATTAATGATAAATCATCTCTAGTTGCACTTGCAGATAAATTATATAAAGCAAGAGAAGTTGACCCTGTCTTTAGACCAGTACAACCGATTGTAGTTTCTAACTAATTTATTTGTATTAACTAAAGAAGTCTTTCCGGTCTCTTAAATTATCCATATATATTGTTGTATAATTAGTAATGCTAGGGTGTTTTTGCAAAAGTTCTTTAGACATTAAAGCTATATCATAAGCAGTTGTTAAATGATCATCTTCATCTAGACCATGACAATTTTTAAAGGTTGTATCATTCATTCCCAAAGCTTTAGCTTTATTGTTCATTCGTGTTACAAATTCTTCTTCTGACCCTGCTAAATGTTCTGCCATTGCATATACACAATCATTTGCGGAATTAAGACAAATAGCCTTTAACATTTCTTCTACAGTTAAAGATTCTCCTTCTTCTAGCCAGATTTGAGAACCTCCCATATTAGAAGCATTATTAGAGCAAGTTATTTTATCTGTTAATTTTAGTTCACCGATTATCTATTGCTTCCATAATCAAAAGAAGAGACATTACTTTTGTAACACTAGCAGGTCTAAATTTTTCATGAGAATTATGTTCATACAAAACACTACCGAGTGGACTGTTCAATAAGTATTGCTCCACCAGATTCAAGTTTTAAATTAGTTTCAGTATCACTTGTAGTTTCAATAAGAAGAGGAGAACCGAGACCACACATAAGATCCGTGGAACAGCAAAGGAAAAACTAAAACATGTAATAACTAGGATGCAAGAAAAAAACAAAGTAAATATAATTTTTTTAAAATACATATAAATCCTCCAAAATTAAAGTTCAAGTTTGTTAAAAGATATGTAAAAAATAAGACAAATATTACACTTACTATTAAAACAAATTAAATCTTAAAAAAATAGAAAAAAGGCTTGATTTTATATGATAAACTGTGATATAATCTATAAAGTTTAGGATCTAATATAATAATATTTTAGATTAAAACAAAATAGCACATAGGGTCAGTTTATATTAGTGCCAAATAAAAAGGTAGATATAAATGCTTAAAACCTTATGGATGTTAAAACTAAAAGGAGGAATAAAAAATGGCAGTAGTTGCAATGAAACAATTACTTGAAGCAGGTGTTCATTTTGGACATCAAACAAGAAGATGGGACCCTAGAATGGCAGAATACATTTACCAAGCTAGAAATGGTATCCATATAATCGATTTACAAAAAACATCAAAAAAGATTGACGAAGCATATGCATTCGTTAAAGAACAAGTTGAGGAAGGAGCATCAGTTTTATTTGTTGGAACAAAAAAACAAGCACAAGAATGCATGAAAGAAGCAGCAATTTCTTGTGAAATGTTCTATGTAGACCAAAGATGGCTAGGTGGAATGCTTACAAACTTTGGAACAATAAGAAGAAGAGTTCAAAGATTAAAAAAATTAGAAGCAATGCAAGAAGATGGAACTTTCGAAGTATTACCAAAAAAAGAAGTAATGATGCTTAAAAAAGAAATGGAAAAACTAGAAAGAAACCTTGGAGGAATTAAAGAAATGGAAAGCCTACCAGGAGTTATTTTCATAGTAGATCCTAAAAAAGAAAGAACAGCAATATTAGAAGCTAAAAAACTAAAAATACCAGTAGTTGGATTAGTAGATACAAACTGTAGCCCAGAAGATATTGACTTTCCAATACCAGGAAATGATGATGCTATACGTTCAGTAAAACTTATAGCAACAGTTATGGCTAATGCTGTAATAGAAGGAAAGCAAGGAGAAGTTTTAAGCCTAGATGAACAAATGACAGATGAAAATACTGAAACTTCTAAGGAAGAAAAAGCAGTAGAAGAAGTGACAGAATAAATTTAAATATATGGAGGTAAAAGACAAATGGTTACTGCAAATTTAGTAAAAGAGTTAAGAGAGAAAACAGGTGCAGGAATGATGGATTGCAAAAAAGTTTTAACAGAAACAGATGGAGACATGGAAAAAGCAGCAGAACTATTACGTGAAAGAGGAATAACAAAAGCTGCTAAAAAATCAAGCAGAATAGCTGCTGAAGGATTAGTTACAGCATATGTTTCAGAAGACAAAAAAATAGGAGCAGTTATTGAAGTAAATGCAGAAACAGACTTTGTTGCTAAAAATGAAGAATTTAAAAACTTTGCAAATGACTTAGCTGAGCAAGTTGTAAAAACAAATCCAAAAGATGTAGAAGAATTATTAAATCAAAAATATATAAATGCTGAAAAAACAGTACAAGAAATCTTAACAGATAAAATCGCAACAATTGGTGAAAACATGTCTATTAGAAGATTTGTAAGATTTGAATCAAATGGAGTAGTTGAGAAATATATCCATGGAGAAGGAAAAATAGGTGTACTTGTATCATTAGAAGGTGGAAATGAAACACTTGCAAAAGATATATGTATGCAAATTGCAGCAGCTCGTCCTGAATTCTTAAATAGAGAAGAAGTTCCAGCTGATAGAGTTGAAAAAGAAATGGAAATATTAAAAGCACAAGCTATGAATGAAGGTAAACCTGCTGAAATAGCTGAAAAAATGGTTCAAGGAAGAATTGGCAAATTCTATAGTGAAATTTGCTTAATAGATCAAGAGTATGTAAAAGACCCAAGTATGAAAGTTTCTGACTTACTTTCTAAGAATAGTGCTAAAATTCTTGAATTTGCACGACTTGAAAAAGGTGAAGGATTAGAGAAAAAAGAAGAAAACTTTGCAGAAGAAGTTGCAAAACAAATTAATGGTTAATTAAATAAGGAGCTTTATTATAAGCTCCTTTTTTTTGAGAAGGCTTAAAAATATAAATATTTATGGAAGGAAAAAAATATGGAAAAAGGTTATCTTGTTTTAGAAAATGGAGAAATATTTGAAGGAGAAAGAATTGGGAAAAAAGACAAAGATACATGTTTAGAAGTCGTTTTTAATACATCTATGGCAGGATACTTAAAGGTATTTACAGACCCTTCATATGCGTCTCAAGGAGTTGTTATGACTTATCCTTTAATTGGTAATTATGGAGTAATTCCAGAAGACACAGAATCTAAAAAAGTATGGGTAAGTGCAATATTTGTGCATGAACTTGCAGAAGTTTCTAGCAATTTTAGAAGAGAGAAGGAATTGAATGATTATCTAATAGAAAATGGAGTACCAGGTCTTAAAGGAGTAAATACTAGAAAACTTACTAAAATGCTTAGAAATACAGGAACTATGAGAGGAAAGGTTACAAGTGATATAACAGACCTTGAAAATATTATAAAAGAAATAAAAGATTACAAACCTCAAAATTTAGTTGAAAAAGTTTCAGATAAAATGTCATACATAGATGGTCAGGGAGATATAAAGATTGCACTTTTAAATTTTGGCTGTAAGGAAAATATAATAAGAGAATTAAAAAAAAGAAATTGTGAGGTGAAAGTTTTCTCTCATGATACAAGTGCTGAGAAGTTGCTAGAGAATAAACCTGATGGAATTGTACTTTCTAATGGACCACGGAGATCCAGAAGACTGTAAGACCGCAATAGAAAATATAAAGAAACTATATAATACAGATATTCCTATACTTGGAATTTGTCTAGGACATCAATTAATGGCTCTTGCAACAGGAGCTAAGACTGCAAGATTAAAGTATGGGCATAGAGGACCTAATCATCCTGTTAAAGATTTGAAGAATGGTAGAGTTTATATTACTTCTCAAAACCACGGATATTATGTTGAAGAAGACAGTATAAGATCTGAGGTTGCTGAGATTTCTCATGTGAATTTAAATGATGGTACTGTTGAGGGCTTAAGATATAAGGTTAAGAAAATTTTTACTGTGCAGTTTCATCCAGAGGCTTGTCCAGGTCCCGAGGACTCGGCATATATTTTTGATGAATTTCTTGCAAATATTGTATAGCTTCATCTTGTAATATATTTACCTAAACATTTATCTGTTTTGCAATTGTTTGGGTTAGCTTTTTTAAAAATGATGCTTTGGATATGTATTTATTTTAGTATATAAATGGAAAGGAATAGTTGTTATGCCACGAAATGAAGAAATTAAAAAAGTTTTAGTTATTGGTTCTGGTCCAATTATTATTGGGCAGGCTGCTGAATTTGATTATGCTGGGACTCAGGCTTGCACTGAACTTAAGAAAGAAGGATTAGAGGTTGTTTTGGTTAATTCAAATCCTGCAACAATTATGACTGATAAGCATATGGCAGATAAGATTTATATAGAGCCTTTAACTGTTAAGACTGTTAAGAAAATTATTGAGAAAGAGAGACCTGATAGTATTCTTCCAAATCTTGGAGGACAGACTGGGCTTAATATTGCAATGGAACTTGCTGAATCTGGATATTTAAAGGAAAAAGGTATTAGGTTACTTGGAACATCTCCAGAAGGAATAAAAAATGCTGAGGATAGACAAGCTTTTAAGGATATGATGGAGAGTATTAATGAGCCTTGTATTGCAAGCAAAGTTGTAAATACTGTTGATGATGCTGTAATGTTTGCAAGAGAAATAGGGCTTCCAGTTATTGTTAGACCTGCTTATACTTTAGGAGGAACTGGTGGAGGAATTGCTTATACTGAGGAACAACTTAAGGAAATTACCTCAAATGGACTACACTTATCAAGGGTATGCCAAGTTTTAATAGAAAAGTGTATTTCTGGTTGGAAAGAGATAGAGTATGAAGTAATTAGAGATGCTAAGCGGAAATTGTATTACAGTTTGCAATATGGAAAATATTAACCCTGTTGGGGTTCATACAGGAGATAGCATTGTTGTTGCACCTTCTCAGACTCTTGCTGATACAGAGTATCAAATGCTTAGAACATCTGCTATAAAAATAATCTCAGCTTTGAAAATAGAAGGTGGATGTAATGTTCAATTTGCTTTAAATCCTAATAGTTTTGAATATGCTGTAATAGAAGTAAATCCAAGAGTTAGTAGGTCTTCTGCTCTTGCTTCAAAGGCTACTGGCTACCCAATTGCAAAAGTTGCAGCTAAAATTGCAATTGGCTATACTTTAGATGAAATAAAAAATGCAGTAACTGGTAAAACTTATGCTTGTTTTGAACCAGTATTAGATTATGTTGTAGTAAAATTTCCTAAGTGGCCATTTAATAAATTTTTAACTGCAAATCGTGAACTTGGAACTCAAATGAAAGCAACAGGAGAAGTAATGGCAATTGCAGAAAACTTAGAAGCAGGGCTTATGAAAGCAATTCGCTCATTAGAAGAAAATGTAGACTCACTTTATCTTCCAAAATATGAAGAATTTTCAGATGAAGAGATAAGAGAGGAACTCAAAAAGGTAAATAATGAAACGATTTGGGTAGTTGCAGAAAACTTAAGAAGAGGTATGACAATTGACCAAATAAATGAAGCTACAACAATAGATACGTTTTTTATTAGCAAAATAAATAATTTAGTAAAGGTTGAAGAAAAGCTTAAAAATGAAAAGCTAAGCATTGAATTATTAAAAAAAGCTAAAAGATATGGATACACAGATGAGTGTATTTCAAGATTCACTAAGATTTCAAAAGAAGAGATAAATAAGTTAAGAGAAGAAAATAAAATAGAACCTTCTTTTAAAATGGTTGATACATGTGCAGCAGAGTTTGATGCAGAAACGCCATATTATTATTCTAGTTATGATGAAGAAAATGAAGCAATAACCGAAGAAAATAAAAATAAAGTATTAGTACTTGGCTCAGGTCCAATCAGGATAGGTCAAGGAATAGAATTTGATTATTGCAGTGTGCATTGTGTTTGGTCATTAAAGAAAAAAGGTTATGAAACAATAATTGTAAATAATAATCCTGAAACAGTTAGTACAGATTTTGATATAGCAGATAAATTATATTTTGAACCACTAACACCTGAAGATGTAAAAAATATTGTAAATACAGAAAAACCATATGGAGCAATAGTACAATTTGGTGGTCAAACAGCGATAAAATTAACAAAAGCATTAAAAGATATGGGAGTTAAAATCCTTGGAACAGAAGAAGAAGATATGGATAGGGCAGAAGATAGAGAACTATTTGATGAAGCACTAAATAATTGTGGTATCTTAAGACCAAAAGGAAGTACAGTTTATACAGCAGAAGAGGCAATAAAAGTTGCCAATAAACTTGAGTATCCAGTTTTAGTAAGACCATCTTATGTACTTGGTGGTCAAGGAATGGCAATTGCATATGATGATACAGAGATTACAGAATTTATAAATGAGATAAATAAAACAGTTCAAGAGCACCCAATATTAGTTGATAAATATATGCTTGGAAAAGAGCTAGAAGTAGATGCGATATGTGATGGAGAAGATATTTTAATTCCAGGAATTATGGAACACTTAGAAAGAGCAGGAGTACATTCAGGAGACAGTATTTCAGTATATCCAACACAAAATATAAATATAGAACATCAAGAAAAAGTTATAGAATATACTGAAAAAATTGCAAAAGAACTAAATGTAATTGGAGTGCTTAACATACAATTTATAATATGTGCAGGAGAGGTATATATAATCGAGGTAAATCCTCGCTCAAGTAGAACAGTACCATATATAAGCAAAGTCACAAACTTACCTGTGATCGATATAGCAACTCGCGTAATTTTAGGTGAGAAATTAAAAGATATGGAATATGGAACAGGTATATATAAAAGAAGTGATTATATTGCAATAAAAATGCCAGTATTTTCATTTGAAAAGATAAAAAATGCAGATACAAGCCTTGGACCTGAAATGAAGTCAACAGGAGAAGTTTTAGGAGTTTCAAAAAACTTTAGTGATGCTATAGTTAAAGCTTTTATCGCAACAGGAATTGAAATTCCTAAAAAAGGAAATGTACTAATTACAGTAAGAGACAAAGACAAAGAAGAAATGCTACCACTTGCCAAAAAGCTATATAACAAAGGGTTTGGTATATATGCAACAAAGGGAACTGCTGAGCTTTTAAAAAACAATGAAATAGAAGCAAGAGTGGTTGAAAAAATATGGGAAGGAGCAGAAAGTATACCAAATTTATTGCAAGAAGGAAAAATAAATTTTATCATAAATACACCAACCAGAGGAAAAGAATCAAACAGAGATGGCTTTAAAATAAGAAGACTCGCAGTAGAGTCAAAAATACCATGTTTTACATCACTAGATACAGCAAATGCCTTATATGATGCGATTGAAGATATGAATACAGAAGAGGAAATTGAAGTAGTAGATATAGCTAAAGTGTAAAAAAAGCTTGCAGGAGAAAAAGTCCTGCAAGTTTTTTTCACATTAGTTAAAAGTATGAATAGGAATAAACTGTTATTTAAGAAAATATTAATTTATTATCTATTTTTTCTTAATATTTTTTATGTTATAATGTATATAGTTAATTAAATTGTGTGTAATATATTATTATGAAAAGGAATGATATACATATGAAAGAAAGTACTATTAAAATTTTTAAGATAACAATGCTAGTTTTATTTATTTTAATCATGATATTTTTAACTATTAAATTTTTACCAATTTTTAAAAGCATTGCAACAGAAGAAGGAAGAATTAACTTTAAACAAGAAATAGAAGGAATGGGAGTAAATGGAATATTTGCTATAGTTCGGGCTTATGTTTGTGCAAATTTTTCTTCCAATTTTGCCACGGAGAACCTGTAGAGATATTAGCAGGTATGTCATATCGGACCTATTGGGCGGAATGCTTGTTATATTTTTAGGAGCTTTTCTAAGTAGTCTAATAATTTTCTTTGCTGTTAAGAAATTTGGAAAGAGCTTTATATATAGCTTTGTTTCAAAAGAAAAGATAGAAAAATTAGAAAATTCAAAATTATTTTCTAATCCAAAGAAAATAGATATGGTATTATTTATACTATTTTTTATACCAGGAACACCAAAAGATTTATTTGTATATTTAGCAGGACTTTTGCCAATAAAACCAGTAAGATTTCTATTGATTTCAACATTTGCAAGATTTCCCTCAATTATATCTTCAACAATTGCAGGTAGCAGTCTAGTTGAAGGAAACTGGATTATGATAGTTGTAACATATGGTATAACATTCTTATTAGCAGGAATTATAGTATTCTTTGCAAGTAAAAAAGAAAAAGGACTAACCAGTATAATAAAATAATTAAAAAAATATGCACAAAATCAATACTTCCTTCATAAAATAATAGCAAATATGAAGGGAGCTTTTTTATATGAATTATGAAATAATGATGAATGGAAACGTCAAACTTCGGAGAACTTGCACCAGAAATAGATGCTATGTCAACACAACGGAAAAATTAACTTAAACAATTACAAAGGAAAATGGATTGTATTATTTTCACATCCAGGAGATTTCACCCCAGTATGTACAACAGAAATAATTGCTTTTGCAAAAGCTAATACATATTTTGAAAAATTAAATACATGTTTAATAGGACTAAGTGTTGATAGTAACCCATCACACTTAGCATGGCTAGATAGCATATACCAAAAAACAGGAATAGTAGTTCCATTTCCAATTATTGCAGATTTAAATGGGCAAATTGCAAGAAGATATGGAATGATATCAAATGAAGTAAATCCAAATGTGACAGTAAGAAATGTATTTATAATAGATGATAAAGGAGTAGTACGTACGATACTAATTTACCCAATGAATGTAGGAAGATGTATACCTGAGATACTAAGAGCAGTAGAAGCACTTCAAACAGCAGATAAAACAGGAATGTCAACTCCTGCAAACTGGACACCACGGAAACCCGCTAATAGTAGCACCACCTCAGAACTTTGAAGAATTGCAAAAAAGGCAAAAAGAGATAGAAGAAAATAGAAATGGCTTTAGCTGGTACCTAAGCTTCGCAAATCCAGAAAGCAAAAGAGAAGATGTAAATTCTAATAGGAAAGTAGAAGAGAAGAATATCAGGTAGGAATTAAAAACTCATTTTTGCTCTAAAAAAGTAAAAATTCGACTTAAATAATAATTCGGGTGATGCTCTAAGAAATAGCATCACCCTATATAATCGTTAATCTTTTTTAATCTATTCTTTTGGCGATGTCTCCACTTTCGTTCTCATGCGTTGAGCTAGCTGACAACGTTCGACATAATCAATACGAACGCCATTTTCACCTCCGCCATCACTAACAAAAAATCCACCCTGCTGAACAAAAGATTTTTTGTTAACCAATAGACGCCGTAGGTAAGAAGTATACTTCGCACGGTTTGGATTGTATAATGCCATAATATTTGTCTCCTCGAAAACAAGATTATAAGGAAAATCTGATTAAAAATTATCCTCCTTTCTAAAATAATACTATTTAATTATAACAAAATATAATAGAGCTTTCAATATTAGAGCTAAAGTTATATAGTTTTTATAAAATTATATGATATATTTATTCCAACAAAGATAATAGATATATTTTAGATATATTTCAATGCTAAAATAAACTTAGCATTGAAATTTTTTTATGCTATTTTATAGATTTGAGGAGGAAAAAATATGTTAAAAAAGGTAGGCTTAGTAATTATGGTAGTCGTTCTATTAGGAGTAATAGGAAATCTTTTAATTCCTAAGGAAGGCAAATCCAAAATAGGAGATGGAAATTTAGAAAGTTTAAAAGATAATTCAAAAGTATCTTCTAACACAAACAACAAGAATGAAAAAATTGTATATATCGAACCAGGACAAATAAGCAATTTTGATAGGGGCTATTATTATATTAATGATGGGGATAATGAAAACAATATAAAATACTTCGATTATTCTGCCAAAAAGGAAATTTATTTATGTAACAAACCAAATTGTAAACATAATACAAAAGAATGTAGTTCCTATTTAAATATAGCAGAAGCAAATGATTTATTTGTATATGATAACAACTTATATTTAATATCAGGTTCTGGAAGTACTACAATAATGAGTGCCACAATGGGAGAAGGAGGTACCTCTATATCAGAAGTAGGAGGGAAAACACCAAGTATATATAGAATGAATTTAGATGGCACAAATAAAACAAAATTATTTGAGTGTCCATCAGGAGTAGAACTCGGTTCTAGCTTTATATTTGATGGGAACAATTTATATACCTTTTTTTCGAAAAATAAAACAATAGAATCATTTAAAAACTCTTATACATCCATCGAAACAGACAGAAAATTAGTTAAAATAAACTTAGAAACTAAAAAATATGAAGAACTATTAGACAGTAAAAATAGAGAAATGATTCGGAGTATATAATAAAAAGATAGTGCTAGAAGAAATTGTATATAAACAAGATCCAGAAGAATTTTTAAATAATGATAATGCCTATATCAATAATTTAAGAAATTCTACTAAAAAAATAAAACTATTTGATGTATCTAGTAAAACAGAAAAAGAAATTTATCAAGATATTTATCAAAATATGGAGGATATACAATATGAAAATGGAAAGATCTATTTTATAGCATACAAAGGTAAAAAAATAGAGTATATAGATTTAGAAACAAAACAAAAACAAACATTATGTAATTTACCAAAAGAAGGAGTAATTCTAAAGGGAATATATGATAATAAATTGCAGTACATCTACTATACAGGAAGTGAAGCAAAAGTAGATAAAGCATACTATATCGATTTAGAAACAAAAGAGAGTAAACAATTGAAACTATTTGATAAAAATGGATACTTAGTAGAAATATTAGCGGAAAACAAAGAACTTTACTTTGTAAGAAAAGGTTATGAGTTAGGAGCTGAATACACAACTTGGGCAGGAACAAAACAGCAAAGTATAGAAAAAATAAACTATGCATTAATGAAAAAAGAAGATTACTGGAGTTCAGAACCAAAATATATAGACATAAAAAATACATAAAAGAACAAGGAGAATAAACTATGTTAGAAATAGTTAATTTAAGCAAAAGCTACAAGGAAAAAAAGGTGCTAGATAATATAAATTTAAAACTAGAAAATGGATTATATGGACTACTTCGGACCAAATGGAGCAGGAAAAAGTACCTTAATGAATATTATAACAGATAACTTAAAACTAGACAGTGGAAAAATACTATGGAATGGACAAGAAAGTAAGACACTAGGTGCAAAATATAGAGAGCTATTAGGATATATGCCACAAGGGCAAGGGTTATACAATGGATTTACAGCAAAAAGATTTTTAAATTATATTGCAGTATTAAAAGAGGTCCCAAAAGAAGAGATAGAAATGCAAATTCAAAAAGTAAGTAAAAGTGTTAACTTACAAGATGAACTAGGCAAAAAAATTGGGATGTATTCAGGAGGAATGAAACAAAGATTGCTAATTGCAGCAACTATTATAGGAAATCCAAAGTTACTTATATTTGACGAGCCTACAGCAGGACTAGATCCAAAAGAAAGAATTAGAGTGAAAAAAAGAATGAGTGAACTTGCAAAAGACAAAATTGTCATTATTGCAACACATATAGTTCCAGATATAGAAAACATTGCAAATGAAATTATCATTTTGAAAGACGGAATTTTAAGAGAAAAAAATACACCAGAAGAATTGATAAGGAAATATGCTGAAAATGGCGACTTGGAAGATGTATATATGAATATTTTTGGGGAATAAAGGAGGAAGAAATCAATTGGATAAAATAATAAAACATGAATTCTTAAAAATATTCACAAGTAAACTATTTTTATATACATTAATGGTATTTATATTAGCAAATATTGTACTATTGACTTATACACAAAACATTGCAAAAAAGGATGAAATCCCATATTCAGCCTATAAAATTTTAAACGAAGAAATAAAGGACTTATCAGAACTAGAAAAACAAGAATTAATAGACAAAGAATATGAAAGAAATAATGCCTTTAGTATAATAAGTAATATATTAAACAATAAAAATAGTGATAATGCGTATATAAGAGAATTTACAGAAACTTTAAAAAACGAGAACAAAGAACTTTATGACAAATACATAAATGAATATCCAACTGGGGGTTATAAATATACTGGAGATGAAGCAAAAGAACTTGCTTTTTTGAAAGAAATAAAAAGAGAATATGAGGAATGTAAAAACTATAAACAAATTATCAGTGAAATTTTAGAAAAAGCAGAAAACTTAGAAACAATTTCAATCTTCCAAGAATCACAAGATAATTTTTCTAATAAGAACATTAAAGATACAGCTCAAAATTATGAAAAAATGCTTGATACGGAGTTAGAGTTTATTCCTGCAAAGGGTATAAATAGTTTTACAAAAATGGGAACAACCGATATTCTCATAGTTCTTTTGATATTTGTAATAGCTACTATAATCATATATGAAGAAAGAGAAAAGAATTTATTTCCACTGATAAAAAGTACAAAAAATGGAAGAGGCAAAACTATTTTAGCTAAAATTTTTGTAATGTTTATTTTGATTTTTGCTATTTCACTAATCTTATATAGCATAAACTTTATTTATTATGCTATAACAATAGGATATGGAAACTTAAGTGCAAATTTACAATCCATAAATACATTTCTCTATTCTACTTTACCAATAAGCATTGGAGGATATATTGTTTTATTCTTCATTACCAAAATAGCTGTATTTTTTATCATATCACTTATTATATTACTAATTTCTAATCTAGCAAAAAATAATGTTTCAAATTATATAGCTTTAATTTTAATTTTTGGTATTAGCTTTTTACGGATATACGACAATAGATCCAATTTCAAAATATAATGTATTTAGAGTAATTAACCTTATAAATCTAGTAGAAGTAAATGATATATATAAAACACATATGAATTTGAATATTATGGGAAATATGCAAAATGTATTACAATTAAGTCTATTTTTTGCTATAATATTACTAGTTCTATTGGGAATTGCAAATGTGTGGATTTTTACCAAGAGAAAAGACTTAGGACTTACAGAAAGTCGCTTATTGAAAAAGCTAAGAAATATTACAATCCTCAAACCTAGAATATTTACTAAAATATTTTGGTGTGAATTATATAAGCTAATGGTGATAAATAAAGTATGGATGATTCTTTTGCTATTTACCATATTTCAAATATACAGTCTAAGTCATGTAAATAAAAATATTTCTTTTAGTGAAAATATGTATAGAAATTATATCAAGACATTTAGCGGAGAACTAACAATTGAAAAAGAGAAAAGAATAACTGAAGAACAAGAAAAGTTTGAAAAAGCAAGTCTTGCCATAGCAAACATTGAAGAGAAAGTACGAAAGGGAGAAATAAGCAGAGAAGAAGCGGCTCAATATAAAGAACCATATCAGGAAGTTTTGAATACAGAAGACATATTTTTGAGAATAATAGAGCAATATGAGCATATTAAGGAAAATCCAAAAGCAGAATTTGTTTATGATACAGGATATAAGCAAT
>CANSNA010000011.1 GCA_947648255.1 uncultured Clostridium sp. | reverse complement strand
TAGATAGTGAAAAAATGCCATATACAATGACATCATATTCACCATGTTTTAGAAAGGAAAAAGGCTCACATGGAATAGAAGAAAGAGGCGTATATAGAATTCACCAATTTGAAAAACAAGAAATGATAGTTATATGTGAACCAGAAGAAAGTTATTCTTGGTATGACAAAATGTGGTCATATACAGTAGAATTATTTAGAAATCTTAATATTCCAGTTCGTACACTTGAATGTTGTTCAGGAGACTTGGCAGATTTAAAAGCAAAGAGTGTAGATGTAGAAGCATGGAGCCCAAGACAGAAAAAGTATTTTGAAGTAGGAAGTTGTTCAAACCTTACAGATGCACAAGCAAGACGTCTTGGAATTAAGATAAAGAAAAAAGGTGAAAAGCAAAGCTATTATGCACATACACTAAATAACACTGTAGTTGCACCTCCTCGCATGTTAATAGCATTTTTAGAAAACAACTATAATGAAGACCGGAACAGTAAATATACCAGAGGTTTTAAGACCTTATATGGGTGGAATGGAAAAACTTGAAAAATAATTAAATAAGGAAAAAAGAAATGATAGTTAGAAATCCAAAATTTGAAATATCAGCAGTAAATAAAAAAGGGTATCCAAATAAAAAATTACCAGAAATAGTACTTGCAGGAAAATCCAATGTACGGTAAGTCTTCATTTATAAATACTTTAATAAATAGAAAAGGCTTAGCAAGAACAAGTAGTGAGCCACGGTAAAACAAGGCAAATAAATTTTTATAATATAGATGAAAAATTTTATTTTGTAGATTTACCAGGATATCGGATATAGTAAAATGTCTAAAAAAGAGCAAGAAAATGTACGGAAAATTTATTGAAGAATATTTATTTTCAAGAGAAAACATTTCTATGATTGTTTTGATTTTAGATATAAGACATAACCCAACAGAAAACGACAAGATGATGTATGAATATATAAAAAACACAAATAAGCCATATCTAATAATTGCAAATAAAGCAGATAAAATTGCAGTGACAAAAGTAGAGTCAGAACTGATTAAAATAAGAGAAGTTTTAAATTTAAGTGATAAAGAAATATTAATCCCATTTTCAGCAGAAAGAAAAATATACACAGAAAATGTTTGGAATAAACTAGAAGTACTAGACTAAAGAAAGGAACGAAGAAAGTGAAACTTGGTGCAGATAATGAAACATTAGCAGAAAACAGAGTCTTAATACTATACTTATTATCATTACTAGAAAAACCAATAAATAATGACTCACTTTATAGATTAGTTTTATCAATACAAGATATGAATTACTTTTATTTCCAGCAATTTTTGCTAGATTTACAAGAAAATCGGTTATATAGCAAATTATGATAAAGATAAATCTGAAGTTTATGAAATAACAGAAAATGGAAGAAGTACTTTAAGCTTAACAATAGATATGCTCCCACGGAATTATAAAACAAAAAGTAGATAAAAATGTAAAAGGTGAACTAAGAGAAATACAAAATGAATCAGCAGTGAAGGCTGAATTTATACCATTAAGTGAAAAAGAATTTATAGTTAAATGCAAACTGATTGAAAATAATGTAATAATATTTGAGATACAAACTATGGCAAGTTCAAGAGATCAAGCAGTAAGAATAGTTAAGAACTGGGAAGAAAATACAAAAGAAATATATCCAAAAGTTATTGAATTATTAAATAAAGAAAGAAGTGAAGAGGAGGAGTAAATAAAAATGGCTCAAAAGCAAGAATTTGTAAAAGATATAGCAAATATAGACGAAGATTTTGCAACTTGGTATACAGATATAGTCAGAAAAGCAGAACTTGCAGACTATACAGACACTAAGGGGTGTATTGCAATAAGACCATATGGTTTTGCAATTTGGGAAAATATTAAAAATTATACAGATAAACTATTTAAAGAAGCAGGAGTACAAAATGTATATTTCCCAATGCTTATTCCAGAAAGTTTACTTCAAAAAGAAAAAGATCATGTAGAAGGATTTGCACCAGAAGTTGCATTTGTAACAGTCGCAGGTGGAGAAGAATTAGAAGAAAGACTATGTATAAGACCTACATCAGAGACAATATTTTCAAATCTTTATTCAAGATGGCTAAAATCTTGGCGAGACTTGCCAATGGTATATAACCAATGGTGTAGTGTTTTAAGATGGGAAAAAGAAACAAGACCATTTTTACGTTCTCGTGAATTTTTATGGCAAGAGGGTCATACAATTCATGAAACAAAAAAGGAAGCACAAGAAAGAACCTTAAAAATGCTAGAAATATATGCAAAAGTAATAGAAGACCTACTTGCAATTCCAGTATTAAAAGGAAGAAAGACAGAAAAAGAAAAATTTTCAGGAGCAGATGCAACATATACAGTAGAAACTTTAACAAGAGATGGCAGAGCTTTGCAATCAGGAACATCACACTATTTTGGACAAAATTTTACGAAACCATTTGAAGTAAAATTCCAAAATAGAGAGGGAAAAGAAGAATATGCTTATCAAACCTCTTGGGGAATAAGTACAAGACTAATGGGAGCATTGATTATGGCACATGGAGATGAAAGGGGATTAAAGTTATCTCCAAAAGTTGCACCAATTCAAGTAAAAATAATACCAATTGCAATGCATAAAGAGGGAGTTTTAGAAAAAGCAGAAGAGCTAAAAAATAATCTTCAAAAGAAATTTAGAGTAGAAGTAGATAAAAGAGATCAAGTAACACCTGGATTTAAGTTTAATGAATGTGAACTAAAAGGAATACCAGTTAGAATAGAAATAGGTCCAAGAGATATAGAAAACCGGAAAATGTATAGTAGTTAGAAGGGATACCCTAGAAAAGAAAGAAGTAGAACTTGAAAATTTAAGTGAAGAAATAGAAAAAACGCTTAAAGATATACAAAAAAACATGTATGATATGTGCAAAAAAAGACTTGAAGAAAAAACACAAATTGCAAAAACTCTAGAAGAGTTTGAGACAAAAATAAATGAAAATCAAGGATATATAAAGGCAATGTGGTGCGGAGATGAAGCATGTGAAGATAAAATAAAAGAACTTACAAATGCCCATTCTAGATGTATACCATTTGAAGAAGAAAAGCTAGGAGAAAAATGTGTATGCTGTGGGAAAACAGCAAAACACATGGTTGTATGGGGAAGACAATATTAAAATTTAGAAAGGTACAAGGGAAAATATGGAAATAATAGATGGAAAAGCACTCGCAAAAAATGTTAGAGAAAATTTAAAAACAGAAGTTGAAGATTTAAAAAACGAAGGGATAATACCCAAATTTGCAGTAATACTTATAGGAGCTGATAAAGCATCACTTACATATGTAAAAAGCAAAAATAAAGCTTGCAAAGAGCTTGGGATAGAATATGAAGAAATCTTACTTGATGAAAATACAAAAATGGAAGAACTATTAAGAATAATAGATGAGTTAAATAAAAGAAAAGACATCTCAGGAATACTTCTTCAAAGCCCAATACCAAAGCATTTAGATATAAACGAAGCCTTTAAGAGAATTGCACCAGAAAAAGATGTAGACGGATTTAACCCTTGTAATGTTGGAAAACTTTGTCTAAATCAAGATACATTTATATCTTGCACACCATATGGGATAATGAGAATGTTTGATGCATATAATATACCATTAGATGGAAAAAACGCAGTGGTAATTGGAAGAAGCAATATAGTTGGAAAACCAATGGCACTAAGCCTTTTAAATAGAAATGCGACTGTTACAATATGCCATTCTAAGACAAAAGATTTAAAAGAAATTACACAAGATGCAGATATAATAATTGCAGCAATTGGAAGAAAACACTTTGTAACAGAAGACATGATAAAAGAAGGGGCAGTTGTAATCGATGTTGGTATAAATAGAACTGATGAACGGAATCTTTGGTGATGTAGACTTTGAAAATGTAAAAGATAAAGCATCATTTATAACACCAGTACCTGGTGGAGTAGGACCAATGACTGTTGCAATGTTGATGACAAATATAGTAAAAGCTGCAAAAAATTCAAGATTAAGTTTAGATTAGAAAAGGTTAGATATAAATAAAAGTTGGAGAGACTTAAAACAGCACAAAAAACAGTGTGTGTTTATTAAGTCTCTTTTTTAGGTTATAGAAAATTAAATGTCCTCTAACTTAAAAATTTTAATAATATTAAAAAGGAGGAAAGCTAGCAAATAAGGTTAGCAGAAGATATGAAAATAAAAATTCTGACCAAAGAGGATCCCAATTACCCAAAAAACTTATTAAAGATATATAAGGCACCTAGAAAGCTATATCTTATAGGAAATGAAACAATATTAGAAAATTTTAGTCTTGCTATAGTAGGATCAAGAAAAGCAAGTGATTATGGAAGAAAAATAACAAGAGCAATATCTTATGGTTTAGCAAAACGAGGAATAAACATAATAAGCGGACTAGCTGTGCGGAATAGATACAGAAGCTCACAAAGGGGCTTTACTTGCAAAAGGGAAAACAATAGCAGTTTTAGGAAGTGGATTTAAAAACATTTATCCAAAAGAAAATACAAAATTATTAATAGATATAATAAAAAGTGGAGGATTAGCTATAACAGAATATGCTCCAGAAGAAATATCAAAAAAAGAAAATTTTCCACAAAGAAACAAAATCATTGCAGGACTAAGCCAAGGCGTTATAGTGACAGAAGCAGCAGAAAAAAGTGGAAGCTTAATTACAGCAGATTTAGCTTTAGAGCAAGGAAAAGAAATTTTTGCAGTACCACGGAAGTGTACTATCAAAAACGTCAAAAGGCACAAATACCTTAATAAAACAAGGTGCAAAATTAACAGAAAATATATTTGATATATTAGAAGAATACAGTTAGGAAATTCAAGAACTTTTGCCAAATAACAAATCGAAGAAGTCATGAAAATGCAACCTCTTTAATTTAGGTTGAAATAATAATAATAGGGGTTTACTTTTTATAAAAAAGATAATATAATAAATGTTAATATATAAACGATTAAAATTAAGGGGATGATAATAAAATGGAAGATATATTAAAAGAATTAGAAGATAGAGGATATATAGAACAACTAACACATGAAAAAGAAATTAGAGAACTTTTAAAAAAAGAAAGTGTTAGCTTTTACATAGGAATAGATCCAACAGCAGATAGTCTTCATATTGGGCATTTTGTTGCATTAATGGTAGCATCTAGGCTTCAAAAAGCTGGTCACAAGCCAATAATTTTAATGGGTGGAGGAACAGCAAACATAGGGGATCCATCAGGAAAAACAGACATGAGAAAAATGATGACAAAAGAAACAATAGAAAACAATGTAGCCTGCATAAAAAAACAAGCAGAAAGATTTGTATCATTTGAAGGGGAAAATGCAGCTATAATAGTAAACAATGCAGACTGGTTATTAGATCTAAACTTTATAGATTTTATGAGAAAAATAGGGACACTATTTTCAGTAAACAAAATGTTAGCAGCAGAATGCTATAAAGCAAGGCTAGATACAGGATTGACATTTTTTGAAATGGGATATATGTTAATGCAAAGTTATGACTTTTTATATTTGCATGATAAATATGGATGTAAAATGCAAATTGGAGGAAATGATCAATGGTCTAATATAATTGGTGGAGTAGAACTAATTAGAAAAGTTGGAGCAGATGATTCATATGGTCTAACTTTTAGTCTTCTTACAACAGCAGATGGCAAAAAAATGGGAAAAACTGAAAAAGGAGCACTTTGGCTAAATTCAGAGAGGACATCACCTTATGAATTTTATCAATACTGGAGAAATATAGGAGATGCAGAAGTAGAAAAAGTGCTAAAAATATTAACATTTTTGCCAATGGAAGAGGTAGAAAAATTATCAAATTTAAAAGATGAACAAATAAATGAAGCAAAAAAAGTTGCAGCATTTGAAATAACAAAGTTAATACATGGTGAGGAGGCAGCATTAAAAGCAGAAGAAACAGCAAAAGCTTTATTTGAAGGAAGCGGAAATATAGAAAATATGCCAAAAACAAAAATAGAGGGAGAAGATATTTCCTTAGTAGATGCAATAGTATTAAGTGAAATAGCTCCTTCAAAAGGTCAGGCAAAAAAATTAATAGAGCAAGGTGGAATTTCTATAAATGAAGAGAAAATAACTGATATAAACTATAAATTATCAGCAAAAGATTTTAAAGAAGGATATGCAATTTTGAAAAAAGGAAAGAAAATATATCATAAACTAGAAAAAAATAACTAAAAACATTGCAATTATAAAACAGATATGATAAAATATATGTTGCATTTATAGTTTGTATGAAAGGATAGAAGAAAAACATGGATATAATCAAAAATATATTATTAGTTATATATGTAATAGTAACATTAGTATTAATTGTACTTACACTAATTCAATCAAAAGAAAGTTCAGGAGTTACAAGTACAATAACAGGTTCAAGCACAAATAATTTTTATAACCAAAATAAAGGTAGAACAAAAGAAGGAAAAATGAAAAGATGGACAATAACACTAGGAGTTGTATTTGCAATTCTAGCTGTTGCACTTTCAGTATTTTACTTTTAGAATAAATATAAATTGAGAAAAGTTGCAAGTAGAGGAACAAAAAATGTCCCTCTACTTTTGAGCTATATATGGAGGAAAACGAAATGGATAGCGATATATTTATAACAGATGAAGAAAGAATAATACTAGATTTGCATGACATGCAAGAAGATGAAGCAAGATTTTATTTAGAAAGAGCAATAGACACAGCAGAATATAAAATAAAAGAAATAGTAGTAGTCCATGGATACAGAAAAGGACAAACCATACTAAACATGGTAAGAAAAGAATTCAAACACAAAAGAATTGAAAAAAAAGTAATTCCATTTAATAAAGGAATTACACTAATTTATTTAAAAAGAGAATAAAAGATTGAGTGAAAGATATGTGGAGATGAACTCCAAACTTTACTATAATTAAAAATTAATATATTCAAGCAGTAAAAAAGCTAGTATTGCAAATAGTGGATTTTTGTGCTATAATTATAGTGTAGCAATAGTTACGTAAAAATTAATGCTGGAGGGCAAAAAAATGAAATTATACAAAAGCCAATGGCGGAGTGACCTAAGGTCGTTTAACCGGGCTTGCCTCGAGGAAATTCGCGAAGAGATGTGCAAGTTCTATTGGGGTGAAGGTCCAAACAAGAGCTTCTGGGATGAGCTTGAGTGTATTCTCAAGTGTATCCCTAGAAATCGCGTGTGGGAGATGATGCAAGGTGAGAACATTCAGGGCGAGGTTTGGAGTCAGCCCATTGGAGCGTTCTACCACAAGCACACTGTGCACAGATTTTCATATCTGTATGTGCAGTCTCAGGGGCTGGCAGTTGCCGAGCACGGACACGAGGAGCCATTCCATGATGGAAAGCAGGTCAAAAAGCTGAGTGAGTGGTATATTTTCCCTGACGGCAGAATGGAATTTTGCAAAAAGGGAGAGACACACAAGCTCATCAACAATTATGGAAAGCCTATTTATGTGCTTTCTATTAAGGTGGGCAGTAATGCAGTCAGTTAGTCCAGCATTAGCTAGGTATTTAGGTATCTAGTTTGAAAACAGCAGACATAGGCAAATTTGTCAATGCCTGCTGTTTTTCATTTCGACAAAGATGAAGCAATATATATATAAACAGTAAAACTATTGAGATATAAGGGAGATTAAGGATTTAAAGAGAATTTAATATTAGAAAAAATTTAATAAAATCTTGAAAAATATAAATTGATATGATACAATACAAATGTTCGAATATATAAATTTAAATGGAGTAAATAGTATGAAAATAGATAAACCAATTATGGGGTTTGTAGAATATAAAGGGAAAAATGTTCCATTTATTTATCAAGATGAAAAATTACAGCTAATTCCACCTAACGTTGAAACGTGGCGAACATGGAAAAGTAATGTCTTTAAAAGGCTAGAAAGATTGAAGGAAGATATTAGAGGAGAAGAGTGGATAGAGAATATATACTTAAGTGGTAAAACAAATGATGGAGAAGCAATAAAATTTTATATAGAAAACTTACCATCGAATAATAATGGATTTATAAATTTCTATGTAATATATTTTGTAAAATATAATATTAAAAAAATACAATTAAATAATATTTATGGTTTTAGCATACAAGGAAGAGAAATAGATTATTTTTACAATCCAATAGTGAGTTATAATGAAGAGATAGAGAGTTCTGCAAATAAAATAAAGATAAGAAATATAAAGGTAGAAAAGCCTAAAAAAGAATTAGTAGGTATATATAAACACAACAATACAGAAGTAGGAGTAGAATTAAGTATTATATATACATATAAAACAAATTCAAAGATACCTATAGAAGCAAAAAGCAGATTTGAATTTAAATTTTCTAAACCTCAAGACTTAAAAAATACACTTGATATATATTGGAATTGTAGGCTATTTTTATGCTATGTATCTGGAAGAAAAAATCTTAAACTTGATGATATCAAAGTATATGGGGATAATAAAAAATTTAATAATGAAAACGGAGTTATACATATTTGTTTAAAAGATAATGCAGAAGAAAATTATGAAATGGCAGATAAAAGAATCATAAATTATGAATATCTAAAAGAAAAGAGTATATTATTATTTCAAGCAATAGAAGAAAATAGTATGTACTTAGAAAATCTTTGCTCATCTATAGATGAAACAAACTCTTATGGTATTGATAGAATTATACAAAATTTTGTGGCTTTTGAAAGGGAATATAGAAATTTATATAAAGAAGAGATAACTAGATCGCAAGAATATAATGAAGCTAAAACAGATGTGATAGACTGTCTGAAAGAATTAGCAGATAGTAATAGTGGCAAAAAACGAGGCTATATAAAAAAATTTGCTAAGAAAATTGAAAAAATAGAAAATGATTTTGGGACTAGAATGAGTGATGCACTTAGCGATTGTGAAGAAATACTATTGCCTTTTTTAAAATATTATTATAAAGAATATAATTCAGCCATGATAGAGGATATATGTGATAGAATGAATAAATTAAGAAATGATTCAGCTCATGGAAATATAGATTTAGAAATAAAGCCAATACATATATCAGATTTTAGTATTTTAGAAGAATTATTATATGCGATGCGTTTAAAGGATATGAATATAGATATAATGAATATAAGAAAAGCTATCAAAAGTTTAAAAGCTTATAGTATAATAATAGATGAAGATTAGACTGCGGAAGGAGCAATTATATGATTGAAAATCAAAATATAGAATTCAAATCAATATGGAAAGATGAATATTTGAAATGGATTTGTGGAATGGCAAATTCAAATGGAGGAATTGTATATATTGGCAAAGATGATAAAGGAAAAGTTATAGGAGTAAATAATGCAATAAAACTTGTAAAAGAAATACTTAATAAAATAAAAGACACGATGGGAATAATACCAGAAATTAAAGTAGAAGAAGAAAATGACTTATTATATATTGTTATAAAAATAGATAAATATCCAACTCCAATAAGTTATCAAGGCAAATTCTATTTGAGGAGTGGGAGTAATAACAACGAAGTTACAGGAAATGAATTAGATAAATTCCTATTAAATAAAGTAGGAAAAAGATGGGAAAATTTGCCTATAAAAGATGCTAACTTTGATGATTTAAGTGAGGAAGCTTTAAAAATTTTTAGAAAGAAAGCAGTAGAAAGTGGAAGATTAAAAAAAGAAGAAGTAGAAATTGATGATGAAACTTTGTTAAGAAATTTAGGGCTATATGATGGAAAATACTTAAATAATGCAGCAATATTGTTGTTTGGAAAAGAACCACATAAATGAATTATTGGTTCTTATATAAAGATTGGATTTTTTGAAAATAATGATGCAAATTTAAAATATCAAGATGAAATAAAAGGTCCACTTATATTGCAGGTCGATAATGCTGTTGACATGATTTACTTAAAATATTTAAAAGCCTTATACACTATGAAGGAATGCAAAGAATAGATGAATATATGATTCCACATGATGGCTTTAGGGAAATATTATTAAATAGTATCAATCATAAACGTTATGAAAGTAATAATCCAATACAGGTGAGCATTTATGATGACAAAATATATGTATGGAATGAAGCTACATTTCCTGAAGAATTGATGAATAAAAATTTATTTGAGAAACATTATTCAAAACCATATAATCCATTAATTGCACAAACATTTTTTAAAACAGGATTTATAGAGGCTTGGGGAAGAGGATTTGAAAAAATAAAAAAAGAATGCGAATTGTATAATGCACCATTACCAAATATAGAAATAAATAGAGATGGAGTAATGATAAAGTGTACTCCATCAGAAACGTATTTGCAAGTTTTGAATGAGATGTATGTTAAAAATGAATATAGTGAGTTCACCGATAAGTTCACCGATAAGTTCACTGATATAGAGACAAAAATAATTGCATTAGTCAAAGAGAAACCGACAATATCGCAATCTAAAATGAGTGAAAAAATAGGAATATCAAAAAGAGCAATTACCAAAAATATGAATAATTTGCAAGAGAGAAAAATTATTAAAAGAGTTGGTAATAACAAAAGTGGTCATTGGGAAATTCTATAAACATTTTCCAATTGTCAATTGGGAAAATTATGAAATTATTGATTTCTATAATAAATTATGGTATAAATAATATAGTACATATAAAAACAGTGAAACTATTATTTTACCACAGTAGGTGGTACTACTCATATAAGACGAATATAAGGTTCAAATTAAAATAGGCTAGTTCCTATTTTTGCATAAAAAAACCTCTTTTTGGAAATAATGTTTTTAAGAACATGTAATTCCAAAGGAGGTTTTTTCTATCGTTTGAAAGTTTCAAATGATAGTGAAGAAACTTTCTTACAAGAGAATTATGGCGAGTGTTACAAGTTGTTTGTGACATAGTCACTTATAAATTGTTAAGGAGGTTTTTTATTTGATAAAAAAGGTTGAAATATGTGGAGTTAATACTTCAAAACTACCTGTACTATCAAATGAAGAAAAAAATGAACTATTTAAAAGGATAAAAGAAGGAGACGAAACAGCAAGAGAAGAATTTATAAATGGAAATTTGAGATTAGTTTTAAGTGTAATACAAAGGTTTGGAGGAAGGCGGAGAAAGTTCTGATGATTTATTTCAGGTACGGCTGTATAGGCTTAATTAAAGCGATAGATAACTTCGATACTACACTAAATGTACAATTCTCAACATATGCTGTACCAATGATTATACGTTAGTTGAAGTAGTACATATATAAACAGTAAAACTATTGATATATAAGGAAAATCGAATACTTCAAAATAGCAATGATTTATAAATTTTATAAATCATTCTCTTTAGGTTAATATTAAAAAGTAAAAAAATTACATAAATTTAGTAAAATAGTGTAAAAAAATTGCATACAATTAAAATATATGTTAAAATTAAATAAAAGGAGGGAATACAATGTTAACTAAGTTATATATAGAAAATTTTAAATCATTTATGGAAGAAACAGAGATAGATTTAAAAGCTACTGGATATGAAATTTTGAGTAATACTAATAAAACAGAAAATGATATTCTAAAGGGAGCGTTATTCGTAGGAGGAAATGCAACTGGAAAATCAACAATTTTACATGCAATAAGATTTTTACTTCAATTTTTAGTTTGGCAAAACAATATTCTCTTGGGTGAATATGTATGTTTTTTTAAAGAAAGTAATCAACAAGCAAAAGTTGAGTATGAGTTTTTAATAAATAATATAGTAATAAAATATGAATTACAATTTAATGAAAAAGAAATTTTTAGAGAAAGATTATTAGAAGACAATAAAGTTGTATTGGACAGAATGAGAACAAATGCAGAATATATAGATGGAAATGAAAAAAAAGTACAATTAAATAATTTACAAGTAAATCAATCAGCCATAAGAAAAATTTATTTTGATACAAAATTTATTGATAATCAAAATTTAAAATTATGGTACGAATTTTTAGAAAATTCAGTATATATTGACCAAGAACAAAAAATGATTTATAAAGTTGCGAATAGTTTTTCTAGAGGAATATATCAAGATTACTTTGAAAATAATGGGACAGAAGAAATTAATAAGTTTTTGGATGAAATAGGTTATAATCAATATGTAAAATATACTAATGAATATACAAATGGGAAAGTTTCATTTAAAACACCTGATAATGGTAAAGAGGCATTTTTAATTAGGAGAAATATGGAATTTGGAATGCCTTTAGGTGCAGAGTCAGCGGGGAATAAAGTTTTAATTAATAATTTGCCAGCGATAATAGAAGCAATGCAAAAAAATTCTATGGTAATAATAGATGAATTTAGTAGTGGATGGCATAATACATTAGAAGAAAAAACTATAAAGTATTTTATGAAAAATTCAAAAAAATCACAATTATTTATTGTTTCTCATTCAACAAATTTATTAACAAATACACTATTAAGACCAGACCAAATATATACAGTAGATTTTATTAATGGTAAGGGGAGTAAGATTAACCGAGTTTCTGATGAAAAACCAAGGGAAGCTCAAAATTTAGAAAAAATGTATTTAAGTGGAGTGTTTAATGGAATACCAAATACTAAGTAAGAAATTTAAATTTAATATAAATAAGAATATAGGAAGTGTATTATATATTGTTGAAGGAGAAAAAACAGAGATAAAATTGCTGGGACATATATTTAAAAGCATATTAAATTATGAAAAGGTAGTTTCAGTAGATAGAAGAGGAAAACAAAGAATAAAGTATGTGAGTGGAACAAATAAAAATTCTAAAGTTTTTATTTGTAATTCAAAAGAAAGTAACATTAGAACTATGACTGATACACAGTTTGTGAATAAACAAGTAGACATATTAAAGGAATATGAAGATGAATTTAATTATGAAGATATTCCAATATATTACATATTTGACTGTGATAGAAAAGAGGATAAACCATATATAAGTGGGTTGATAGAAAACTATACTAATTCAAGGGAACCAGGAGCAAACAACAAATTTGATAGTATTGGAGGAATGCTATTATTGAGTTATCCTTCAATAGAAAGCTTTATAATATCAAATTTTGAATCAGATATGTTCAAAGCTAGTGAAAGATGTAATTTTAAAAATCAAACTATAAAAGAATATATTGGTTCTAAAGGATATAATTATAGTAATATGTCAATACAAACATTAAATAATTCATTTATGGAGTTAATTAAATCTTTAGAAAAAATTAAAATAAATAAAATAGAAATAGATGATACACGAGAGTTTAACAATGAAATATATGAGTATGAACAGTTACATGATAATCAGTATATGTTAAGTTTACTATTAATATCATTTATAGATTTAGGTATAATCGAATTTGAAGAATAAAATATTTTCCAATCACCGATTGGAAAATTATATATCATATGCTATAAATAATATAGTAAATATATATAACGGTTAAATTATTATTTTACCATAGTAGATTGTAATGAACATATATGAGTTTAATTAAGAATATAGGTGCAAGTCTTATTTTTGCATAAAATAGCCTCTTTTTGGAAATAATGAAAATAACAGACATTATTCCAAAGGAGGTTTTTTATTTGATAAAAAAGGTTGAAATATGTGGAGTTAACACATCAAAATTACCTGTACTATCAAATGAAGAAAAAAACGAACTATTTAAAAGAATAAAAGAGGGCGACGAAACGGCTCGTGAAGAATTTATAAATGGAAATTTAAGATTGGTATTAAGTGTAATACAAAGGTTTGGTGGACGTGGAGAAAGTTCAGATGACCTTTTTCAAGTTGGCTGTATAGGACTAATAAAAGCAATAGATAATTTTGATACTACACTAAATGTACAATTCTCAACTTATGCTGTACCTATGATAATAGGAGAAGTTAGAAGATATTTAAGAGACAATAATCCAATTAGGGTTAGCCGTTCAGTAAGAGATTTAGCATATAAAGCAATGCAGATGAGAGAAAAACTCACAAAAGAAAATGGAAAAGAGCCATCAATAGAATTAATTGCAAAAAATCTAGGAATTAGCAGAGAAGAAGTTGCAATAAGTTTTGATGCAATACAAGATCCTATATCTCTTCAAGAACCAGTGTATAAAGATGGTGCAGAAAGTATATTTGTCATGGATCAAGTAAGTGACAGTAAAAATACAGATGAAAAATGGGCAGAAAACTTAAGCATAGCAGAGGCAATGAAAAAGCTAAATAAAAGAGAAAAATATATTATCACAAAAAGATTTTTTGATGGAAGAACACAGATGGAAGTTGCAGATGAAATAGGCATATCTCAAGCACAGGTCTCAAGACTAGAAAAAACAGCAATACAAAGGATTAAGAAAAGTTATAAATAAAGAAATATTCAAATTTACTTTATTTCTTGTGCATAATAAAAATACCAAACTAAATAGAAAAACCTAATTAGTTTGGAATTACATAAGTATTAACAAGCAGAAACATAATTTTGAATTGCAGACAAAAATTCTTTACCATATCTTCTAAATTTCACATCACCAACACCACTTATCTCAAGCATAGCTCCTTCTGTAATAGGTCGAAGTGCCGCCATTTGTTTAAGAGATGTATCTGCAAAAACAATAAAAGGTGGAATATTATTCTCATTTGCGATCTTTCTTCTAAGAACACGCAAAATTTCGAATAAATTAGTGTCGTATTGCAAATGATCAGCAGAAATTTTATTAGTTTCTTTAGTAGCTGAAACTTTCTCGATTTTTTTATTAATGATTACAGTTTTATTTTTAAACAAAACCTCATTTGCCTTATTATTTAGAACAAGAATAGGATATTTATCTCCGTACACTTTTTATATAATCCTCAGCAATTAAAAAAGAAATCAAGTCACGAATTGTATCTTTGCTATAATCTTTCATAATCCCATAAGTAGACAAATTATCAAAGCCTAAGGATCTAACTTTAGCAGAATTAGAGCCTTTTAAAACATCAGCTACAAGACCTGCTCCAAAGCGTTCCTTCATTCTCTTAATACAAGATAAAATTTTCTTGCTATCAATTGTAATATCTGTTGTATCTATTAGGGAATTGCAATTTGAGCAATAATCACATTTATCAAAACTAGTAGTTTCAGCAAAATACTCTAAAATATATTTTCTCAGGCATTTGCTAGTATTGCAATAATCAATCATCTCATTTAACTTATCATATTTTCCACTATCACTTTCATCATTTGAAGAATTTTCTATTAAAAACTTATTTGTAACAATATCAGCTCTGCTAAATAATAATACACATTCTGAGTTATCACCATCACGACCAGCTCTTCCAGCTTCTTGGTAATAGCTTTCCAAATCTTTGGGCATATTATAGTGAAGAACATATCTTACATTAGACTTATCAATGCCCATACCAAAAGCATTAGTTGCAACCATAATTTCACATCTATCATAAACAAAATCATCTTGAGACTTAGTTCTTTCATTTTCATTCATTCCACCATGATATTTTGAAACTGAAAAGTCAAGTTTAGAAAGTTTTTCAAATAAGCTATCGACGGTTTTTCGAGTAGCACAATAGATGATTCCAGATTGATTTTTATGTTTTTCTAAAAAATCTAATAAAAATTTATTTTTGTTTTTTGGAGTTTGAACAGAAAAATATAAATTCTTCCTATCAAAACCAGTAGTTAAAGTAAAAGGATTATTAAGTTTTATTAATTTAATAATATCATCTTTAACAATTTGTGTTGCAGTTGCAGTGAAACATACAACTATAGGTCTTTTCTTTAAGCTAGAAATTACCAAAGAAATTTCCCTATAACTAGGTCTAAAATCATGTCCCCATTGAGAAACACAATGAGCTTCATCAACTGCTATCATAGAAACATCCAGAGCTTCAAGCATTTCGATAAAATTGCTTGAAAAAAATCTTTCAGGTGCAACATATATAATTTTATAAATATTGTGATAAATATTTTCTATTGTTTGTATATAATCAAGTTCTGAAAGTGAGCTGTTTAGGTATGTGGCAGGTATACCACTTGCATTTAAACTATCTACTTGATCTTTCATAAGTGAAATAAGAGGAGAAATAACAATAGAAATTCCGTTTAAAACAAAGAGCTGGAATTTGATAACAAATAGATTTACCAGCACCAGTTGGCATAATACCGAGACAATCTTCCTTATTTAAAATATGATTAATAATTTCTTTTTGACCGAACTCTAAAACTGTCATAGCCAAAGTACTTTTTTAAAATAGATTCAGGATTCAATAATAAAACCTCATTTCTTAAAGATATCAAAATTTATATAAAGAATATCACAAAATAAAAAAAATGTAAAGCGTTTGACAAATTTAGAAATATATAGTATAATCTAATCTAATGTGTATCATACTGTTTGTATGATAAGGATGAGATTTTAGACAAACAAATGCTGTGTTTGTTTATTAAAAAAATTTGTTGAACGGAAACTAAATAGGAAAATTAAGGTAAAATAAGGAAAATAGGTCCTTTATTTTGCTATGATTTTGAATTGGAATTTATTATAAGTTTTAGCAAAAAAAGAGAAAGGATAAGTGAATAAGAAGATGACAAACGCAAAAGAAAACCAGGAAGAGATCATTCCTGATATAAAAAAAGTAAGAAATAACAGAAGTATAAATACTAAACCAAAAGAAATGAGAAGACAGAAAAAAACAGAAAACAAAAAAGAAGAAACAGGATTTGCAGAACAAGAAAGAAAGGTAAGAGTAAAAAAAGAAAATAGAAGAGAAACAAGCAAAAAAACAGTACAAAAACAAGAGGAAAAAACAATAAATCAAAAGACTAAAACACAAGAAAAAACAGTGAGATCTGCAAAAAGACAAAAAAGAAATCCAAAAAATCTAAAAGAAGATGTAAGAATAAAAAAATCACCACTAAAAATAATCCCATTAGGTGGACTTTTAGAGATTGGAAAAAACATAACAGTTTTTGAATATGAAGATGAAATAGTTATAGTTGACTGTGGACTTGCCTTCCCTACAGAAGACATGCTTGGAGTAGATTTAGTTGTTGCAGATACAACATATCTAGAAAGAAACAAAGATAAAATAAAAGGTCTTGTTATAACACATGGACACGAGGATCATATAGGTGGAATCCCATATTTATTAAGACAAGTAAATATTCCAATATATGGAACAAGATTTACTTTAGGTCTTCTTAGAAATAAACTAGATGAACATAGACTTTTAAAAAGTACAAAAATGTATGAAGTAAATCAAGGTCAAACTGTAAACTTTGGAAAAATAAAAGTAGAATTTATTAGAACATCACATAGTATTCCAGATGCATGCCGGATTTGCAATATATACACCTATTGGAACAGTGGTTCATACAGGAGACTTTAAAATAGATTATACACCAATAGATGGACAAAAAATAAATTTTGGTAGACTTGCAGAAATTGGAGAAAACGGTGTAATGCTTCTTATGTCAGACAGTACAAATGCAGAAAGAAAGGGATTCACAAAATCTGAAAGTTCAATTGGAGAAGTTTTAGATGAACTTTATGCACATTGCCAAAAGAGAATTGTAGTTGCAACATTTGCCTCAAATGTGCATAGGGTACAGCAAATAATAAATTCATCAGTAAAATATGGTAGAAAAGTTGCAATATGTGGTAGAAGCATGGTAAAAATGATAGAAACCGCAGTAGAACTTGGATATATGGAAATACCAAAAAATATAATAATAGATATAGATTTAATAAAAAGCTATCCAGATGAGAGTTTAACAATAATTACAACAGGAAGTCAAGGAGAACCAATGTCTGCCTTAACAAGAATGGCAGCAGGAGAGCATAAAAAAGTTATGATAACACCAAATGACTTAGTAATAATATCAGCAAACCCAATACCAGGAAATGAAAAATTTGTATCAAAGGTAATAGATGACTTAATGCAAATAGGTGCAGAAGTTGTATACAGTTCGCTTGCAGACATACATGTTTCAGGGCATGGATGCCAAGAAGAACAAAAATTAATGTTATCATTAATAAAACCAAAGTATTTTATGCCAGTTCATGGAGAATATAGGCAACTTATAGCACATGCAGAAACAGCAGAAAAGATAGGAATTCCACCTGAAAATATATTTATAATGAAAAATGGAAAAGTCTTAGAAATAGGAGAAAACGATGCAAAGATTACAGGCACAGTTCCAGCTGGAAAAGTAATGGTAGATGGACTTGGAATAGGAGATGTAGGAAATATCGTATTAAAAGATAGACAACATTTATCACAAGATGGGCTAATAATTGTAGTTCTTGCAATAAATGGTTCAACAGGTGAAGTAGTCTCAGGACCAGAGATAATTTCAAGAGGATTTGTATATATAAGAGAATCAGAAAATCTTATGGAAGAGATGAAACAAGCCTTAAAAAACAAACTAGGAATACTTCAAGAAGGTCATATAACAGATTGGGCAGTAATAAAACTAACGGTAAAAGACACATTAAGAGATTTTTTACTACAAAGAAATAGAAGGAATCCAATGGTACTTCCTATAATTTTAGAGGTATAAGGAATACCAAAAAAGCAAATTTTAGTATATATACAATAAAGTAAAAATTTATTGCAAAAAATGATATTATAGATTATAATTAAAAAAATAGACAAAAGAGGAGATTGTGAAAGTATGTTTGGGTATGCACAGAAAAACATAGCTAATAATAAAGGAATAACGCTAGTGGCACTAATAATAACAATAATTGTTCTAATTATTTTAGCAGTAATAAGTATAAATACAATTTTCAAATTGAACATTATTAGTTTTACAGAGAATTCGGCTATAAATTATGCAAATGCACAAAAACAAGAACAAGATCAAATGGACTATTTAGCAAAATTACTAGAAAATACTACTAGTAAAATTATCGAACTAGGAGAAGGCGAAGGAATTTTACAAATTTCACCAGATGGAAATACAAAATATGCAAAAGAACATATTGTAAAAATTACTAAACAAAGTAATACTATTGTAAAATATCAATGGATAAAAGATGGTGAAGAACCAAAAGAAAATGAATATATAGAAATTACTAATGATGAAGAAACAATTACCAAAAAAGAAAATTCAGGAGTATGGAGAATATGCCTACTGATTGAAAAAACAGATGGAACAACAAAAACTGAAATAAGCAAACCATTTTATTTTGATAATATTGCACCAATAGTAGAACTAAGCACGGAACCATTAACAACATCATCATTTTCAATAACTGCAACAGCCAAAGAAAATGAATCTAAAATAGAAGAATATAAGTTTTATATTGATGGGAAGTTGGTACATACAGAGCCAACAAATGAAGGAAGTGCAACATATATAGCAAATAATATAGAAACAGGAACTAAAGAATGTTCTGTAGAAGTAATAGACTCAGCAGAAAATCCAGGAGAAAACAAAATAACAGCAAGAACAAAATACTATAGATGGGAGAAATGGAATATTGAACGTATTTATACCCTTTCTAGTACATTAAGTGGCACAGGACAATATTACTTTTCAAAAAATTATGATATATATAAAAGAGATTCTATAACTGGATCATCTTGGAAACTTAATTTAGTATGCGCACAAGTATCTTGGAGAGACTTAAACAAATATGAAGGTTGCTTTACAATGGCAGATAATGGTCAAGAAGTACTTCATATGATAAAAATAACACAAACTAATCCAAACAATAAATGTATAAATGTAAACACATATAAAGCAAGCCAACTAACAACAACACAAAAAAAGGGAAATGTAATGCAAGGATATGTTAATTCTACTAATAGTAATGCTTATACAGACGAGGCAATAACTGGATCATTTTATTATAAAAGAGCAGGAGAAGAATAAAACTAAAGGAATTTATTATGGAAAAAAATAATCTAATAAAAAACATCATTGTTATATTAGAAATACTATTTTTTATTATTTTAATTGTAATAATAGTATATTTGATAAAATCAGATAATGGAATAATTGGGACACTAAATAAAAAAAGTGCAAATAATAGACTAAATGAAATAATGTTAGGATTTACACAAGCAGAAGATGATGTAGACTTAGAAGAATACTTAAGAGAAACAAATGGTGTTGAAATTATAGAAGTAAATAGATTAAAAGGAATAATCAAGTTAAAAATAGAAGAACAAGAAATTACATTGGTAATAGATCAAATAGAACAAGAAAAAATGGATGCAGAATTAAATAAAGAATAATAGTACAATGGAGAAGATGGAGGCATAAAATTAAAATGGACTCAAAAAGCAAAATCAAATTTAATATAATAATTGAGATTGCAATTATTTTATTCACCATAGCCACTGTACAAAAAACATTACAAGAAGATACATTTTACATGATAAAAGTTGGAGAGTATATATGCGAAAATGGCATTAATGTAATTTTAGAAAGAATAGAGCCGTTTGCATGGGTAGAAGGTTTATTATATACTTATCCGCATTGGGCTTTAGATATAATTTTTTATCAAATATATAGTATATTTGATTTTGCAGGAATATATGTATTTACTGTGATAATAGGAATTATACTATATAATTTAATTTATTATACAAATGTGAAAGTACGGAAAAAATTATATAATATCTGCAATTATAACAATTACTAGTATATATATGTTAAGGCGGATTTATTACAGCAAGAGCACAAATAATCACATATATATGTCTTGTGCTAGAAATTCTATTTATAGAGAGATTTTTAGAAACTAGTAAAAAAAGGTATATTATAGGATTAATATTAATTCCAATACTTCTAGCAAATACACACGCTGCATTATTCCCAATATATTTTGTAATATTTTTACCATATATTGCAGAGCATATAATTTCTAAAATTATAAAAAAAAGGGAAACAAGTAAAATAATTATACAAAATAACAATAATGCAAAATGGTTAATTATTATATTTTTTGTCTGCTTACTGACAGGTTTGCTAACACCTATAAAAGATATCCCATATACATATATGATAAAATCAATTCAAGGAAATACAATGGAATTTATATCAGAACACCAAGCAGTAGAATTAATAAATGACCTTAAATTGATTATAATGTTTGCAGTTATATCAACTCTATTATTTTTAAATACCATAAAAATAAAATTATGCGATTTATTTATGATAATTGGAATGAGTGTACTTGCTATAATATCATATAAACAATTTCCAATATTCTTAATAAGCACAATGTGCATCATAAATAAATTAATAGTTACTTTAATATACAGTATAAAGGAGAAAAGAAAAAATACAGAAAATATACAACCAGAAAAAAGTAATATTAAAGGATTTATTATAGAGAAATTAAAAAAGATACCACAAAAACTTTTAACTATAAAAGCAATAATATATATAATATCGATTATAATTATAATATTTTTGCTAATGTATAGAGACATTGTAACACAAGAATACGTTGATAAAAATGAATATCCAGTTTTAGCAGCAAATTGGATAAATGAAAATGTAAAGTGTGAAAATATTAGACTGCTCAACGAATTTAACTATGGAAGCTATTTAATATTTAGAGATATACCAGTATTTATAGATGGAAGAGCAGATGTATACGATAACCAATTTAATGGAAAAAAAGATGAGTTGTTTTTAAGATATATGTTATCATCATCAAATATAATCTGGTATGAAGACATAATTAAAGATTATGAAATAACTCATATAATATTGAAAGAAGATACAAGTTTAAATATGATAATTGCAAGGCAACAAGAAAGCTATAAAACTATATATAGTGATGGAACATTTGTAATTTATGAAGTTTTATTATATAATATATGAAGCTAATTGAGGAGGTATAAAGATGGATTATAAAGAACTTGCAAATTTAATTTTTCCAGATATAAAAGAGAGAAGCTATTATGAGGAAAAATATCCTAAAAGAAACTTAAAAGAAGGTGCTATGGTAGTTAGATTTGCACCAAGTCCAACAGGTTTTGTGCATATTGGAGGAATATATACAAGTGTAATTTGCTCAAAGCTTGCAAAACAAACAGATGGAGTATTTATTTTAAGAATAGAAGACACAGATCAAAAAAGAGAAGTAGAAAATGGAGTAAATCGGAATAATAGATGCATTAAAAAAATTTGATTTAACTCCAGATGAAGGCATGATAAATGAAAACGATTCAAAAGGTGAATATGGACCATATAAACAAAGCCAAAGAAAAGAAATATATCAAGCCTTTGCAAAAAAGCTAATTGAAGAAAGGATGGCATACCCTTGTTTTTGCACAGGAGAAGACCTAGAAGAAATGAGAAAAAAACAAGAAAACGCAAAAATAAGACCACGGATATTATGGAGCTTGGGCGTCTTGTAGAAATTTAGGCTTAGACGAAATAGAAAGAAGAATAAAAGCAGGAGAAAAATATATAATAAGATTCAAATCACAAGGAAATCCAGAAAAGAAAATTAAACATCATGATGTAATAAAAGGAAATATTGATTTCCCAGAAAACGATCAAGATATAGTAATAATAAAAGGAGATGGTTTGCCTACATATCATTTTGCACATGCAGTAGATGATTATTTAATGGGAACAACACATGTAATACGTGGAGATGAATGGTTGTCATCACTTCCAGTACATCTTGAATTATTTTTTGCACTTGGAGTAAAGCCACCTAAATATGCACATATTGCACCAATAATGAAAGAAGAAGATGGAGCAAAAAGAAAACTAAGCAAAAGAAAAGATCCAGAAGCAGCAGTAGAATTCTATGCAAAAGAAGGAATACCATCAACTGCTGCAAAAGAATATTTGCTAAATATTGCAAACTCAAATTTTGAAGGATGGAGAAAACAAAATAAAGAAGAGAGTATAGATAAATTTGAATTGGTACTAAATAAAATGAGTGTGAGTGGAGCATTATTTGATATAGTGAAACTATTAGATATATCAAAAAATATCATATCAAGATATACAAAAGAAGAAGTATATGATGCAGCTTATGCTTGGGCGTGCGAATATGACTCAGAGCTGGAAAAATTATTCGCAGACAACAAAGAGTATACTCTAAAAGTTTTAGGCATTGAGAGAGGGAATATAAAGCCTAGAAAAGATATTGCAAAATGGTCTGATATAAAAAACAATATTCAGTATATGTATGATAAAGAATTTTTAAATAAAGAACAAGGATATGAATATCAAAACATAAATAACCAAGAGGAAATAAACAAAATTTTAAAGCTATATTTAGAAAAATATTTCAATATAGAAGATGATAAAGAAACTTGGTTTAACAAAATGAAAGACTTAAGTGAAGAAGTAGGATATGCAAGAGAAGTAAAAGAATATAAACAAAATCCAGAAAACTACAAAGGTCATGTAGGAGATATAAGTACGGTAATTAGAATTTCATTAACACGGAAGAGCAAATACCCCAGATATGTATGAAATAATGCAAGTATTAGGAAAAGAAAGTGTAGAAGCAAGATTAAGAAAAGCAGTAAAGGAGTAAAAGTTGAGAAACATAAAACTTACAATAGAATATGATGGAAAAGAATTTGCTCGGTTGGCAAAAACAACCGACCAAACTAAACATACAAGGAGAAATAGAAAAAGTATTAGAATTACTGACAAAAGAAAAAATAGAGTTAAAGGCTTCACGGAAGAACAGATAGTGGAGTACATGCTCTTCGGGCAAATAGCAAACTTTAAAACAAACAGTAAAATAAGTTTAGAAACTCTAAAAAAAGCACTAAATGCGAACCTAAAAAACTCAATAAGAATAAAAAAAGCAGAAGAAGTAGAAGAAAGTTTTCACGCAAGATTAAGTTGCAAGCAAAAGACATATAGATATGTAATAAACAACACTGAAGAAGGAAGCAGTATACTAAGAAATTATGAATACCATATTCCACAAAAACTAGATATACAAAAAATGCAAGAAGCAGTAAAACACTTTGAAGGAACACACGACTTTGCAGGTTTCAAAGCGAGTGGAACGAGTAGCAAAAGTAGTGTGAGAACAATTTACAAAGCAGAAGTACAAAAGATAGGAGATAGAATAACAATAGAGCTTACAGGAAATGGTTTTCTATACAACATGGTAAGAATAATTTCAGGAACATTAGTAGAAGTAGGATTTAGAAAAATAGCCCCACAAAATATTCCAGATATAATAAAATCACAAGATAGAGAAAAAGCAGGTAAGACTTTGCCAGCACATGGACTATACTTAGTAGAAGTAAAATATAAATAGTAACAAACAAAAAGGATTTCTCATATTATGTATAAAAAAGAAAAAACAGGAGGTACATACAAATGGGAAATCTATTATTATTACTATTCGCACTCCCAGTCGCAACAATAATAATTGCAAGTATATTAGAAACAGTACTAAATAGTCCACTAAAAGTAGCAGCACTAGCCTTCGCAATTTATCTAATAGTAGCCTTTGCAGCGTTTGATGCAAGTTTCTTAATATATGTAATAGGATATACAATATTAGCACTAATATCAGCAGTAATAACAAGGGTAATCATAAATTTTATAAATGATGAGGACGACGAAGATGAAGGCTGTGGTTGTGGCTGTGGATGCAACATGGTAAGCAATGACATTTCAGTTCAAAACACAAGTAGTGCTAATAGTTGTGGCTGTGGATGCCAAAATAGATATTATGGAAGATATTATAGATAAATAAAAAGGCAGAGTTTAAAAATGGATCAAGTTTTTAAACCCTGCCATAGAGACTTAAATAGCATTATTCTATAAATCAAAATTAAAAAATGAAAAATTACTAATAAGTAAATACGTATAAAGAGCTGCAAAGCATCCCTGCATGAGCTTTCCGAATTATATAAGGCTTAATAGAAATATCTGAGGATGAGGTAATACTAAGTACTTGCAAAAGTATAGAAATTCCACCAAATCCAAGTAAAAAGCTACAAATAATAATGTTTAAAGAAATAGCCTTAAAAGGAATTTTAGCAATTGCAGAGACCCCATTAGTGAGCTCAATAATTCCTGAAAACAGACCACTTGCAAAAGATGCTGGAATATTTAATTCTTTAAGAAAAGGTGCAAGGAAAATATTTAAAGCATCAAACATTTTAGCATTATTAATAATTGAAATAATAACACTAAAAAGCATAACAAAACCGCCAATCATAACAATTGTATTAATAGAGCTCATAATACTTTTTTGCAAAATATTGCCTAGATTATTAAAAGTAGGTGCAGTCTTTGAAACTTTATTAAATTTTTTTGAATCTATATAAGAATTTTTTTCTCTAAATTTCCAAAACCTAAAAAAGAACCCAACAGTTAAGCAAGCTAAAATATGGCATATAAACAAAAGAAGCCCAATTGTAGTGTTACCAAAAAGAGAAATACCGAACAGTTCCAATAATAAAAAGAGGACCAGAATTATTTGTAAAAGTTAAAAGTCTTTCTCCTTCCTCTTTAGTACAAATGCCGTTCTCTTCTAAAATTTGTTACAATTTTGGCACCAACTGGATATCCGACTTATAATTCCCATAATAAGAGGAAAAGCACCCTCTCCAGGTACATTAAAAATAGGACGCATTATTTTCTTTAGCTTTCTTCCTAAATAATCTATAATATCAGTGCTAGAAAGAAGTTCACAAGCAATAAAAAACGGTAATAGGGCGGGTACAACAGAGGTAACCCAAAGATTTAGACCGAGACTTGGCTGCCTCTAAATTATCTTTAGAAAAAGCAATTAAGCCGAATTGCAAATAGCACAAAGATAATGGTCAAAACATGCTTTTTTAAGCGTATAAAAATAAAATTAATTCTAAAATTCTTCTTAATCATAATAGTAGTATATGAAAAAAAATAAAAATTAGAATAAATATTTGAAAAAATATCAATGACTGTATGTAGCTTGTAATTAATGCATATACTATAATTAAAAAAACGAACCTATAATTACTCGATGTAGAGTAATTGTGACAAGTATAATTTCAAAATTTGATTATGTATAATTAATTGGAATTGCACTATTTAGGAGGTGCTTAGGTGGACTCAATAATCAGATTGTATGCATTTGGTAATAAACCAGAGAAAAAGACAATAAATATTGAAGATGGCTTGTATGAGAAATTAATGAAATACACAACTGGAAGATATGATGCATCATTTAGCCAAATGATAAATATTTGCATAGAAAATTATATTGAAAATAATGATCCAACTTATTATGAAAAGCCAAAACTTGAAACAGTAACATACAGGAGCATAATGATTAGAAAAGAAAACTTAGAGAACTTGCAAAAAATGCATAAAAAGACAGGAATATCAGTTACAAGATTATTAAATGCAGCAATAAAAGATTTTTTAGAAAAGCACAACAAATAAAGGATAAGAATTATAATAAACTTATCTTTATTTTTGGAAAACTATATATTAACCAATAAATTAAATTAGTCAAAAGTATTTAAATTCAATCCTTCTTTAACTCCCAAGTAATAAGCCAAACAATTTTGATAAGCATAGGATCTTCTAAAAGCATCTAAATATTTGTCAAGGATGATCTGTTGGTAGTCATCTAAACTATTATTTAATTTTAAATCAAGATTAGTTAAGATATCATCATTATCAAGATATCCATCATCAGCCATCATGACTCCAATATTTTTTTCTATTTTCTCATCAATAATGTCAATATCAGCATTACTAAATAGTTTATTATCGAATGGAGAAAATTTTTTACTATTTTGTGTCATAGTAACCTCCTTGTTAATGATTTGTTTAAATTAACTATATTATACAACAATTTTAAAATTAATCAAGATTATGACCATAAAAGTACCAGAAAAATGTAAAATTACAATAAAATATAAAAGTTTTATTCATAAAATATGAACTTGTCTCATATATTAGAATATAAAACAAAAGTAAAGGAGAGTGCTAAGATACAAATGGATTATTTGATGACAAAAGAGGAGATAAGAAAAAAATACAAAACAGATTTAACTAGAGGGTTAAAACAAGGAGAAGCTGAGGCGAGGATCGAGACATTTGGCAAAAACATATTAAGTAATCAAAAAAAGCAAAATATAATTATTAGATTTATCAAGCAATTCAATGATTTTATGATATTAATACTAATAATTGCATCTGTAATTTCAGCAGTAATGGCAAAAATTGATGATACAAATGACTATATAGAATCAATTATAATTATTGCAATAGTAGTATTTAATGCAATAATGGGGCTTGTTCAAGAAAGTAAAGCAGAAAAATCGTTGGAATCTTTAAAAAGGATGAGTGCCCCAACATCAAAGGTAATAAGAGACGGAAATGTATCTATAATAGATAGTGAAAATGTAGTACCAGGAGATCTTGTGATATTAGAAGCTGGAAACTATGTACCAGCTGATTGTAGAATAATAGAAAGCTTTAATTTAAAAATCGACGAATCTTCATTAACAGGGGAAACTGTACCAGTTCTAAAAAATGAAAACATGAATTTAGAAGCAGATGTAATACAAGCAGATATGGTTAATATGGCTTGGGGAGCTACAATGATTACGAATGGACATGCAAAAGCTATTGTAACTAAAACTGGTATGGAGACTAAAGTTGGAGAAGTTGCAAAAATTATTATAGAAGATGAAGCACCAAAAACACCAATACAAAGAAAATTAGAAGAAGTACGGAAAAAGTCTAGGAACAGTATGTTTAGTTATATGTGGACTAATATTTTTTATAGGGATATTTAAACATATATCAGTAAAAGAAATGTTTATGACATCAGTAGGACTCGCTGTTGCAGCGATACCAGAAGGACTTCCTGCGATTGTTACAATAATGCTTTCTATAGGAGTAACGAAAATGGCAAAGAAAAATGCAATTATAAGAAAACTTGCAGCAGTAGAAACTTTAGGGAGTAGTAGTATAATATGCTCAGACAAAACAGGAACATTAACACAAAATAAAATGCAAATAATAGAAACATATGGAGATACAGAATTTGTATTAGAACTAGGTACGATGTGTACAGATAGTATTATAACAAATTCAGGAGAAATAACAGGAGATCCAACAGAAAATGCAATAGTTATGAAAGCATTAGAAATGCGGAATAAATAAAGAAGGACTATATCAAACGATGGAAAGAATTTCAGAAATTCCATTTGATTCAGACAGAAAATTAATGACAACTATACATAAAGTGGGAAACAAATATAGAATAATTACAAAAGGAGCACCAGATGTACTTTTATCCAAATGTATAAAAATATATCAAAATGGAGAAACAAAAATGATAGGCTTAGCAGAAAAAGAAGTAGTTTTAAATAGAAATTCAAATATGGCAGACAAAGCCTTAAGAGTACTTGGAGTTGCATATCAAGAAGTAGAGAATTTACCAAATCAAATAAATATAGAAACTATTGAAAAAGACCTAATATTTGTGCGGACTAATGCGGAATGATAGACCCGCCAAGAGAAGGAGTAAAAGAAGCAATAGAAACATGCAAAAATGCAGGAATAAAAACAGTAATGATAACAGGAGACCATATTCAAACTGCAAAAGCAATAGCAAAAGATTTGCGGAATATTAACCAAAAATACTTTAGCAATTACTGGAAGAGAATTAGATAAAATACCTCAAAATATATTAGAAAAAAACATAATGAAATACAGTGTATTTGCAAGAGTTTCGCCAGAACACAAAGTAAGGATTGTAAAAGCATTTAGAAGTACTCGGAAGAGTGGTTAGTATGACAGGAGACCGGAGTAAATGATGCACCAGCACTCAAAAATGCAGATATAGGAATTGCAATGGGACAAAATGGAACAGATGTGGCAAAAAATGCTGCAGATATGATATTAACAGACGACAATTTTGTAACAATAGTAGAAGCAGTAAAACAGGGAAGGGGAATATATGAAAATATAAGAAAAGCAGTACATTTCTTGATTGCAACAAATATAGGAGAGATAGTTACAATATTTATGGGATTATTACTTGGCATGAATGCACCTCTTATTGCAGTACAATTATTATGGATAAATTTAGTAACAGATTCATTCCCAGCAATTGCATTAGGATTAGAACCAGAAGATAAAGATATTATGAATAGAAAACCAAAGGATGCAAGAAAAGGAATTTTTGCAGATGGATTATGGGGAAAAATTATTGTTGAAGGCACTATGCTAGGAGTATTGACACTTGTAGTATTTAGTATCGGAAACAAATACTATGGATTAGAGATTGCTAGAACAATGGCATTTATTACATTAGGATTAATCGAAATGGTACATAGTTTTAATATTAGAAGTGAAGAGTCAATTTTTAAATGTGGATTATTAAAAAACAAATACTTATGCTTAGCATTTTTAGCAGGACTAATAATGCAAATTGGAATAGTTATGGTACCAAGTATAAGGGGAATATTTAGTTTAAAAGAGTTAAGTGGAATTCAATGGTTAATAGTAATAGCAATTTCCTCTGCACCAATTATAATAATTGAACTTCAAAAGAAATTAAACGAGTTATTATTTCGGCAAAACGGTATATGAATATAAAAGAGGAAATTTTGATGAAACAATAGAGATATAGAAATTTCCTATAAAAAAGAATGAATATGTAACTAATAAGTTATTATTTGAGATTAGTTGAATACAATTAATCTCTTTTTTGTATAACTATTTAGAAAAAAATCTAAATAGTTATTGACAAAAAGAATATAAAATAGTATAATCTATTTAGATATATATCGAAATGTTAAAATAGAGGTGATTAACTTGGGAATGTCAGAAACATTAAAAGCAATTAGTGATCCTGTGCGAAGAGAAATACTTGAATTATTAAAAGATGGAAGAAAAACAGCAGGAGAAATATCAAGCAGTTTCAATTTAACAGGAGCAACAGTATCTTATCATTTATCGAACTTAAAAAAAGCGAATCTAATAACTGAAACGAAAAAAAAGAACTTTATATTTTATGAACTAAATAGTTCTGTATTTGAAGATGTTTTAGTATGGATTTATAAGTTGGGAGGAAATAAAAATGGAAAAGAAAAATAGAAAAATACTAATTTTAAGTGTAATTATATGTCTATTACCAATGCTTCTAGGTAGCATACTTTATAATAAACTACCAGAACAAATACCAATTCATTTTACAATAAAGGATGTACCAGATAATTATGCACATAAAAATTTCGCATTATTCGGAATACCGATAATTATGGCTATTGTTCAAGCAATATGCTTAATTGCTGTTAATATAAAATTAAATAAGTTAAAAAATGAGGAAAAACCTAAAATATTAAAAATAATGGAATGGTTTATTCCTATTATAACAGTATTGTTATATGTGATTATGATACAAGTACCACTAGGAAGTACAGTATATGTTGGAAAAAGTATATGTTTAATATTAGGAATATTATTTATGGTTATAGGAAATTATATTCCTAAAATGAGCTATGAGATGGGAAAAACAACATTTCATCCAATGCCTAAAAATGAGAAATCATTTAGAAAAATGACCAAAATTATGGGATATTCATTCATTGTAATAGGAATTGTTTTATTAATAATGATTATATGGGCATAAGGGCAGTTTAATTAATCGGTGAGAGTTTCAAACACCCCAATTAGGTGGTAGAATCAGACAGAAGTGAAAAAACATTATCAGAAAAATAATTGAATAATAAGAATTATTTTTCCAAAATCTTATAGTAAACTTTTTAATAATCTTTATAAAATATAGGAGCAAACTTATGAAAGGTTGCTCCTATATTACTATACCATTTGCTTTTCGTTATATTCAATTCGTGCTTGTTCAAATTCTTGAAGATATAATTGTTGTACATCTTTATAAAGATTATCACTACCATAAATTATTTCTATTAAGTTTTTGTTGTTATCATAATCACGTAAGTTGTGCTTATTAACTTTTGACAAACCAGTTGCATTTTGTATAGCATTATTTGAAAAAGAAGTTGTCTCTGACGAATTATTTTTTGCAATTTCTTTTGCTTTGGTAGTTCTATTTTTGCCACTACCAAGATGGATAGAATAGGCGAGTTCTTCACTCACTGAAAAACGCTCCTTTAGTTTTTACTTCGTAGCATAGGAATTTGAGGAGAGAAAGTTTGCTTGTTTGTGTCTATAATTTCAAGCCTTTTTTGCTCTAATATCTTTAATTTTTCGTCTATTATTTTATAACTGACAACAGAATAAACTATGAATCAGTTCTTGAAAATGTAATGTATGCTTATTTAAAAAGCAAGAATTATAAACTTTCAGTAGGTTATATTGGAAAATTTGAATGTGATTTTATTGCAAGAGCAAATTATGATGATTATTACTATATTCAAGTTTCTAAAGATATTAGTAACAAAGATACTGAAGAAAGAGAATATAGACCATTTTATATGATTAAAGAATTATATCCAAGATATTTATTTACTATGGATATGTTACTTCAAAAACGAGATGGTATAAATCATGTGAATATTATTGATTTTATTTATAATAATAAAAATTTATAATATTATACTCCCTTAAAGTCAAGAATTGTGACCTTAATACAAAAAACAAAAGCCGTTATCCTAAAATATTAAACGGCTTTTGTTCCAATGTATACATTGGAGATGGAATATAAAAAGATTACTATCTTCTTGCTAATTATTATTACTTATTATCTTCAGGTTGAGAAGCTTCTTCTCTGCGATTGTGTGCACTCTCGGTAAAATGCTTATGGTAAGGCTTATACCTACCAGCTATTTCCTTAGTCTTTTGCAAATAAAAAGAATTTTCTTCGCTATGACCGTGAGCTGGTGGCTGTTTGGGAGCATGAAGTTTGCTATAGTCTATGCTAGACATTAATAAATCCTCCTTTATGATGTATTGTTAGCAAGAAGAATAACCTTAAATTCCATCCATCTAATAGCAAATCCAAAAAGCTTTGGAATATGCACTATATATGTGGAGAATCCACATTAATGTTAATTATAACATGAAGATTTAACTTTTTCAACAGTAATTATTCATTTGCTTTTATCATTTTTTCATATTAATGCTCCGTTCATAAGCAACTTAAATTCTCTCCATAAGCTACGGACTTTGACCTTGTCACAAGTCCTAACCCCCTATGAGTTTCGTCATGCTAACAAAACTCATAGGGTTTTGCAAGGTAATAAATTTTATTTTCACTTGTTATTTAATAATTTTTTCAATGCAGTTTATTGATTTGACACATACTGAAAAAAGATGATATTTTGCAATAAAAAAATACCATCCTATTAAGAATGATATTTGTATCATCTAATTAATTTAGTTCGAACAGAAACGTCGTTGGTGCGGATGAGAGGACTCGAACCTCCACGTCGTTGACACTGGTTCCTAAGAACGGTTTTAGGTTTGTTAGATAATAATTTTTGTTGTTAATTAGCATTATATAAAGTTAGTTAAAATGTTAATGTTGTAAGAGATTTTGTGATAAAAAACTACTATATCTTACAATTATAGTAACTATACGATTTTTTATAAAATTTTTAAAGTGTTAGAAATCTAATCAAAAAGTGTTAGAAAAATTTAATAGTATAACTTTTACTATATCTATAGCAATATTAAAAAAGCTAAATTCTATTATAATACTGTACTTTTCAATATTTTATGATATAATACAAATTGTGCAGAAACTGTCTGCACAATTATAAGGAAGGTGTTTAGATGTTGGAAATTGCTAAAAATCAATATAAAGAAATCTTTGAAAGTATAAAGAATGAAATTTTAAAATCTCAATATAGAGCCATGCAAGTAGTAAATAAAGAAATGATATTTATGTATTGGCATATTGGGAAGATTATACTTGATAACTCTGAATGGGGAAATAAATTTATTGATAATCTATCAGTAGATTTAAAGTTGGAATTTCCTAATATAAAAGGGTTTTCAATTAGAAATTTAAAATATATGAGAAAAATAGCTGAAGAATATCCTGATTTTGAATTTGTGCAACAAGTTGTTGCACAAATTCCATGGGGACACAACATTGTGTTGTTAGATAAGATAAAGAATATAGAAGAAAGAAAATGGTATATCTTTCAGAGTGTAAATAATGGTTGGTCTAGGAATATGCTAAATATGCAGATTGATAGTAAACTATATGAAAGACAAGTAATTGCAGACAAATCAACTAATTTTAAAGAAAGACTACCTGATATTCAAAGTGATTTAGCATTACAAACAATGAAAGACCCTTATCTTTTTGATTTTATTTCTCTTAAAGGTAAAGTTAAAGAATTAGAAATTGAAAATGCTATGATAAATAAAATCAAAGATGTTTTGATAGAACTTGGTAATGGATTTGCATTTGTTGGTAATCAATATAAATTAACAGTTAGTAACAAAGATTATTATATAGATTTATTATTTTACCATTTAAAACTAAAATGTTACATAGCCGTAGAGCTAAAAGCAAGAGAGTTTGAGCCAACAGATGCAGGACAATTAAACTTTTACTTATCAGCATTAGATGATTTAGTAAAAGAAGAAAGTGATAATCCAAGTATTGGACTATTATTATGTAAGACAAAAGATAAATTTACAGCAGAATATGCACTAAAGGACATAAATAAGCCTATTGGTGTTAGTGAATACAAATTATTAGAAGATATACCCGAGTATCTACAATCGCAATTACCTAAAGCAGAAGATATTGAGCTACATATACAAGATATAGAAGAATAATAAATTTGGAGGTTTATTCATGTTTGAATTGAAAGCAACAGACGAAAATATAGAAAATAGTCTAATAACTAATTCACTTAATAGAAACGATACAGTGTTTCAATTTTTAAAAATTTTATATTCTTTAAAAGAACAGTTTGCATTATGTATCGATGGAGATTGGGGAACTGGAAAAACCTTTTTCGTTAAGCAATGTATTAAAACTATACAGTTATTAAATTTAGACGAGGTAACAGAGAATTTAAAAGAGTATAAAACTAGGTTAAATACTGAATTTGCTCAAATACAAGTTCAAAATGAGATATTTCCAATATATTTTAATGCATGGGAATATGATTCTAATAGAGATCCGTTAATAGCTTTTATTTATAGTCTAATAAATGATATGGATTTAGATTTATCAATTATTAAGGAAAACGAAAATACTACTATTATAGATAAATTAAAAAAATTAATGTCATCTTTTAAATTTGGAGGAACAATAACAGATGAAAAAACTGGTATATCTTATGGTGCAGAAATCCAATATACTCCCAAAGATAAACCTAATCTATTAAAAGAAGTTACATCTATAAAAAATATAGAGGAAATTTTTATAGAATTACTTAATGATATTCTTCCAGAAAGAGCTAATAAAATAGTAATTTTTATAGATGAACTAGATAGATGCAATCCAATATTTGCTGTAAAGCTATTAGAAAATTTTAAACATTTTTTTAATGACAACCGTTTTATATTTGTTTTTTCCACAAATATACTAGAATTAAAAAATACTATTAACTGTTTTTATGGACAAAATTTTAACAGTTCATATTATTTACAAAAGTTTTTCGACTTACAATTTGAATTACCAAAACCTGATTTAAAAGCTTATATCAATAAATATATAAAATTAAATTTTAGTGGTTGGGCAAAAAGAGTAATTAACGAAATAATGCATGTATTTAGATTTTCCTTGAGAGATTGCAACAGATATTTTTCTATGTATAAGTTTATATGTAACTATATGAATACAGCATATTTAGTTGACAATAAAATTGCTCATGATTTAATTAAATTTGTTGTATTTCCTACACTTTTAGCTTTAAAGGTTAAAAAACTAGAATTATATAATGATATAGTTTATGGAAATGCGAAAGAAGAATTTGTGAATATTTTTTTATCAAGTACAGAATTTATGAATATCATAAATAGTATGCTTGAATATATTCCAGAACAAGATAGAAATATACCGCAACTTATGTATGATTTATACAAGAATCTGTTTGTTGAAAAGGATATTAACTATGATACAATGATGATGAATGGAAAAGTATGTATAGAACAAACTAATGTAAACACTCTAAAAGTGATGCTATCTTTCATAAATGATATGATAACATTATCATAAAATTGTTTGTACTAATTAATTAAATATTAACATCGCACCTCTATAATGAGGTGTTATTTTTTATATGAAAGAAGGTGAGATTTTATGCAAGAAACTAATTTAAAAGGTATATGGATACCTATTGAAATATTTACAAATGCAAATTTAAGTGATAAAGAAAGACATATATATTCTCTAGTTTTATTTTTTAGTAAAAAAGATGGTTATTGTACGATAACAAATAAATTTTTAGCGAATCTTTTAAACTTGTCTGATACAAGAGTGTCAAAATTAGTAAGTAGTTTAGTAAAAAAGGAATATGTCGACGTAATAACAAATTATTATGATACAACAAGACAAATGATTAACAGGAAGATAATTCCACTAGTCAAATATGACGACCCTATATATTTAAAAACGACTACATCTATAGACAATAATGATAACACTACTAGTCAAAAATATACTAGTACTGTAGTCAAGAATGACAAATATATAAATAATAAAAAATATAATAATTATAAAGGTAATAGACGAGTATACACAAATGAATTTCTAGATTCTATTTATGCTAATAAATTCTAGATCACATATAATTTTTATTACATAAGTAGCAAGGAGGTGAGTTTATGCAGATTTCAACTAATATATATAACTCTTTACAAAACTTAGGCGAATCTTTAAATAATGTTTTAGAAAAGCCTTATAATATAGAGCTAGAAAGGCTTTTATATGCTTTAGAAAAGCAAAGGTTTGAAATATATGAGCAAGTACGATTTTATAACAAATTAGATTTTTCTGATAAAATAGGTTTAATTGATAATAAGTATAAAGCAACTGTCAAAAATGATGTGCTATGCTTATACATACCAGAAAAGTTGCCAACATTGAAGAATCCTTCTTCTTATGCTCATAAGCAAATTATCTTAAACATTGCTGAAGTAACAAAGCAATATGAAAAGCTATTTTATAATGAGTTCGTAATAGTAATTATTAAAATATTTGATAAAATTAAGGTGTGGGATGTTGACAATAGAACAGTTAAACCTATTCAGGATGGACTTGTTTATGGTGGAATCATAAAAGATGATAATTTATTTAATTGTTGCTACATGGTACAAGGTTTTTATTCAGACAATCCTCATATAGAAGTTAATGTTTTAAAAGCTGATAAAATTTTAAAACTTATTAACAAAAATTTACCAAATATAACCAGATGACTATGGCAAAATTTTAGAAAATTTTTCAAAAAAATTTTTGCTATGGTCGTTTCCATTCTCTTCCTTTTATTTTCTGGCAAATCTCTTTATTTATACTTTTTACTTTTGTCTAGAGTAGAGGTGTCATATACGCAAGGATATGGCACCCTCTACATAGGTACAATTTGTCGAATGATTTTAGGGTAAGTATTTTTTGAAAGATTGGAGGTGTTATTAGAGTATGAGAAAAGGAGTAGTTTTGCAAGAAAGGGATATTGAACTGTTAAAGTTTTTAGCAGAGTATAAGACAATCACATTAGATAATACTAGGTATATTTATGGTACAAAGACTTATCAAGAAAAGAGGATATGTAAATTAGTAAGAGATGGGTATGTATCTAGGTTAAAGCATAGAGAGATTGCTTTAGGAAAAAATGGAAGAATTTTTTTAGATGAAATTGGAGTTAAAGTAAAAGAACATTGTAGAAATCCAAATAATTTGGAGAGATTGAAACTTATTAGTGATATTGCAGCATTTACACGATTTGATGATTCAAATTGTTTTTCTGCTAGCTGGCATTTAAAAAGTAGAGATAATCCTACAACTGATTCAAGAAGATATCTAGGTATTATGCCATTTGATGGGGATATTTATAATGTTTATGCAGTATATGGAAATAAAAATGATAAATATATCACTTCTATTTATTATGATTTGAAGAAAGAAAAGGAGATTCTTTTTTCTATTATTTTTACAAACGACATAGACAAAATTTTATATGATAAAAGGCGGTTTTGATTTTAGTAGTCAACATTCGTATCTAATTCCATATAATGATTTTAATAAAAGAATTATGAGAAATTATGAAAAAATAAAACTTTGTATGTTTGCCGATTTATCTAAAAGACATAAAGTAGAATATACTGATGCTAAATATATGGATTTTTTGGTAGACGATGAAAAGTATTTAAAAATAATGCTATTTATAGATATAAACCATATTGCTATGTTAAAAAGCTCTATTGAAATACATCCTGAATATGGAGAAAAAATGTACTTTGTTTGTTTTAGGGAAAATGCCAAACGTCTAGAGAAGTGTATAAGAGATTGTAAGACCATAATAATGGATGAATCTACAATAGATGAATATTTAGAGAAAGATTATATTGAGTTTAAAGATGAAAAAATGGATTTTCCAACAATATAGTAAAAAATGATATGAAAATAATTCTATGTATGTTATAATAACCTTAACGATAACTAGTAATTTTTTGTTTAGATTGGAGAAAGAAAATATGAAAGAATCAAAAGTCATA